>NZ_CP128361.1:6130200-6436710 GCF_030345075.1 Solwaraspora sp. WMMA2065
TTCGGCGATCGAGTCCTTGACCATGTTCGCCGCCACCTCGAAGTCGTCGGCGATGCGGACGCCGCCAGTCGGCATGCCGACTGCGGCGAGTCGGGCCGGCGGCGGCCGGGCGGCGAACACGACGGTGACGATGACGAGCAGCCCGCCGACGGCGCTGAGGGCGGGAAGCAGCCACGGCGGTGCCGCTGGCCAGTACGGGACGGGCGACAGCGCGTGGTGCACACTGGGGAGCGGGCCGCCGGTATGAGCGTGCGGACGTATCGCGTGCGCGAGGCTGACATACAGGGCGACGACGGGTGCCGCGAGGACGAGGACGGTGGTGGCGGACAGCGCAGCCACGGTGATCCGGTGCGCGGGGTGTGTCGAGTGGATCCGCCGTGCTACCGCCGCCGCGAGCAGCCATCCGGTGGACAGCCCGAGCGCCACGCCTGCGACCAGCAGGATGCGCAGCACTGGTGAGCCTGCGGCCCAGGCGTCCACCCCGACCGTGGTCTTGCCGCCGACGGACATGCCGGCGATCGCGACGACCAGTCCGTGATGCTCGGCGGTGAACCGGTCGTAACGGGAGGGGATGTAGTCGCTGGTCCAGGCAGCGGGGTCCGCCACGCCCGCCTGGTCGTGTACGACCTCGATCTCTGAGACCGACCAGCCGGCGGCGGCGTAGCGCTGCCGGGCCTGCGACGCGTCCCACCTGCCGTCCAAGGTCACCGCAGTGAATACCCGGTCCGCTGTTTGTGCCGAGGTCTGCCGCAGCACGACCGAAGGAGCCTCGACGCCGCTGGCACGTCTGGTCAGGTCGACCATCGCGGTGTCGCTCGGAAGATTGGTCAGGGTGGTTGCCCCGAGCATGGAGCCGGTCGCCGCGCCGAACGCCCCGAGCACCGCCGTGACCACGACCGCTGCCGCTACCGTGACGGGACGACGGTCGGGAAGCGAAAGCCACCGACGGAGGCGCCCACCGCGTGGAGCCGAGCTGGTTCCGGCGATCGCCGAGGCGCTCACCCAGCCACTCCTGCCATCGACAGCAGTAGGTCAAGCGGGCGGCTCTCCATGCCCCATAGGGTACGGGTGCCTTCAAGCTGCGTCCATCGGATCGCAAGCAGTGGCCCGCTGTCGTACCCGCGACGGGGACCTGTCGAGCACGGGACGACCATCCTCTGCCGCTTGTCTGCTGTGGATCGCCGGCCGGCGATCCACGCCGGCAGGCGACCATGATCCTCGGTCTGGACGGTCTACTCGCCCGGCATGCTTCCCCGCGGCTGGCGGCAGACGCTGCAGTACGACACCGAGTTGACCACGAAGGAGAAGGATGCCCTGTCCTGCCCCGGGCCGACCACCGATGCCGACCCGCCGGAGTTCTCGCAGCGGTTCTGGTTGGCGCTCAGGGTCAGGCTGGTGCCGTTGCTCATCGAGCGCGTTCCGACCGGCATGTTGATGCACCAGACGGACGTACCCGGCAGCGGGATGCCCTGGAACAGCGTGCCGGAGAAGTTTGTGCCGGTCCAGTTGCAGAACCGGCCAGAGGTGCACAGGGCCAGCGCCGATCCGGCATCGGCCTGCGCAGTTGCCGGAACCAGCAGAGCGGCCCCGGCTGTGGCGGCGACCGCCAGCATGGCGAGCAGTCTCCTCATTGCGCCTCTCCATCCGATCCATCCGGTCGACGAAGGGGCATGACAGCCGAGCAGGTGCCAAGTGACTCTGGTGACCATCGAGACCTAGAACGTTCTAGAGTCACGCCCCGTGCTGAAACGGTAACCATCAATGATCGGTGACGCAAGAATCGACCGTCACAAATTAGGGAGATCCCGTTGGTCTCCGCCACGACCCCAGGCGGCGGCTGGACTCCTTGTATCAGCGGCGCGATGCTCCTTCCCGGAGCATGCCTGGTTCTGTGGCAGACGCGGTGCGCTGCCAGGTGCCGCCGTAGGGTGGGCGGATGGCCGGCTCACCGTACACCGATCTGGACCGTCCGCCGTTGGACGAGCGTGGTCTGCGTCGCGCGCTGGTCGTCCCCGACGGCCTGTGGACCGACGTGCAGGTCCGGGCGCAGACCGGCTCCACCAACGCGGACGTGCTCGCCGCCGCGCGAGCCGGTGCCGCCGAAGGCCTGGTGATCACGGCGGAGCAGCAGCACGCCGGGCGCGGGCGGCTCGGCCGAGACTGGACCTCGCCGCCGCGGGCCGGCCTCGCCGTCAGCGTGCTGCTGCAGCCGGCGGCGGCTCGGCCCGCCCGGTCGTGGCCGGCGGTGCCGGGGTCCCGGTACGGCTGGTTGCCGCTGCTGGCCGGCGTCGCGCTGGCGGAGGCGGTCACCCGGCTGGCCGAGTTGCCAGCCGCGCTGAAGTGGCCCAATGATCTGTTGATCGACGAGGCGAAGTGCGCCGGGATCCTTGCCGAAGCGGCCCCGGACGGGGCGGCCGGACCGGCCGTTGTGCTGGGCATCGGGCTCAACGTGACGCTGCGCGCCGACGAGCTGCCGCCGCCCGGCAGTGGCCTGCGCGCCACCTCGCTGCAGCTGGCCGGAGCAGCGGCGACCGACCGGGACCCGTTGCTGCGGGCTGTGCTGCGCGGGGTGGCCGACTGGTACGGGCGGTGGCGGGCCGCCGGCGGCGACCCGGTCGCGTCCGGTCTGCGGGCGGCGTACCTGCGGCACTGCGTGACGGTGGGCCGGCAGGTGCGGGTCTCGTTGCCGTCCGGAGCGGCGCACACCGGGCTGGTCGACACGGTCGACGAGGACGGTCGCCTGGTGGTCCGCACAGCCGGCGGCGATCTGCCGGTCGCAGCCGGGGACGTGACGCATGTGCGGTCCGGCGACGCGCCGGGAAACGGTACGCCCGGTTGACCGTACGGGTGGCGGTCAACCGCTACGGTCACCCCGGCGGCCGGTGTACGGACCGCCGGCCGGGTCCCCTGCCCGGCCCGGGCTAGGAGGTTGCCGTGGCATTTCCCGAAGACATGCTCACCGCGGACGAGCATGTCGTGTTGCACCTGCACCCGCACTGGAAGGCGCTGGTCCGGCCGGTGGCGGTGACGGTGCTGGCGGTCGCCGCCGTGGTGGCCGGGTTCCTGCTGCTGCCGGAGAGCACCGCAGCCTCCGTCGTGTGGTACGTGATTCTCGCGCTTGCGCTGGTCGCGGTGCTCTGGTTCGCCGTCCGGCCGTTCGCGGTCTGGCGCAGTACGCACTACGTGTTCACCAACGAGCGGGTGGTGCTGCAGCACGGGGTGTTCTCCCGGGAGCGCCGGGACATCCCGTTGAACCGGGTCAACGACCACTCCATGACGCAGCGGTTCAACGAGCGGCTGCTCGGCTGCGGGACGTTGACCATCGAGTCGGCAGGTGAACGCGGTCAGACCGTGCTGCCCGACCTTCCGGGGGTCAGTCAGGTGCAGACGCAGCTCTACGAGCTGGTCGAGGCGCACCACGATCTGCACAGCCTGGGCGACGGTGAGCTGCGGGAAATTCTCGACGAGGCACGCACCGGGCCGGACCAGGCAGCCCCGGCGCGACCGGACAACGCCTCGCCCGGCCGCTGACCGGGCGACGGCTGGCCAGCACTGCCGAGCGGGCCTGGCTCGCTGGCCAGCCGGGTCAGGTCGTCGGCCCGGCGCCGCGTAGCGCGAACCAGCCACGGAACCGGGTGCGCAGCACCTCGCGCTCCGGCCGGTCGTAGGTGTCGAGCCGGGTCAACGACCCCAGCAGGGTGACCGTGCCCAGGCCGGGCCGGGCGTCGGACAGCTTCCTGGTGAGCACGTCCAGCCGCCCGGCGAGCCGGTCACCGGCGTACACCGGGGCCAGCCAGCGCAGCTCCTCCAGGCCGGGGGAGGTGTCGGCGGCGGCCCGGGACAGCACCGCGTCCACGTACGCCCGCATGAACAGGCTGACGGTGAAGAATCCGCTGGCGATCACGGTGCCGTACGGGCTGGCCTGGGCGAGGTCCGGCTCGACGTGGTACCACTGCGGGTCGAAGCGTTCGGCGAAGCTGACCATTTCGACGCCGTCCACGGTGGTGATGCCGAGGTCGAAGGAACCGCCCGGGGCGAGATCCTCGAAGAACAGGTCGGCGTCAGCACCGGTGCCGGAGCGCACGGTCGTCGGTCAGCGCCTGGCCGGGCGGGTCGCTGCGGCGATCTCCGCGTCCAGTTCGGCGGTGATCTTCGCGTCGAGCTCGGCGGCGAGTTCGGCGTCGAGCTGGTTGGCCAGAGGTGCCGTGCTGTCCGGGGCCTGCATCGACTGGCTGGTCGGTGGCTGCCCGTCCCGCTGGATCTGCTGCGGGACCGGGCCGCGCGCCGCCGGTCCGGTCCCGGCCCCGGTGGTCGGGCCGGTTCCGGTGGTCGGGTGGGTGGCGGGTGCCGGGCGGAAGACGAACGTGCGGTACGCCCAGAAGCGGAAGATGGTGCCGAGCACCAGTCCGATGATCTTGACGATGTTCAGGGCCAGCAGCCCGCTGATGCCGAAGCCGTACTTGGCCAGCCCCAGCACCCCGACCTCGATCGCCAGGCCGGTGAGGTTGAACAGGAAGAAGAGCACGTACTCCCGCCGGATGGCCGACTTCGGCCGGTCCCGGTAGGTCCAGTGGCGGTTCATGAAGTACGAGCTGGTGGTCGCCACCAGTGCGGCGACGACAGTCGCCTTCAGTTGACCGTCGGCGAGCACGGTCAGTGCCAGAGCGTTGAACACCGCGAAGTTGACCACGGTGTTGATGCCACCGACGGTGCCGAACTTCAGCGCCTCGCGGATGAACCTCTGCCAGCGCTCGGGCAGAAGGCGAAGTATTCGCATCAGATCACCATACGGCAGGTCGACGGGCCGTTCGGGTTGACTGGCGGGTAGGGCGGCACCGGGTGGGGCTAGTCGCGGTCGCTGGCGGCCGCCACCGCGGCGGGTGCCGCGACGGTGAACACGAACCTGCGGTACGCCCAGAACCGGAACAGGGTGCCGACCGCCACGCCCACGATGTTGGCCGCGATGTTGTCGGCGAGCAGCGTCTGGAACACCCCCGGCCAGATGCTGCCCAGCCCGTAGTGGCTGATCCCCAGACAGGCCAGACCGATGCCCAGGCCGACGGCGTTGAAGAAGAAGTAGAGGCCGTACTCGCGGGCCAGTCCGGACCTGACCGAGTGCCGCCAGGTCCAGAAGCGGTTGCCGACGAACGCCACCGATGCGGCGATTACCGTCGACAGCGTCTTGGCGCTGAGCGGGCCCAACCCGAGCAGGCTTGAAGCGACGTTGAACAGGGTGATGTCGACGATGAAGGCGATCCCGCCGACCACCCCGAACTTGCCGATCTCGCGGACCAGCAGACCGAACCGGTCCCGGAGCCGGCGGATCAACCCCGGACTGGATGCGGGCGCGGACGGCTCGCCGGCGGCGTGGACGGGCACGTGGTCGAGCGTAGCGGGTTCCCGCCCGCCGATGTGTCGGCACCACCCGAGTTTCCCGGCCACCCCCACGCTTCCGGCACTCGAGTTCTGAACACGCAGAGTGATTGGGGTTGGAGTCGGTCGAGAGCCGGAGGTTTTTGCGTACAACTGCGCGTGGGAGCGAGAAACAACTCGTCAGATTGCATGCGCCGATAACTTGTGCACTTCTTCACAAGCTCCTCGGCTGCCCTGAACGATCAATCGGCTTACCCTGAGTCCAACTCCCGGACTTGTAACCCGGCGGCTGGGCCCGACCATCCGCCGGTGCCGTGCACTCCAGGAACGAGGTCAGCGCCGACCACGAGGAGATCGCCATGACTGCAACGGCCACCGCGTCCGTACCGTCGAACTTCCCCAGCCCCGCCCCGACCAGCCACGCCCGCCTGCTCGACTGGGTCCGGCAGATCGCCGACCTCACCACACCGGACCGGGTCGTCTGGGCCGACGGTTCGCTCGCCGAATGGCACCGGCTCACCGACGAACTCGTCGACTCCGGCACCCTGGTCCGACTGGACAGCGAACGCCGCCCCAACTCGTTCTGGGCCCGCACCGACCCGACCGACGTGGCCCGGGTCGAGGAACGTACCTTCATCTGCTCGCCCGACGAGTCCGACGCCGGACCGACCAACAACTGGGTGGACCCCGCCGAGATGAAGCGGGTGATGACCGAGCTGTACCGGGGGTGCATGCGCGGCCGGACCATGTTCGTGGTCCCGTTCTGCATGGGCCCGTTGGACGCCCCGGAGCCGATGTTCGGGGTGGAGATCACCGACAGTGCGTACGTCGTCGCCTCGATGCGGATCATGACCCGGATGGGCGCCGAGGTGCTCGCCGCGATGGGCGACGACGCCGAGTTCGTACCGGCCCTGCACTCGGTCGGCGCCCCGCTGGAGCCGGGCCAGGCCGACGTGCCGTGGCCGGCCAACGAGATCAAGTACATCTCGCACTTCCCGCAGACCCGGGAGATCTGGTCGTACGGGTCCGGCTACGGCGGCAACTCGCTGCTCGGCAAGAAGTGCTACGCGCTGCGGATCGCCAGCGTGATGGCCCGCGACGAGGGCTGGCTGGCCGAACACATGCTGATCCTCAAGCTGACCGCGCCGGACGGGCGGGTCCGTTACGTAGCCGGCGCGTTCCCGTCCGCCTGCGGCAAGACCAACCTGGCCATGCTGGAGCCGACCATCCCCGGCTGGAAGGTCGAGACGATCGGCGACGACATCGCCTGGATGCGGTTCGGCGACGACGGCCGGCTGTACGCGGTCAACCCCGAGTACGGGCTCTTCGGCGTCGCGCCCGGCACCGACTGGCGGACCAATGCCAACGCGATGCGGACCCTCGACCGGGGCAACTCCATCTTCACCAACGTCGCGCTGACCGACGACCGCGACGTGTGGTGGGAGGGGATGGGCGAGCCACCGGCGCACCTGACCGACTGGCGGGGCGAGGACTGGAACCCCGACCGGGGTACCGACGCCGCCCACCCGAACAGCCGGTTCTGCACCCCGATCACCCAGTGCCCGATCCTGGCCGACGAGTACCACGACCCGCGCGGCGTACCGATCGACGCGATCCTGTTCGGCGGCCGGCGACGCACCACGGTGCCGCTGGTCACCGAGGCACGCGACTGGGTGCACGGCGTGTACCTGGGTGCCACCCTCTCCTCGGAGACGACCGCTGCGGCGGCCGGCAAGGTCGGGGTGGTCCGGCGGGATCCGATGGCGATGCTGCCGTTCATCGGCTACCACGCCGGGGACTACTTCCGGCACTGGATCGAGATGGGCAAGGGCACTGACGGCGACGCCGCCAAGCTGCCCCGGATCTTCTACGTCAACTGGTTCCGCCGCGACGACGACGGCCGGTTCCTCTGGCCCGGCTTCGGGGAGAACTCCCGGGTGCTCAAGTGGATCGTCGAGCGGCTGGACGGCACCGGCACGGCGGTGGAGACCCCGATCGGCAACGTACCGACCGCCGACGCGCTCGACCTGTCCGGCCTGGCCGTCGACCCGGCCGACGTGGCCGCCGCGCTCGCCGTCGACCCGGCGCAGTGGCGCGCGGAACTGCCGCAGATCACCGAATGGTTCGAGCGGTTCGGCGACAAACTGCCCGGGGTGCTCTGGGCGGAGCTGGACGCGCTGCGGGCCCGGTTGGACGCCGCCGACTGACCGTTGGATAGCCTGCGCCGGTGGCGGCAGTCGATCCCGGTGCGGGCCGCGCCGGACCGGTCCGCCCGGCCGTGCCCGCCCTGCCGCCGCCGGTCCGCCGGCTGGTCGGGTTGCTCGCCGTCACCGCCGCGGCCACCGTCGTGGTCGACCTGCTCAACTGGTGGTACGCCCCCGAGCGGGACATCGGTGTGGCGGTCCGCTCCGGTTGGGCGCTGCTGCGGGCGTTCGGCTTCCTGGTCCTGATCCGGCAGGTACGCCGGGGCCGGGCCGGGGCCCGACCGTTCGGGCTGATCCTGGCGGTCACCACCGTCTTCGCGCTCGGCCGGCTGGTGGTGCCGCGCTCCGGCGTACCGCCGCTGCCCGGGGTGGCCGGGTTCGGCCTGATCGCCGGGCTCTGCCTGGCCGTGGTGTGGCTGCTGTACCGGTCCCCGGCGGTCGGTGCGCAGCTGACCCGGCACCCGGCCCGGTTGGTCCGCGACGGCCGGCGGCTGACCTGGCGCGAGGCCCCGCCCCGGCGGCCGCCGGTCGTCGCCTGGCTCCTCGTCGCCCGGGTCTCGGCCTTCACCTACCCGCCGTTGATGCTGGTGCCGGCGCTGGTCTCGATCGGGGTGCTGCTCGACGGCCGGCTGGTCGCCACCCCGGCGGTGGTGGCCTGGATCGCGGTCGCCACCGCCACCAGCTGGCTGGTGCTGCTGGTGTCGTTCTTCATGCTGCGCGGCCGACGCTGGGCACGCTGGCTGCTGGTCCTGGTCAGCCTCGGGGCGCTCGCGGTCGACCTGCCGCTGTGCTGGTGGCTGCTCGGCGTGGACGGTCTGGTCCGCGACGGCGCGCCGCTGGTGGTGGCGGTGGTGCTGGCCTTCTACGGTGTGTGGCGGGCCGGTCGCGCCGAACGGGGCCGGGCGGCGGGCAGCGCCGAGCCCGGCCGGGGGACCGTCGGTTCCCAGCCCGGCCGGACGGCCGCCGGCACGGAACCGGCCTGACGAGGAGGTCCAGGTGGACGGTACGTCGGTCGTCGACGTCGCGGTGGTCGGCGCCGGGCCGGCCGGTGCCGCCGCCGCGATCGCCGCCCGCCGGGCCGGTGCCCGGGTGCTGCTGCTGGACCGGGCCGACTTCCCCCGGGACAAGCCGTGCGGCGACGGCATCGCACCGCACGCCCTCGACGTGCTGGCCGGGCTGGACGTGCCCGACCCGGTCGCCGGGTTCGCCCCGGTCGGCCGGCTCCGGCTGGTCGCCCCGCACGGCGGGCAGGTCGCGGCCGAGCTGGTCCGTCCGGCGTACACGGTGCCGCGGGCCGTCTTCGACGCCCGGCTGGTCGCCACCGCGGTCGCCGTCGGCGTGCGGCTGCGGCGGCACACCGTACGGCGGGTCACGGTCCGCGACGACCTGGTGCTGCTCGACGGTGAGATCGCGGCGCGGGCGGTGGTTGGCGCGGACGGCGCGGGATCGGTGGTACGCCGGGCGTTGGGTCACGGGCCGAACCCGGACGGACATCTGGCCCTGGCGATTCGCGGCTACGCGCCGGTCGGGGCCGTCACCAGCCCCGGCGAACAGCGGATCGTCACCACGGCGGCCGGTTGGCCGGCGTACGCCTGGGCCTTTCCGATCGGCGACGGGCGGGCGAACGTCGGGTACGGGGAGGTGCTGCGCGGCCGGCCCCTGACCCGTGCCCGGCTGCTGGACCGGCTGTGCGCGCTGCTGCCCGGCACCGACCTGGCGCAGGTCACCGACCTGCGGGCGCATCATCTGCCGCTGTCCACCCGGCGGCCGCCGGCAGGTGCGGGTCGGCTGGTGCTGGCCGGCGACGCGCTGTCGCTGATCAACCCGTTCACCGGCGAGGGCATCTTCTACGCGGTGCTGTCCGGTGCGCTGGCCGGTGCGGCGGCGGCCGGTACGCCGGCGGCCGCCGCCCGCCGCTACCGGCAGGCGCTGCGCCGACGCCTCGGCGGGCACCTGCGGCACAGCGCTTTCGGCGCCTGGCTGGCCCGGCGGCCGACGACGGTGGACGCCGCCGTCGCGGCGGCGGCGCGGGACCGGCGCGTCTTCGACACCGTCGTCGAACTCGGTCTCGGCGACGGCCGGCTGGACGCGGTCACGGTTCGCCGGCTCGCCGCACAACTGACGATCCGCCGAGCGGCCGATACCGCGCGGCGGCGCTCCGGTCGCTAGTCTGCTTGGGATGACTCTGCGGGAGCTGCTCTACTCGGTCTATGAGCGACGGCTCATGGCGAGACTGGCGGGCAAGCCGGTGCCCGGCCACGTGGGCGTGATGTGCGACGGCAACCGCCGGTGGGCCCGGGAGATGGGGTTCGTGGATCCCAACGACGGGCACCGGGTCGGCGCAGCGAAGATCAAACATCTGTTGAACTGGTGTGACCAGGCCGGTATCGGTCACGTCACGCTGTACCTGCTGGCCACCGACAACCTGCGTCGGCCAGCCCGCGAGCTGGATCCGCTGTTGAACATCATCGAGGATCTGGTCACCGAGTTGGCCGAGGAGGGCAACCCCTGGCGGCTGCGTATCGTCGGCGCGCTGGACCTGCTGCCGGGTTCCACCGCGACCGCGTTGAAGGCCGCGCAGGAGCGTACCCAGACCCGGTCCGAGGGCGCGCAGGTCAACATCGCGGTCGGCTACGGCGGCCGCCGGGAGATTGCCGACGCGGTCCGATCGTTGCTGCATGAGCACGCCAGGTCCGGCGGCACCCTGGAGGAGTTGGCCGAGGTGCTCGACGTCGACCACATCGCCGAGCACCTCTACACCCGGGGCCAACCCGACCCGGATCTGGTCATCCGCACCAGCGGCGAGCAGCGGCTCTCCGGCTTCCTGCTGTGGCAGTCGGCGCACTCGGAGTTCTACTTCTGCGACGTCAACTGGCCCGACTTCCGTCGGGTGGACTTCCTGCGGGCGTTGCGGTCGTACGCGAACCGGCAACGCCGCTACGGCGCCTGACGACCCCCGGGGCCGTCCCTGCCGGGTGGTGTCAGTCCAGGGCGTGCACGGCGGAGGTCAGGAAGTCGCCGAGCGCTTCCGGCGAGTCGATGGTGAGGTCGGCGGCCGCTGACACATCGTGCCCGGTCTCGGCGTTGGCCACCGCCACGCAGACGCCGAAGAAATCCGGGTTGGCGCTGGCGTGTGCCCGGAGCGCGGCGAAGGCCTTGATGTCGGAGACGTCGTCACCGAAGTACCAGGCGCAGCCGGCGGTGCCGACCGCGTCGCCGATGACCATGCCCTTGTCGCGGTCGACCGGCGGCTTGATCTCGATGACCATCCGCCCGCTCTGCACCCGCAGGCCGAGCTGTTCGGCCTGGGCCTGCCCCCACGATTCGACGGTTTCGGCGAGCTCGGGCGCGGTCCGGTAGTGCAGCGCGACGGACAGCCGTTTGTACTCGACCAGTGCGCCGGCGGGCAGCTCGGCCCGGGCCCGGTCGGCCAACTCCTGCATCGCCGGGACCCAGGGCAGCGCGGCCGGTTCGGTGACGGTCGGCCCGGACCCGTGGCTGTGCTCCAGCCCGTACAGTCCGTACAGGTCGACCTCGGAGATCGAGGCGAACTGGGCCCGGAGGAAGTCGACCGGTCGGGCCGACACGATCGCTATCCGCTGCACCACCCCGGCGAGCGACTCGATCGCCGCCAGCACCTTGGGCGCGGGCTGCACCGACGTGGGATCGTCACCGACCGGGGCGAGGGTGCCGTCGAAGTCGAAGAACAGCACGCACCGGTCGGCGCGATCGATGGTGGCTCGCCATGCCTGCTCCGCGGTCAGCGGACGGGCCAAGCGCTGGTTTCCTACCTCGAACGGCCGCACGGGCGTCAGCGTACCTGCTGCCGCCGCAGGTGCCAGACCTCTCGGCGGGTGAACGTTCGGGGACGTCGGCGCTGGTGACTACGGTCCGCGAACCACCCGGCGGGTCAGTCGTCACCGCCGCTCATCAGTCGCCGGCCGTGCATCCGCGGTGGAAATTGCACGACTGCCGCGTCGTGTTGCTGTCCCTGCCGGAGCAAATAGCCCTCGACGAAGCCGGAGTTGCGGTCGGCGACGTGTGAATCGACTTCATTGAGCCGGGCGACGAGAAATTCGGTGAGCGCGGTCAGCCGTCCCTGTTGCCGGTCGTTGAGGTGCGCGATGACCGCCACCAGCGTGGCGACCGACGCGCAGGCGATGACGAACAGGTTCACCACCGCCGGCACCTCGCCGGTACTCAGGACGGCGACCACGATATTCGTGGTGCCGTAAAGCGTGATCGCGACGGCCGCGATCACGACTGCCGACCATTTGAGGGTCATCGGTTTCGACCCTCCCTCCTGTCCCGCAGGGCTGTGTCCGGGCTGTGTCCGGCCTTGTCCCGTCCCCCGTGGATGACGAGCCCAAGCAGTACGGAGAGGAACGTTATCGTGACTCAGCGTGCAAGCGGGGCGGAACCGGGCTGCTTGATCGGCTTTCTTTCGCCATCTGAGAACTACCCTGCCCGCTTGGGTCCTTTGCGAGGTTCGGCCGGCAGTAAGGGTCGGTAGGCGAGATAGCGGATTGTCTCCCTGATGTGAAATTTTTCCGCATCTGATACGTTCGGATCGACCAGCCGGCGGAGCAGTGCCTCTACGTCCGGGTCCATCGGCGGTGCCGAGGGCGCCGGCCGGGCGCTGGTGGCACGGTCCCAGCCGAGTACGCCGAACGCGACCGTCGGGCTGATCCCCAGTCCTTCGCAGAACGAGACCACCCGCTCGGCCTCCGGATCGCTGGACCACTCGCCGCGCACCCACCGGTTGATGGTCTGGCGGGACACTCCGGTGCGCCGGGAGACCTCCGAGCCGGTCCAGGCGCGGGTCGCGCGCGCGTCAGCGAGCGCCTTGCGTACGAAGGCGGCGAAGGCGATCTTTCGCGCGGCGGAGCTGTCCGGCACCGGCCGACGGTACGGCGAATCACCGCTTTTCCTGGGGGCAGGAAGCCTTCTGTACTGTGTTTGTGACAGAGCTTTGTGAATCTCTGTCGGGAAATCTTCCCTTGTCACGAGGGGTGTCACGGGTGCAGTCTAAGGATGAAGTGGGGTGGCGCTAATCACCCGAAAAGATGATGCTGTCACTTGCGCGTGACGCTTTACTCTACGTCACGTGGTTGAGACGCTGAGTGGGTGGAGTTGTCGCTTACACGTGACGGAGACGGTGCGGTGACCGAACTCGCGACCCGGGCCCAGGCCTTCGGCCTGATCGCGGACGCCGTCGCTGGCGGCTTGACCGCGCCGTGGCGGCTGTACCTGGCCCGGGGGTGTCGTCACCTGTCGCTCAACGTGGGGGACCGGTCCGAGTGGAACGCGTGGCGGGCGCACCTCGGCTGTCCGGAGTTGAGTGTGCGGGTGTACGACGCCGGCGGGGAGATCCGGCGGGCCTCGGTAGCCGAGGTGGTGCTGGGCGGTTGCCGGATCAGCGTCGAACTGGTCGAAGAGGTGAGGACCGACGACATCGATCGGCTGCTCACCGACGACCCGACGTCGTTCGAGTCGGAGGAGAGATGATCCCAGAGATCGGGGCGACCGGATGAGTTCGTTCTTCGCGGTCTTCCTGGTGTTGCTGCTGGCCTCGGCCAGCTACGCCGCCGGCCGGCTGCACGGCCAGCTCAGCTACCGGATCGGCTACCGGTTCGGCTACCGGCAGGGCTATTTCGACGGTGACCGCGGAGCGTGGACCCGGCGGCGCAGGGAGACCCGGGCCGCGATCGCGTCGGTGCTGCCGGATCCAGCCCGTCCGGTGGTCCCGCCCCATCCGGTGACCACGAGCCCGCCCCTGGTTACGGCGGTGCCAACCGGGGTCGACCTGGCGGTCCGTCCGGGCACCACCTACACCGGCGCCGCCTTCGTCGGTGGGACCGGCGTCGGCGGAACCCTCGACGGGACCGGTGGCCGGCACTCGACGGAACTGCTGGCCGGCCGACATCCCTGACCGGCCGCAGCGGTGGCTGTCGGGTGGCAGTCGTAGCGATGAGCTTTTCCGAGTGCGGTGTCGTGTTGAGGCGGACGCGACACCGCCGGGGAACCCGGCGTCACCGCGCCGGAGTTCCTCCCGGCCGGGATGCGTGCAGGGGGTGCGCATCCCGGCCGGCCGCCTACCCGGCCCGGATGTGTCCGTCGCGTGACCAATGTGTGTCGGTCCTGGGTACGGATCATCATCTGCCCCGCTCACCTCCGGTGTCTGGGACGAAGATCGGCTCTGACGCCTAGCCGAGGTCGGGATCCGGCAGCTAGCGTCTAGTCATGGTCCGGGGTCGTCCCGGGCCAGCCGGACGGTCCGGACCTGCAGTCGCATGGGTTCCGCATCCGACCCGTGCCTTCGGGCCCCGGTGGAGCCGGATCGCGGGCGGATCGGGTGCACGCCCGACGGAGCAGGCCTGTGACGAGTCGACGTACCACCCCCCGGGCCGGTCAGGACCCGACCGCCGCCACTGTCCCGTCCGACCGTAGCCGGACCCGCCGAGCCCCGGACGCCGCCGCGTCCGAGCCGGCCGACCGGTCCGCCGGCCCAGCCCAACCGGAGCCGCCAGTCACCACCCGCGCGTACGTCCTGGACACCTCGGTCCTGCTGTCCGACCCGGGGGCGTTCCACCGGTTCGCCGAGCATGAGGTGGTGATCCCGCTGGTGGTGATCTCCGAGCTGGAGGGCAAGCGGCACCATCCCGAGCTCGGTTGGTTCGCCCGGCAGTCTCTGCGGATGCTGGACGAACTCCGGGTCCGCCACGGACGGCTGGACCAGCCGGTGCCGGCCAACGAGTCGGGCGGCACGTTGCGGGTCGAGCTCAACCACGCCGACACGGATGTGCTGCCGCCGGGGTTCCGCAACGAGTCCAACGACACCCGGATCCTGTCGGTCGCGCTCAGCATGGGCGCTGAGGGCCGGGACGTGGTGCTGGTCAGCAAGGACATGCCGCTGCGGGTCAAGGCCGCCTCGGTTGGTCTGGTCGCTGACGAGTACCGGCACGGCCAGGCCAGCGACCCGACCTGGACCGGGATGGCCGAGCTGGAATCCACCGACGAACAGGTCAAGCAGTTGTACGCGGGCGAGGCCGTCGACCTGGACAGCGCCGCCGGGCTGCCCTGCCACACCGGCCTGGTGCTGCACGGCACCGGCGGTGCCGCGCTCGGCCGGGTGATGGCCGACAAGACGGTCCGGCTGGTACGCGGTGACCGGGAGGCGTTCGGGCTGCGTGGTCGCTCCGCCGAGCAGCGGATCGCATTGGACCTGCTGCTCGACGAGTCGATCGGGATCGTCTCGCTGGGCGGTCGGGCCGGCACCGGCAAGTCGGCGCTGGCGCTGTGCGCCGGGTTGGAAGCGGTGATGGAACGGCGTCGGCACAAGAAGGTCGTCGTCTTCCGCCCGCTGTACGCCGTCGGCGGTCAGGAGCTCGGTTACCTGCCCGGATCCGAGTCGGAGAAGATGTCGCCCTGGGCGCAGGCGGTCTTCGACACCCTCGGCGCGGTGGTGCACGAGAACGTGATGGAGGAGGTGCTCGCCCGCGGCATGCTGGAAGTGCTGCCGTTGACCCATATCCGGGGCCGCAGCCTGCACGACGCCTTCGTGATCGTGGACGAGGCCCAGTCGTTGGAACGCAATGTCCTGCTGACCGTGCTGTCCCGGATCGGACAGGGCTCCCGGGTGGTGCTCACACACGACGTCGCGCAGCGGGACAACCTGCGGGTGGGCCGGCACGACGGGGTGACCGCGGTGATCGAGGCGCTGAAGGGGCATCCGCTGTTCGCCCATGTGACGCTGAC
This sequence comes from Solwaraspora sp. WMMA2065, assembly GCF_030345075.1. Taxonomy (NCBI): domain Bacteria; kingdom Bacillati; phylum Actinomycetota; class Actinomycetes; order Micromonosporales; family Micromonosporaceae; genus Solwaraspora; species Solwaraspora sp. WMMA2065. The sequence goes on from NZ_CP128361.1 coordinate 6,145,536, forward strand.
CCGTTCGGAGCGTTCTCCCATCGCCGAAATGGTTACTGATCTGTTGGAGGACATCCCACGTTGACTCCGCCCGGTGCGGGTCTATGCCCCACTATAGGGTGAAAATTGGCGTGACCAATCTCACATTCAAAGTCCCGCGTTTCCCAACGGCCTCACCGTGAGCGATGGTGGTCGACGAGCGCGCGCACCGGCGACGACCGATATCCGGGTCGTCGGTGGTAGTGCGTCAGCCGACCACCATCGCGGCCGGCCGACGCGCGACCGACCCGGTCGGGCGCTCACGGCGTGCCCGGACCAGCCGCACCGCCGCACCCGCACGTGACGGTCGCGCCGCACCTGGCGGCGGCCGCCGCGAGCCGGCCGTTCAGTCGGCCGGCCACGTGGGCGCGAGCGGTGCCGACCAGCCCGGCCCGCCGTGTCCTTGCCCCCGACGAAGGGACCACTTCGTGAGTCGGCTGTGGAGCCGGTTCGGTGTCCGGGCACTCGCCGTCGGCCTGCTCGTGACAGGCGTCGCCGGCGGGTTCTACCTGGAAAGCGACCGGGAGACCCAGCAACGCATCAGCGACGCCCGCCTGGCCGCCGAGGCCGAGCAGGTCGAGCTCGAACTGCTGCGTCAGCGCCGGGCCGAACACCAGCGGATGACGGTGCAACGCCGTACCGCCGAACGGGAAGCCACGGAGAAGGCTCTCGCCACGGCCAAGGCCGAGGCGGCCAAGGCCAAGCGGGCAGAGCAGGTGACCCAGCAGAAGCAGCAGGAGGCGGCGGCCCGGCCGCCGGCGGCGACGGTGCCCTTCACCGGCGAGATTCCGGAGTCCTGCGACGAGTTCAGCGGCAACCGGGCGATCGGCTGCGCCCTCACCCTGGAGAAGGGGTGGGGTCTCGACCAGTTCGCCTGCCTGAACAAGCTGTGGAACAAGGAGAGCGGCTGGAACCACAAGGCCTACAACGCGGCCTCCGGCGCCACCGGTATTCCCCAGGCGCTACCGGGCAGCAAGATGGCCTCGGCCGGTGCCGACTGGCAGACCAACCCGGCGACCCAGATCAAGTGGGGCCTCGGGTACATCAGCGGCCGTTACGGCACCCCGTGCGGCGCGTGGCAGCAGTCACAGAACGTCGGCTGGTACTGATCCGGTCCGGACTGTCGGCGGCACCTGTCGCACTCGTCACCGGCGGCGGTACGGACCTGATCGTCCGTACCGCCGCCGGTGTTTTTGTGCGGTTCGCCAGCTGTCGGCTGGCGTCGGTTGCGCGGACCTGATAGCTACTAGGAGATGGCGTACATGGGGACCTCCGGTGGTGACCCGAACCGCTTCGGCACCGAGGCCTTCTACGCCTCGCTGGGCCGGGCGTTCGTCGCAATGTGCGCGGTCGTCCCGGTGCTGTTCGTCATCGAGGCGTTCGACGTCTGGCTGAGCGCCGGCTTTGATCTGGCCGCCGGCATCGTCCCCCGGCGCATCGACGGGCTGGACGGGGTGTTCTTCGCCCCGTTCCTGCACCACGGCTTCGATCACCTCTACAGCAACAGCGTTCCGTTGATCCTGCTGGGCACCTTCGTCCTGGCCGCCGGGGTCCGCCGGTTCCTCTACTCCACCCTGGTGATCATCCTGGTCAGCGGGCTCGGCGTGTGGTTCACCGGCGCGCCGAACACCGTCGTGGTCGGCGCCAGCGGTGTCGTCTTCGGCTACCTCGGTCTGGTGTTGATGCGCGGCATCGTCGAGCGCACCTGGTGGAACCTCGGCGTCGTCCTGCTGGTCGGCCTGCTCTACGGCTGGCAGCTGGTCGGCATCCTGCCGACCGACGCGTTGATCTCCTGGCAGGGCCATCTCTTCGGGTTCGTCGGCGGGGTGCTCGCCGCGATCCTGTTCCGCCGCCGGCGCGACTACGACCCGTACGATCCGGACCCGCTCACCATGCCCTGACCGGGCCCCGGGTCAGAGGTCGAGCTCGGCGATCGGCCGACCGTCGAAGTCGACCGCCGAGTAGAGCGCCAGCTTCTCCAACCGGTGATGCGAGTCGATCACCCGGATCGTGCCGCTCTTGGAGCGCATCACGATCGACTGGGTGTACGCCCCACCCGAGCGGTACCGCACCCCGTGCAGCAGGTCACCCGAGGTAACCCCGGTGGCGACGAAGAAGCAGTTGTCGCCGGTGACCAGGTCGTCGGTGCGCAGCACCCGGCCCAGATCGTGCCCCGCAGCGACGGCCTTGTCCCGCTCCGCGTCGTCGCGTGGCCAGAGTTTCGCCTGCATCGCGCCGCCCATGCACTTCAGCGCGCAGGCGGCGATGATCCCCTCCGGGGTGCCGCCGATGCCCATCAGCACGTCGACGTCGGACTCCTCGCGGGCAGCCGAGATCGCGCTGGCGATGTCACCGTCGGACAGGAACCGGATCCGGGCACCGGCGTCGCGGATCTCCTGCACCAGCTCGGTGTGGCGGGGCCGGTCGAGGATGCTCACCGTCACGTCGGAGACGCTCGACTTCTTGACCCGGGCAATCCGCTGCAGATTCTCCCGCACCCCGGCCTCGATGTCGATGACGTCGGCGCAGTCCGGGCCGACCGCCAGCTTCTCCATGTAGAAGACCGCGCTGGGGTCGAACATGGCGCCCCGCTCCGCCACCGCCAGCACCGCGAGGGCGTTCGGCATGCCCTTGCTCATCAGGGTGGTGCCGTCGATCGGGTCGACGGCGACGTCGACCTCCGGCCCGGAGCCGTCACCGACCCGTTCTCCGTTGAACAGCATCGGGGCGTTGTCCTTCTCGCCCTCGCCGATCACGACGACGCCACGCATCTGGATCGAGTTGATCAGTTTGCGCATCGCGTCGACCGCGGCGCCGTCGCCGCCTTCCTTGTCTCCCCGACCCACCCACCGGCCGGCGGCCATCGCTGCGGCTTCGGTTACCCGGACCAGGTCCAGGGCCAGGTTACGGTCGAGATTCTGCGGGTTACGGGTGCCATTCTGCGGGTTACGGGTGCCGGTTCCACTCATCGGTGCTCCTCCTCGCGACGGTGCGGGGCGCATCCCGGAGCACAGCGTCGCCGGCTCCGGTCCTGAGGGAATCCTGGCACGTCACGACGGTGCCAGGTAGTCGCGGGGTGGTCGGTCCGCGCGTCAGTCCGCGCCGGCCGGCTGGGAGGATGGGGGCATGGAGACGACCGGGCCGGCGCGCGACCGGGCGGAACGCACCCCGAAGGACATCACCCTGTCGCTGCTCGTCCTGTTGGTGCCGATCCTGCTGGTGTTCGGGTTCTACCGGGTCTTCCTCGGTGCCGACGAGCCCGTGGCGGTGGATCCCGGGCCGGCGTACGAGCAGGCCGGTGCGGCGGGCCAGTTTCCGGTGCGCGCGCCCGCCGGTCTCGGACCGGACTGGGTCGCGGTGAGCGCGGTCTTCCGGCCGGTGTCGGCGGCGGACGGTCCGACGCTGCGGCTGGGCTACGTCACCCCGGCCGGCGCCGCCGTCCAGGTGGTGCAGAGTTCACGGCCGGCACCGGAACTGCTGGTGGCGGAGCTGACCGCGACCGCGCAGCCGCAGGGTGATGTGGCGATCGGGGCGACGACCTGGCAGCGGTACGCGGCCCGGCCCGGCGAACGTGCACTGGTGTGGCTGGCGCCGGACCACAGTGTGCTGGTGGTCGGCACGGCGGATACCGACGAGCTACGGGTGATGGCCGAGGCGCTCACGCCACGCTGATACCTCGGCGGGTCCGGCCCGTACCGGGCGGTTGCCCGGCCGGGAATCTGGTTTCCGGGACGTGGGTGGCAGACTCGACGGGGTGAGCGACGTGGCCGCATCGTCGGTGGATGGTGAGCTGGAGAGCCTGAGCCTGGTGGAGTTGGCGGTGCGGCGGCTGCGTCGCGAGATCCTCAGCGGCAAGACCGACCCCGGGCAACGGCTCGTCGAGGAGCAACTGACCCGGCGGTTGGGCATCAGCCGGGCGCCGCTGCGCGAGGCGCTGCGGCTGCTCGCCGAGCAGGGTTTGGTGGAGCACGTACCACGACGCGGCGTGCGGGTGGCGACCTTGTCCGACCGCGACGTTCAGGAGCTGTACGCGGTGCGCGACCTCCTGGAGCGGCACGCGGTGGAGTCGGTGCTGCCGGTGCGCCGGGACACCGCCCTCGGTGGCCTGCGGGCTGCGGTCGACCAGATGCGGCTGGCCACCACGGTCGGTGACCGGCTGCGGGTTGCCGAGGCGCATCGGCGGTTCCACGTCGAGCTGGTCGGCCTGGCCGGCAACCGGCAGCTCACCGGGGTGTACGAGTCGGTGCTGCTGAAGCTCCAGCTGTACCTGGCGATCAACCTGCAGCGGGAGGCCGAGGTGGCGCAGCCGGTCGACGGGGTGCACCGGCACGAGCGACTGCTGGCCGCGATCGAGGCGGGGGAACCGACCGAGGTGCTCCGGGAACTTGCCGAGCATGGTGTTCGTACCTACCGGCGCTCCGACGGCTCGAGCCGAACACCAGATACCTGATCCGGGTCCGGAAAGGTATCTGGTGTTCGGCTCGTTGGAGCGTGCAGTTGATCAGTGGTGGCGGTGGCTGCCCAGCCGCCGATCAGCCGTACGTCTCGTCAGGCGTACGTCTCGAATTCGGCGATCTGCGGCGTGCCGGAGGCACCGGTGATCTCAAAGCTGATCTTGCTGAGCGTGGTCGAGGAGAAGCTGATCATGCCGGCACCGCTGCCGGAGGCGAGGGTGGCACCGGTGTCGTGGTTGTACAGCCGCCACGATCCGATGGCACCTACGGCACCCGACGCCTCCCGGATGTTGACCGAGGAGACGGTGGTGTCAGCGTCCCACTTGATCGAGATTCGACCGGTGGTGCCGCTCGGCGACCAGTAGGTGCCCATGTCGCCGTCCCGTACGTCGCCGTAGCTGGTGCCGCTGCCCTTGCTCGAACCGTCCGATCCGGCGCCGATGCTCAGGTTGGTGCCACCGGGCTGGGTCGGGGTCGAGGTCGGCTGCGGCGCCGTCGGGCTCGGGGTCGGGCTGGGGCCGGTGCCGCCGGAGACCTGCAGGTAGTCGATGTTGCTCAGGCCCTCGCCGGTGGTGGCCACCAGCCGGATCGTGTTGGTGCCGCTGTTGAGCGCGACGGACACCGAGACGTTCGAGTAGCTGGTCCACCCGCCGGTCGGGTTGAACGCGACCCCTTGTTGCACGGTCGAGCCGTTGACGACCAGGTTGGCCGGTCGGTTGCCCGAGCCGCCGTTCGCGTGCCGGATAGTCAGGTTCGTCGTGCCACCACTCGAGCTGACCAGGAACTGCGATGCCGCACCCGAGGCGTTCTCCGTGTTGCAGTACCCGCTGCCGGAGTAGCCGGAGTGCTCTGACTCGATCTCACCGTCACACGAGGCCGGCGAGTACTCCGCCTCGTAGCGTCCGTCCGGGCCGGGCGTCGGCGGCACGGTCGGCGTGGGGCTCGGCGGGTTCGACGGCGGCGGCGAGGTCGGCGAGCAGCTGCCGTCCGAGACGCGGTTGCCCTTGTTGGCGCCGGAGATCTGCCGGAGCATGTTCGGCACGCAGCTGGCTCCGTCGAGTGTGTAGGAGTACGGGATGCTCACGCTCGTGTTCGAGGTGGGGTTGGGGCCGGCCGGCTGGTTGTCGCCGCTGCGGCTGGACCAGTCGATGTTGTCGTAGATGTTGCCGCTGACCTGCCAGTAGCCGGCTTCGCTGGTGTAGAACGTGCCCAGAACGTCGTTCGAGTCCTGGAAGTAGTTGTTCTCCACCTTGGCGCGTCCGCCGGCTCGCGAGTTGATGCCGGACTTCTCGATGTCCGTGTAGTGGTTGTTGTAGATGTGTGCGATGCCGCCACGCAGCAGCGGAGTACGGGAGTCGATGTTCTCGTACACGTTGTGGTGGAACGTCACGTACCCGTTGGACCTGTCGCTCTCGCTGGAGCCGATCAGACCACCACGGCCGGAGTTGCGCAGGATGCTGTACGACAGGGTGACGTACTGCGTGTTGTTCTTCATGTCGAACAGGCCGTCGTAACCCTCCGACTCGCCGCCCGAGGCTTCCAGCGTCACGTGGTCGACCCAGACGTTGCGGACGTCGGACTCCATGCCGATGGCGTCACCACCGTTGGAGGTCGGCGAGCCCGACTTCTTCACGTTGCGGACGGTCACGTTCTGGATGATGATGTTGCTCGCCTCGCGGATGTGGATGCCGAGCTGGTCGAAGACCGCGCCGCTGCCCACCCCGATGATCGAGACGTTGCTGATCTGCTTGAGTTCGATCACGTCGTCGGCGGTGTTGCAGCTGTCGCCGGAGACCTTGCTGGTGTTGCCGTGGTTGATCGTCCCCTGGACCTCGATGATGATCGGGGTGCTGCTGCTGGAACGGTTGCACAGCGCGGAGTGGATACCGGTACCGGAGCTGACCCGTACCGTCTGGCCGCCCGCGCCGCCGGTGGTCCCGCCGTTGCGGGTGGCGAATCCGGTGGCGCTGCCGGTCGCCGCCGAGGCCTGGGGAATCGCCAGGGCCACGCCGACCGTGCCGGCTACGGCTGTGATGGCCAGTCCTGCGAGAAGTCGCAGTCCGACTGGTCGTCTCATAGTCTCGTCTCGCCTTCGTCTTGAAGTTGCTGATGGATCGTCTCGACTGCTGGAGGACGCGTACCGTCCGGCGCAACCGGTACGGCACTGGTCGCAGCCCGTGGTCAACCCGCCGGCGGCACCGATGTGACCGTTGCCCGGCCGTCAGATGACGGCCATCGGCCACGGATGGCGGCAGCCGGGGCGGGGACGCCTCGACCCAGGTGCGGTGTTCTTGGTGATGTGGACGAGTCTGCGGCTCGTCGGGCCCCGGACGCGTGGCCGTCAGCGCTGAGGGCGCGAGGTCACCCGGACCGTCCTCACGTCCCCGCCGCCGGTGTGCTGCAGCACACCTTGCCCTGACTCTGGAAAGCGCTTTCCCCGAAGGATAGGTCGATGTCCATCAACTTGCAAGATCGTAGCCGAATTGTGGCGAAATGCCGTCTTGGGTGCACCCTCAGCCGGTGGGTCGGGCGCCGCGGGCGGCTTCGAGTCGCTGACGGGCCCCGTCCAGCCAGCGCTGACAGGTGGCGGCCAACTGCTCACCGCGCTCCCACAGCGCCAGTGACTCCGCCAAGGTGGTGCCGCCGGACTCCAGCCGCTCCACCACCGAGGCCAGCTCGGCGCGGGCCTGCTCGTAGCTCAGCGAGTCCGCCGCCAGCGGCCCGCTCGCCGGCTCAGTCGCCGGAACCTTCGCCGACGTGGTCGCCGTACCTCGGTCAGCTGCCTTCTTCGTGGTCACCTGATGCCTCACTCATTCGGTTCGGGCGGCGACGGCCGGCAGCTCACCGCCGGCCAGTCGCAGCCGCAGCGGGTCGCCAGCCGCGACGTCGTCGGGGGATCGGACCACCGCGCCGGCGGCGTCCTGCACGATCGCGTACCCCCGGTCGAGGGTCGCGGCCGGTGACAGCGCGCGCAGCCGGGCCAACGTGTGTCCCAGCTCGGCGGTGCCGGCGGACAACCGGTGCGCCAGGCAGCGGGTGGCCCGGTCCCGCAGCGCGTCGACCTCGCCGACCCGCCCGTCCAACAGCACCTGTGGCCGGGCGAGTACCGGCCGGGACCGGACCATCTCCAGCCGGTGTGTCTCCCGGTCGAGCAGACCGGTCACCGCCCGGTCCAGCCGGTGCCGGGCCAGGGCGATCAGCCGCAGCTCCTCGGCCAGGTCCGGCACCAGCCGTTTGCCGGCGTCGGTCGGCGTGGACGCCCGTACGTCGGCGACGTAGTCGAGCAGTGGTGCGTCGGTCTCGTGGCCGACGGCGCTGACCACCGGGGTACGGCAGCCGAACACCGCCCGGCACAGCGCCTCGTCGGAGAACGGCAGCAGGTCCTCGACGCTCCCGCCGCCGCGGGCGATGACGATCACGTCGATCGACGGATCCGCGTCGAGCACCGCCAGCGCGTCGATCACCTGCGGCACCGCGCCGGAGCCCTGCACCGCGACGTTGACCACCCGGAAATCGACCGCCGGCCAGCGTCGGCGGGCGTTGGTCAACACGTCCCGTTCGGCGGCCGACGCCCGGCCGGTGATCAGCCCGATCCGTTGCGGCAGGAACGGCGGGCGGCGCTTGCGGGACCGGTCGAACAACCCCTCGGCGGCCAGTAGCTTCTTCAGCTTCTCCAGCCGGGCCAGCAGCTCACCGAGGCCGACCTGGCGGATCTCGTCGGCGCGCAGGCTGAGCGTGCCCCGCGCCGGGTAGAACTCCGGCTTGGCGCGTAGCACCACCCGGGCACCGTCGGCCAGCTCCGGCGCGCCGAGGTCGAGCACGTCCCGGTTGGTGGTGACGGTCAGGCTGAGATCCGCCGACGGGTCACGCAGGGTCAGGAACACGGTGGTCGCGCCGGGCCGCCGGCTGATCTGCGCGACCTGCCCGTCGACCCACACCCAGCCGAGCCGGCCGATCCAGGCGCTGATCTTCTGGCTGACCACCCGGACCGGCCACGGCTCGTCCGCGCTGCTGCGCGGCGTCGCGTCGGTGTCGGTCACCCGGCAAGGGTACGGGCGGGCGGTGACACCGACGCCGCTCGCCCCGCCGGGAGGCGTCCGGCCCCGGCCCGGTCCCGCCGGTTGGTCACGCTGCCGCCGTGGTCGACGGCACGTAGACTCGGCCGGGTGAGCGAGCCTGACGCGAAACCGGTCCACCGCAAGCGGGTGCTGCTGGCCAATCCCCGTGGCTACTGTGCCGGCGTCGACCGCGCGGTGCAGACCGTGGAGGAGGCGCTGAAGCTGTACGGCGCCCCGGTCTACGTACGCAAACAGATCGTGCACAACAAGCATGTGGTCTCGACCCTGGAGGCCAAAGGCGCGATCTTCGTCGAGGAGAACGAGGAGGTTCCGCACGGCTCGACCGTGGTCTTCTCCGCGCACGGCGTCGCTCCGGAGGTGCACCGGCAGGCGGAGGCGCGGTCGTTGAAGGCGATCGACGCCACCTGCCCGCTGGTGACCAAGGTCCACCAGGAGGCCCGCCGGTACGCCGCGCAGGACTACGACATCCTACTGATCGGCCATGAGGGCCACGAGGAGGTGGTCGGCACCTCAGGCGAGGCTCCGGCGCACATCCAGCTGGTGGACGGCCCGGAGGACGCCGACAAGATCACCGTACGGGATCCGGAGAAGGTGGTCTGGTTGTCGCAGACCACGCTGTCGGTCGACGAGACCATGGAGACCGTCGCCCGCCTCAGGCGGCGGCTGCCGATGCTGCAGTCGCCGCCGACCGACGACATCTGCTACGCCACCCAGAACCGCCAGCAGGTGATCAAGCAGATTGGGGCCGATTGCGACGTGGTGCTGGTGGTCGGTTCCCGCAACTCGTCCAACTCGGTGCGGCTGGTCGAGGTAGCGATCGACGCCGGTGCTCGCGCCGGTTACCTGATCGACTTCGCCCACGAGATCGACGACGCCTGGCTGGCCGACGCGACCACCGTCGGGCTGACCTCGGGCGCCAGCGTCCCCGACGAGTTGGTGCACCAGGTGGTCGACCACCTCGCCGATCGGGGTTTCACCGACGTCGAGCAGGTCACCACGGTCGAGGAGACGATCACCTTCTCGCTGCCGTCCGAGCTGCGCCGGGACATGAAGGCAGCGGCGGCGGGAACGGACGTCCCGGTCACCGCGTCCTAGTCGGTATGAGAGTCACTCGGATCGGCGTACCCCTGTTGCTGACCTGCCTGGCGCTGCCGGCGTGCGGCACCGGTGAACCCACCACCGAGCCCGACCCCGACCCGGTGCCGACCGTGACGGTCGCACCGTCCTCGCCGCCGGCAGCCGAATCACCGAGCGGAGGTGCCACGGTGAGCACAGCACCGCAGACCCCTGGACCGCCCGAGGACCTGCCCACCTCGGTCCCGGGGGGCACCCCAGGGCCGGGGAAGTCGACCGGGTCGTCGCGGCCGATGACCCTGACCGGCACCGTCGAGGCCGGGGTGGAGCACGACTGCTACCTGCTCGACGGCTATCTGCTGGTCGGCGGTTCGCATGACCTGATCCGTCCGGGTGCCCGGCTGAGCGTCACCGGGCACGTCCAGGCTGACCTGATGACCACCTGCCAGCAAGGCACCCCGTTCATGGTGCAGCGGGTCGAGCCCGCCTGACCGGCGGCGCGACCGCCGACCCTGGTGCGCGCCGACCACCGGCGTCGGTGCCCGTAGGACACAGTGAAGGGCCCACCCCGACTCGGGGTGGGCCCTTCTTCCGTCGTACGGCTTAGCCGACGGTCAGCTCACCGAGCTGACCGAGACCCCGCCGCGGCCGACGACCGCGCCCTGGTCGGTGACGACGAGCATCTCACCGAACAGCTCCCGGCCCGCCTCCGGAGTGGCGTCCACCGTGACGCTGCCGCTGAGCGTGGCGCTGGCGCCGTTGACCAGCTCCGTCGAGCCCGACTCGACCGAGATGGTGCCCAACCCGGTCGAGTAGAACACGTCCAGGTAGTCGTACTCGGTGGTGCCGGCCGGCACCGAGTACCCGTCGACCTCGATGTCGTAGACACCGGGTGCCGGGTTGTCGATGGTGACAGCCTCTTCGGAGTCGCCGTCGGCGGTGTAGTCGATCAGCGAACCGTTCCGGTAGACGAACAGGTCCAGGTCGGCGCTGAGATCGCTGGTGTTGCCGATCTTCGCGAACAACCGGGTTGCCCCGGCCGGGACCGTCACCTGGAAGGTCTGCACCTCCAGGTCGGCGATCGTCGGCCGGTCACTGTTCGCCGAGCCGAGCGAGCCGCCCTGCCCCGAGACGACGACCGGGCCGAAGATGTTCTCCACCGTCCAGCTGAGCGGGGTGGTCTCACCGAGGGTGACGTCCTCGAGCACCGTGCTGGTCGGGTCGACGGTGACGCCCTGTACCTGGGCGGTCAACTCGAACGGGTTCTGCAGCATCGGCGAGGTCCGCCGCGACTCCACCTCGATCTCCCAGACCCCCGGCAGCGGGTCCTGGTAGTCCCGCTCGTCCGGCTTGCAGACGTCCGGGTCGGAGAAGTTGGTGTAGCAGCGCAGACTGCTGGAGCTTTCCAGCGGTACGCCGTACGGGTCGATCGCGATGAACCGGGTCTGCGATCCGTCCGCGATGCCCGACAGGCTGACCTGCAGTGCCGTCGCGCCTTCCGGCACCGTGACGAAGTACGACGTGTACGCGTTACGCGTCACCTTGCCGGAGGTGCTGAACTCGTACTCCGGGCTGGTCATCGCGGTCGACGCCACCACGGTGTTCATGATCTCGAAGTCGACCGTGGCGGTGAACGGGTTGTCCACCCGGAGGATGGCACTGTGCACACCGACGTCCGGGGTGGCCCGCACGTTGAACGTGACGGCCTCGTTCAGCGGCAGCACCACCTGGCCGGGGGCAGCGAAGGTGCCGTCGTTGCCGACCCACTTGAGCTTGTGCAGCAGGTCGACGTCCGGGCCGCTGGTCCGGGTGATGGTGACCGGGTAGGACTTGAACTGGCCCGGCCGGTGACCACCGGCGTCGGCGGCGCACCGGTTGTAGACGCCGGTGCCCTCGTGCGGGGTGGCCAGGTACTCCGAGATCGGGGTGCAGACCGGAGCGCTGACGTCGTAGCCGTTGACCTCGACGCCCTCGCGCAGCAGCTTCCAGGTGTCGGCCACGTGCAGCATGCCGTTGCCCTGCTCGTGGGCGGAGGCACCGTTGATCCAGCGGGCACCGCTGTACAGCGCCCGACGCAGCTGCATCGGGGTGACGTCGAGGTCCTTGGCCTTGACGCCCGACATCAGCAGGGCAACCGCGCCGGTGGCCTGGGGAGCGGCCATCGACGTGCCGTTGTACATGGCGTAGCCGGGCGGCAGCGGGTAGCCGGCCTCAGGGACCGGGCCGCCCTCCTCCCAGCCGGCGACGGTGGAGATGGCCGCGCCGGGGGCGCTGATGCTCGGCTTGAACCCGCCGTCCTCACGCGGACCGCGCGACGAGAAGGGGAACAGCGAGTTGCGGGTGCGTACCTCGGAGCCGTAGTTGGCCAGCCAGGTGTCCCGGCTCACGCTCGCGGCGACGCTGACCACGCTCGAGGCCACCGACGGGTCACCGATGGTGTTGGTGCCCGGGCCGGAGTTGCCGGCCGAGATGAACATCTGCACGCCGTACACGTCGATGAGGATGTTGTAGAGCTCGGCGCGGGCGTTGTTGCCGTCGTTGAGTGCCGGCAGACCACCGATCGACATGTTGATGATGTCGACGCCCCGGTTGATCACCAGGTCGATCATGCCGTCGGTCAACGCGGCGGCGGTGCAGCCGCCGGCGAAGGTGCAGGCCCGGGAGGAGACCAGCTTGGCGCCGGGCGCGGCGCCGTCGAAGTCCTCGTTGCCCAGCATGTCGTTGGCGGCCACGATGCCCGCCACGTGGGTGCCGTGCGACGACGAGATCAGTCCGATGTTGACGTAGTCGATCAGGCCGGGGCCGCCGACCGGAGCGGTGTCGACGTCGGTGCGGAACTCGACGACGAACGGCACCTGCTCGGCGATCGGGGTCGAAGGATCGTCCGTGCCGAAGTGGCCGATGTCGAAGTTCTCCTGGTACGGGCGCATCACCGGCTCGTCGGTGAAGTCGAAGTCCTGGTCGACGTCGACCCGTACGTCGTTGGTGGCCGGGTCGTACAGCACCCCGAACCGGTCGCTGGTGTCGCCGTCGCGGTTGACGTCACCGTTGGCCGACCCGCCCGCGGTGATCGACTCCGAGAACAGGTTGATCATGTAGGAGCCGGCCGGCGCGGACCAGGTGACGCCGGCGTAGCTGAAGCTCGGGCCGCTCACACCGGTGAGCATCGGCCGCCAGGTGCCGTCATTCTCGTAGACCGGGTCGATCGGGGTGACCCAGTCGACGATCTTCCGCTCCCCGGTGGTGGTGGTCTGCAGCGCCGGGTGGTCCAGGTCGATCCCGGAGTCCATGATGCCGACGAGGACATTGCGGCCGTCCCAGCGCGGGTGGCTGTTCTTGAACGAGACCGCGCCGGTCTCATTGGTCGGCATGTAGGGGTTGACCGCGCCGGTGTCCGGCCCCGGGCCGGTGGTCGCGCTCGCCACGGAGGAAGCCGCCGCCATGCTCTCCGGCATCGGGTCCGGCATCGGGATCGTCTCGTTGAGGTCGACCGCCGAGACCCCGGGCAGTTTCGACGCCGCGACGACGTTCTTGACCGGCACGCGGGCCCGGACATAGCCGACCTCGTCGACCTGGTTGCCGATCACGCCGCCGAGCTTCTTCAGCTCGGCCGCGACCTTCGGTGCCTGGCCCTGCTCGGTGGCGACCAGCAAGGTGACGCTCTGCTCGCTCTTCGCCTCCGCCTCGGCGAGCAGGTCGAGATCGTGCGACCCCAACGTATCGGTAGGGGTGTCCTTCAGTACGTCGGCCTTGGTCGACGGGTTGGCGCTCGCGGTGGACGCACCACCCGCCAGCGTCACGGCACCGGCCACCATGACGGATGCCAGGAGCGCGGCAGAGGTTCGCCGTCTCCAGATGCGGGGTTTACTCACGTTCTCTTCCTCCGGAAGAACTGGGCCCTGTGGTGCAGGGCACGTGTGACCGCATCCTTTGTGTTCCGGTGGATCGCTGTCACTACCTAGCCAAGCGTTGTGACCAGCCCGTGACATAAACTTCCCTGAATAGGTGGCGTGGTCGTAGTGAAATGCCTGCAATGAGTGATGTCTATTTGGGGTTTTCCCAGCTCAACCCGGTCCACTCGGGACGTGTCCGATGCGCCCGGTCATCGCCGGCCGACGGCGATTCCAGCTCCGGCGCCTGCACCTGACGGGGCGCCACCTCGACCTGTGGCGGGGGCGTCAGTTCAGCGCCGGAAACCCCGAGATCGGCGAGTTTGCGCGCACTGACCAGGACCCGCCCCTCCAGCGATCCCACCGCCCGGTTGTACGCGGTGACCGCACCTCCCAGCGCGTTACCCAGCTTCGTGACATGCTCGCCCAGCGTGGCCAGCCGCCCGTACAGTTCACGGGCCAGCCCGTGCACCGCCACCGCGTTACGGGCCAGCGCCTCCTGTCGCCACGAGTACGCCACCGTACGCAGCAGGGCCACCAGCGTCGCCGGGGTGGCCAGCACGATGTCCCGGCTGAACGCGTGCTCCAGCAGAGCCGGGTCGCGCTGCAACGCGGCGTCCAGGAACGGGTCGGCCGGCACGAACAGCACCACGAACTCCGGCGTCTGATCGAACGCGGACCAGTACTGCTTCGCGGCGAGCGCGTCCACATGGGTCCGCAGCTGCCGGGCGTGGCTGTCCAGGTGCTGGTCCCGGGTGCGCTCCTCGCGGGCCTCCATCGCGGACAGGTAGCCGTCGAACGGTGCCTTGGCGTCGACCACCACGCTGCGCCCGCCGTGCAGCCGTACCACCAGATCCGGGCGGACCGTCTGCTGCTCGGTCCGCGCGGTCACCTGCTCGGCGAAGTCGCAGTGCTCGAGCATCCCGGCCGCCTCGACGATGCGCCGCAGCTGGTGCTCACCCCACCGGCCCCGCACCTGGGGCGCGCGCAGCGCCGCCACCAGCTGCTTGGTCTCGGTACGCAGCTCAGCGGAGACCCCGCCCATCGCCCGGACCTGCTCACGCAGCTCGGCGTACGCGTCGACCCGGTCGTGCTCCAGCTCAGCCACCCGCTGCTCGTAGCGGCGCAGTGCGTCGTGCAGCGGAGCCACCGCCCGCGCCACCGCCTCCTGCGACTGGGCGGTCGCCTCGTACGACAGCGCCCGCATCGACTGCTCCAACCGACCCTCGCCGTCGCGGGTGGCGCGCAGCGTCGCGTCCAGCCGGGCGATCTCGGTCGCCGACCGGGCCCGGGCAGTCAGCCAGCCGAGCGCCGCGCCGCAACCGAGACAGACGACCACCACCACAACCGTCGCGACATCCACGCCGGAAAGCATGTCAAACAGGTACGCCGCCCGCCCGCCGACGCCCGGCACCGCCCGTCGTTGTGGCTGGTGGTGGATCAGGGCGGCTACCGTCGTAGCCATGGAATTTCTTCTGCTCCTGGTCTTGGTGGCGTTGTTCGCCGGCGGCCTGCTGTGGTGGCGGGGGGAGAGCGCCGCCCGCAAGGAGCGGGCGCTGGCCGACGCCCGGGCCGAGGCACAACGCTGGTACGAGCGGCTCGGCGGCCAGGTGATGAACCTGCACGGCGACCAGCCGGCGGTCCGGCAGTCGCTGCTCGACGCCGGCGAGCGCTACACCGCAGCCGGCTCCCAGTTGGAGCAGGCCCGCAGCCTCAAGCAGTTCGAGCTGGCCCGGGAGACCGCCCTGGAGGGCCTGGCCTACGTCCGGGCGGCCCGGGTGGCGCTCGGCATCGACCCCGGTCCCGAACTGCCCCCACTGGCCGCCGCCCGGGGCGCCGGGCAGCTCACCAAGGAGCGTGAGGTCGACGTCCAGGGGCAGACCTTCCGGGCCGGGCCCAACCCGGGCCCGCAGACGCCGCACTACTACCCGGGCGGCTACCACCAGGGCCGGCCGGTGCCGGCCGGCTGGTACTCCCAACCGCTGTGGAAGCCGGCGCTGGCCGGGGCGGCCGGTGCGATCGGCGGCATGCTGGTCTTCAGTGCATTGTTCTCTCCGACGTTCGGCGACCCCGGCTACGACGCCGGGTACGCCGCCGGCTTGGAGGACGGCGGCGGTGACGAGGACTTCTCCGGCGGGGAGGACTTCTCCGGTGGCGAGGATTTCGGTGGCGGCGACTTCGGCGGTGGGGATTTCGGTGGCGGCGACTTCGGCGGATTCGGGGATTTCTGACCTTCGGAAGTAGGGCTACCCGGATGGTCCGCCGGCCGGCGACCGGGCAGGCTCGTCGTCGTGGACACCAAGCGACAGATTCAGCGCGGGTGGCTCGCCGGTCTCGGCGCGGCGGCCCTGGCCACCGGGGCGGCGACCGCCGCCGCCCAGTCGCCCGGGCGGTTCCACTGGTGGGCCGGGTTCATCCTGGTACCCGGCGCGTTGATCGCCGCCGCCGGTGGCCCGCTGATGGCCCGCGGTGGCGGCCGCGCCTTCGGTGGATACGTCGTCGCCGGCATCGGCGCGATCGTCTTCACCGTGGGCGCACTGCTCATGCTGGGGCTGATGGGTGACGGCTGGCCGTTGCTCGTCGTGCTGCCCTGCCTGGCGGTGGCCGGCACCTACCGTTGGCGTCCGGACCATCCGCTCGCCCGAGGGCTGCACCGCACCGTGGCCCTGCTGGCCGTAACCGGTGCCGGGGTCGGGGCCACCCTTGAGCTGATCGTGACCGGTCTGGTCGACTTCGGCACCATCGGCTGGTGGGGCGGTTTCATGATGCTCGCCGCCGCCTCGGTGTTCGCCAACGCACTCGAACTCGGCCGGCACCGGATGCCGTACCGACTGCAGGCGGTGACGCTGCTCGTCGGGCCGTCGGTGGTGGCCTTCCTGCTCGGCCTGCGCTTCCTGCGTGGCTGGTGACGCAGGCACCGGCGGACCATCAGCCGGCGAACGGGTCCGATCCGACACGGTCAGCCGGCCTGGACCGGCACCCAGTCGGCGTACTTCGCGGTCCGCCCGTCACCGGACGAGCGGCCGCGCAGCCGGCGGTGTACCCAGGGCACCACGAACTCCCGGTAGTAGCGGGCCTCGGCGAGCAGGCTGCGCCGGCCGACCGGTGCCGGGTCGACCACGTGCGCCTCGGTCGGGTGGCCCAGCCCGTCCAGCACCAGGCTGGCGACCCGGCGGTGGCCGGCAGAGTTGAGATGCAGGCGGTCGGGCGACCAGTACTGTTCGCGGCGGATCTCCACGTCGCTGAAAACGTCGATGAAGTCGAGACCGTGCCGGGCTGCGAGCTCAGCGGTGGCGGCGGTCAGCGAGACCCCGCGCCGCCGCATCGTCGTGCCGAACGGCAGCCGGGCGCTCGGGTCGCCGCCGCTGAGCAGCACCAGCCGAACCCCGGCGTCGGCGCAGCGGCGTACCGCGCCCTCGGTCAGCGCGACCAGCCGGCTCAGGTCCGTGCCGGGGCGCATCATGTCGTTGCCGCCGCCGTTGAGGGTGATCATCGTCGGGAGTGGGGACAGCGACAGTGCCCGGTCGAGCTGCTGGGTGACGATCGGCTCCAGCAGCCGTCCCCGGACCGCCAGGTTGGCGTACTGCACGCTACCGCCATTCGCGGCGGCGAGCCCGGCGGCGACCAAATCGGCCCAGCCGCGTACGGTGCCGTCCGGCAACTCGTCGCCGAGCCCTTCGGTGAAACTGTCCCCGATCGCCACGTACCGCACCCGCGACCCTCCCCGTTCCGCGAAACCAGCGGCACCAAGTTACCTCCCGGTACTGACAGGTGCTGTGACGCGGATCCTGTTCTGACGGTTGGCGGGCAGTGCTTCCTGACCGGGCAGCCCGTCCGAGGCCAGGTGAGTGAGCTTAGGGATCAACTTGCGGGCACGTCCGGCGAACGGCGGAAGTGGATCTGTTCAGCGGACGCCGTCCCGTCTGGCCAGCTACGCCGCGCCGGACATGCGTGTCGAGTGAGGTGGACCTCCGGTAGTTTCGCGCGACTTGCCCTATTTGCTGTCGTTCTCGTTTCTGACGGATGGGCGCACCGGCCTGTCCGGCTCACGCAGAAGACGAGACGGGGGAAAAGTGCAGTCAACGTTGAAACGGGTGGCCAGCGTCTCGCTGGCCGCGCTACTTGGCACCGCTGGCGGGTTGGCGGTGACGGCCGCACCCGCCTACGCAGCTCCCGGAGACGCGCATGCGAGGGGGGTGATCGTCGACCTCTCGGCTGAGGTCCTCGGGATTCCGGTGATCGAGGCCAGTGCGGTGATCGGGTCGGTGGACGCCCCACCCGCCGGCGGCACCGACACCGAGACCCTGCTCGACATCACCCTGCCGGGAGCCATCGGCGTCGCCGCCGACGGCACCGTCCTGGAGGTCAGCGCTACCAGGGGCCCAATTTCGTCGTCCGCCTCGTCCTCGGTCGCCGACGTGTCGTTGGACATCCTCGGGGTGAACGTGCTGACCGCATCGGCCGTCGAGGCTGCGGTCAGCTGCCCCTTCGTCGGTCCGCAGACTGCCGACACGACGTTGACCGGGCTTACCGTGTTCGGCCTGGCGGAGGTCCTGATCCCGAACGGGCCGAGCCTTGACGTGAGCGCCGCGGTGACGGTACCGGGTCTGGTCGGAGCGATGCTCGATGTCTCGCTGTCGCGTATCGAGACCGTCACCGCCGACAGCGCGGCGGCGGCCACCATCGTGCTCACCGCCTCACTCTCGGGTCTGCTCCTCGGGTTCCCGGTGGTCATCCCGGTCGGTGAAGTCATCATCGCCGAGGCCACCTGTGAACGTCCGGCCGCACCGGCGCCGCCGACTGCGTCGTCTATTGATCCGGATTCTGGTCCGCAGTCTGGTGGTCAGGTGGTGACGATCACTGGTTCGGGTTTTGTGCCGGGTGACACGGCGGTGACGTTTGACGGGTTGCCGGCCACTGATGTGGTGGTGGATCCGTCTGGTACGTCGTTGACGGCGGTGACTCCGGCGCATGCGCCTGGTGTGGTGGATGTGGTGGTGACCACTGATGGTGGTTCGACTGATCCGTTGGCGTACACGTATCTGGCTGATGGTTCGGATGCGGTGGTGACGGATCTGGATCCTGATTTCGGGCCGACGTCTGGTGGTACCACGGTGACGATTACTGGTTCGGGTTTCACTGGGGCGACCGGTGTCACGTTTGATGGCGTGGCGGGTACGGGGTTCGCGGTGAATCCGGCTGGTACGGAGATCACGGTGGTGACTCCGCCGGGTGCTGCTGGTCCGGCTGATGTGGTGTTGGTGTTCCCGGCTGGTACTGCGGATGCGGGGATCTTCACCTATGTGCCGCCGACGATTGATTCGGTGGTGCCGGATTCGGGTCCGAACACGGGTGGTACCACGGTGACGGTCACGGGTTCCGGGTTCACCGGGGCGACTGATGTGACGTTCGGTGGTGTGCCGGGGACTGATCTGGTGGTGGATCCGTCGGGTATGTCGTTGACGGTGGTGACGCCGCCGGGGCCGGTGGGTCCGGTTGATGTGGTGGTGGTGTTGCCGGGTGACGACGCGGTCGCTCCGGACGGCTTCACCTACGTGGTCGCGCCGCCGACTGCGTCGTCTATTGATCCGGATTCTGGTCCGCAGTCTGGTGGTCAGGTGGTGACGATCACTGGTTCGGGTTTTGTGCCGGGTGACACGGCGGTGACGTTTGACGGGTTGCCGGCCACTGATGTGGTGGTGGATCCGTCGGGTACGTCGTTGACGGCGGTGACTCCGGCGCATGCGCCTGGTGTGGTGGATGTGGTGGTGACCACTGATGGTGGTTCGACTGATCCGTTGGCGTACACGTATCTGGCTGATGGTTCGGATGCGGTGGTGACGGATCTGGATCCTGATTTCGGGCCGACGTCTGGTGGTACCACGGTGACGATTACTGGTTCGGGTTTCACTGGGGCGACCGGTGTCACGTTTGATGGCGTGGCGGGTACGGGGTTCGCGGTGAATCCGGCTGGTACGGAGATCACGGTGGTGACTCCGCCGGGTGCTGCTGGTCCGGCTGATGTGGTGTTGGTGTTCCCGGCTGGTACTGCGGATGCGGGGATCTTCACCTATGTGCCGCCGACGATTGATTCGGTGGTGCCGGATTCGGGTCCGAACACGGGTGGTACCACGGTGACGGTCACGGGTTCCGGGTTCACCGGGGCGACTGATGTGACGTTCGGTGGTGTGCCGGGGACTGATCTGGTGGTGGATCCGTCGGGTATGTCGTTGACGGTGGTGACGCCGCCGGGGCCGGTGGGTCCGGTTGATGTGGTGGTGGTGTTGCCGGGTGACGACGCGGTCGCTCCGGACGGCTTCACCTACGTGGTCGCGCCGCCGACTGCGTCGTCTATTGATCCGGATTCTGGTCCGCAGTCTGGTGGTCAGGTGGTGACGATCACTGGTTCGGGTTTTGTGCCGGGTGACACGGCGGTGACGTTTGACGGGTTGCCGGCCACTGATGTGGTGGTGGATCCGTCGGGTACGTCGTTGACGGCGGTGACTCCGGCGCATGCGCCTGGTGTGGTGGATGTGGTGGTGACCACTGATGGTGGTTCGACTGATCCGTTGGCGTACACGTATCTGGCTGATGGTTCGGATGCGGTGGTGACGGATCTGGATCCTGATTTCGGGCCGACGTCTGGTGGTACCACGGTGACGATTACTGGTTCGGGTTTCACTGGGGCGACCGGTGTCACGTTTGATGGCGTGGCGGGTACGGGGTTCGCGGTGAATCCGGCTGGTACGGAGATCACGGTGGTGACTCCGCCGGGTGCTGCTGGTCCGGCTGATGTGGTGTTGGTGTTCCCGGCTGGTACTGCGGATGCGGGGATCTTCACCTATGTGCCGCCGACGATTGATTCGGTGGTGCCGGATTCGGGTCCGAACACGGGTGGTACCACGGTGACGGTCACGGGTTCCGGGTTCACCGGGGCGACTGATGTGACGTTCGGTGGTGTGCCGGGGACTGATCTGGTGGTGGATCCGTCGGGTACGTCGTTGACGGTGGTGACGCCGCCGGGGCCGGTGGGTCCGGTTGATGTGGTGGTGGTGTTGCCGGGTGACGACGCGGTCGCTCCGGACGGCTTCACCTACTCGGGTGGCCCGGCACCGGTGATCGACTCGGTCGACCCTGGACAGGGACCGGCCAACGGCGGGACCACAGTGGTGGTCGGAGGCAGCGGCTTCATCCCAGGCCAGACGACCGTGACGATCTGCGGCAAGACGATTCCAGCGAACAAGGTCACGGTCAACAGTTCCGGGACCTCGCTGAGCTTCGTCACTCCGCCGTGCGACGTCAAGCACACAACCATCACGGTGACGACACCGAACGGCACCTCGAACGAGATCGCCTTCCGGTACGTGGGGCTGCCGGTCACCGGCAGCGCGACCACGAACCTGATCACCAGCGGCGGTGCGCTCGTGGTGCTGGGCATCTCGTTGCTCCTGCTCACCCGCCGTCGGGCGAACAGGGCGTGACACGCAACAACTGAGAAAGCGGGTGGCCCCGGGAGCGCATGAGCGACCGGGGCCACCCGCCGTTACCAGGCTCACCGGGCCGGACCCGACCGGACGATAACGGGGTGCCAGCGGCGTCGGATCATGCGATGGTCGGCGGCATGACCGACTATCTGGCGCTCAACCGGGCCAGCTGGGACGAGCGCGCGCCGGCACACGCCGCATCGCCGGACTACCGGGTGGCGCAGCTGATCGCCGACCCGGCGCTGCTCAGTGAGGTGGTGCGCTTCGACCTGCCGAGGCTCGGCGACCTGACCGGCGTACGCGGAGTGCATCTGCAGTGCCACATCGGCACCGACACGCTGTCGCTGGCCCGGCTGGGCGCGACCATGACCGGCCTGGACCTTTCCGGCGCGTCCCTGGCCGAGGCCCGGCGGATCGCCGCAGCCGCACAGACCCCGGTCGAGTACGTCGAAGCCGATGTCTACCGCGCCGTGGAGGTGCTCGGCGCGGGAGGGTTCGACCTCGTCTTCACCGGGATCGGCGCGCTCTGCTGGCTGCCGAGCGTGACCCGATGGGCGGAGACGGTGGCCGCACTGCTGCGGCCGGGCGGCCGGCTGTTCCTGCGGGAAGGGCACCCGGCGCTGTGGGCGGTCGACGAGACCCGCCCGGACGGCCTGCTCGTGCTCGACCTGCCGTACTTCGAGACGGACCGGCCGCTGGTATGGAACGAGGACGGCACCTACGTCGATACGGCCGTCAGCTTCACCCATAACCTGACCCACTCCTGGAACCACGGCATCGGGGAGATCTTCACCGCGCTCACCGACGCCGGGCTCCAGGTGACGATGCTGGTCGAGCACGACAGCGTGCCGTGGAACGCGTTGCCCGGCCGGATGATAAAGGGCGACGACGGCGAGTGGCGGTTGACTGAACGACCGGAGCGGTTCCCACTCAGCTACACCCTGCAGGCGGTCCGGGTCAGCTAAGGCTGTCGCGCCACTGGTGGTGCAGCACGGCGTACCGACCGCCGTCGGCGATCAGGTCGGCGGGCCGGCCGTCCTCGACGATCCGGCCGTCGTCGAGGACCAGCACCCGGTCGGCGATCTGCACCGTCGACAGCCGATGCGCGATGACCAGCGCAGTGCGCCCGTGGCCGGTCGGCGAGCTGTTGGCCCCCGGTCCGTCGCCGTTGCGGCCACCGTCGTTGCCGCCACCGCAGTTCTGGCTACTGCAGTTCTGGCCACCGTCGAGCATGGTCTGCAACGCCCGCTGCACCAGGCGCTCGGTCGGCACGTCCAGCGACGAGGTCGCCTCGTCGAGGATCAAAACTGCCGGGTCGGCCAGCACCGCCCGGGCGAAGGCGACCAACTGCCGTTGCCCGGCGGACAGCCGCCCGCCGCGCCGGTGCACGTCGGTGGCGTACCCGTCGGGAAGTCCGGCGATGAACTCGTGTGCGCCGATCGCCCGCGCCGCAGCCTCGACCTCGGTGTCGGTGGCGTCCGGCCGGCCGAACCGGATGTTGTCCGCGACGCTGCCGGCGAAGAGGTGATTCTCCTGCGTCACCATGATCACGTCCCGCCGTAGGTCGCGGCCGGCGATGTCGCGCAGGTCGATCCCGTCCAGGGTGACCGACCCGCTGACCGGATCGTAGAGCCGGGCCACCAGCTTGGCGATCGTTGACTTGCCGGCCCCGGTGGCCCCGACCAGCGCGACCGTCTGCCCGGCCGGAATGCGCAGGGTCAGCTCGGGCAGCACCAGACGGTCCGGCCGGTAGCCGAAGGAAACGGCATGCAGCCGCACCGCGCCGCGTACCGGCTGCGGCAGCGGCCGCGGCCGCACCGGTTCGGGGACGTCCGGCCGCTCGTCGAGTACGCCGGAGAGCTTCTCCAGCGCCGCGGTCGCCGACTGCAGCGAGTTGTAGAACTGGCTCAGCTCCTGCATCGGCTCGAAGAACCGGCGCAGGTACAGCAGGAACGCGGCGAGCACGCCGATCTCAGTGCGGCCCTGCAGCACCTGCCAACCGCCGAAGGTGAGCACCATCGCGATGGCCACGTTGCCGATGCCCTTGAGGCTCGGTGAGTAGATCGCGATCAGCCGGAACGCGTGCAGGCTGGCCCGCTGGAAGCCGGTGTTGACCTCTGCGAAGATCTCCTGGTTGCGGGGCTCGCGCCGGAACGCGTGCACGGCCCGGACACCACCGAGCGACTCCACGAAGTGGACGATCAGCAGCGCCACAGTCTCCCGGGTACGCCGGTAGGCGACGGTGGAGGCGCGGGCGAACCAGATCGACATCCACAGCAGGAACGGGAATGCCAGCAGGGTCACCAGGGCCAGCGGCAGGTCCAGCCAGAGCAGGATCGCCGCCACCGAGACCACCGACAGCCCGGCGAGCACCAGATCGTCGATGCCGCCGTTGACCAGCTCGGAGATCGAGTCCATGTCACTGGTCAACCGGGCCACCACCCGGCCGGAGGTGTAGCGCTCGTGAAAGCTGACCGACAGGCCGAGGAAATGCCGGTACACCCGCTGACGCAGGTCGAGCAGGATCGCCTGACCGATCCGGGCAGACAGGATCAGGAAGCTGCGCTTGCCGACGTACTCGGCGACGGTGGCGACCGCGAAGGCGACGGCGATCGCGATCAGCGGCCCCGCGTCGCCGTCGTCGGTCAGCGGCGGAATGGCCCGGTCGATACCCAGCATCACCAGGTACGGACCGGCCATCGCGGCGGCGTTCTGCAGCAGCAGCAGGGCGACCGCCACCGCGATCATGCGCCGGTGCGGCCGGGTCAGCGAGCCGAGCAGCGCCCGGCTGCGGGCCCGGACCCGGGCGTTGTCGACCGGGTCGCCGTCGCCTGCGCCGCCGACCCCGTCCGCCGCCCGGTCGGAGATCCCACGCCAGTCCAGCTGCCCGTCGTCGTACCTGCTCGCGTCGCGATCTGCGGTACCGCCGGCACCGTCGGTCCGGTTCACCGCGACCTGACCAGGCCGGGTCCGTCGGCGGAGAGTACGGCCCGGTAGGCGGGCACGGTGGCGAGCAGTTCGGTGTGGGTGCCGACAGCCGCGATCCGGCCCGCGTCCAGCAGTGCCACCCGGTCGGCCAACGCGACCGTGGACGGCCGGTGCACCACCAGCAGCGCGGTGGTGCCGACCAGCACTCGGCGCAGCGCCTGCTCCACCAACGCCTCGGTGTGCACGTCCAGGGCGGACAGCGGGTCGTCGAGCACCAGCACCCGGGGCCGGCCCAGCACCGCCCGGGCCAGCGCCAGCCGCTGCCGCTGTCCGCCGGACAGTGACAGCCCCTGCTCGCCGATTCGGGTCCGCAACCCCCAGGGCAGGTCGTGGACGAAGTCGGCCTGCGCCAACCGGACCGCGGCGTGCACCTCGGCGTCGGTGGCGTCCGGGCGGCCGAGGGTCAAATTCTCCCGGACCGACATCGAGAACAGGGTGGGGTCCTCGAACGCCACGCCGACGCACCGGCGCAGCTCGTCGAGGCGCAGGTCGCGCAGGTCATGACCGTCCAGGGTGATCCGCCCGCCGGTGACGTCGTACAGCCGCGGCACCAGCGACACCAGGCTGGTCTTGCCGCTGCCGGTCAGGCCGGCGATGGCCAACGTCTCACCCGGCCGTACGGTGAGGTCGACGCCGCGCAGCACCGGCTCCGGCGTCCCCGGGTAGCCGAAGGTGACGTTGTCGAAACGCAACTCGCCGCGGACCTCACCGACCCGGATCCTGATGGCATCCGGTCGGTCGACGATCGACGGCGAGGTGTCCAGCACCTCCTGAATCCGGTCGGCGGCGGTCATCGCCTCCTGGGCGTGCGAGATGATCCAGCCCAGCGACTTGATCGGCCAGATCAGCATCAGTTGCAGGGTGACGAAGGCGACCAGTTGACCGATGGTGAGCTGCTGGTCGGCGACGGCGACAGCCCCGACAACCAGCACGACCGCGAGGCTCGCGTTCGGCACCAGGTCGTAGCGGGCCGAGGCATGGGCGAGCAGCCGGCCCTTGCCGACCGCGGTGTCGTGCAGCTCGCGGGCCAGGTCGGTGAAGCGCGCGGTGAGGTACGGCCCGCGCCCGAACGAAATGATGGTCCGCAGCCCTTGCGCGGACTCCTCGACCAGGGTGGCCAGGTCACCCTGCTGGTCCTGCATTCGTCGGGACACCCGCAGGTAGGCGCGGGTGAACTGGTGGCTGAACAGGTATAGCGGTAGGGCGCTGGCCGCCACCACCAGTCCCAACGGCCAGTACAGGTGCAGCAGCAGCGCCACCACGGTCAGGTAGGTCGCCGAGTTGAGGATCAGGAACAGCAGGCCGAAGGAGAGGAAGCGTCGGATAACCGACAGATCGCTGATCGCCCGGGACAGCAGCTGCCCGGACTGCCACTGGTCGTGGAAGGTGACCGGGAGTCGCTGCAGGTGGGCGTAGATGTCGTCGCGGATGGTGCTCTCCATCCCGATCGACGAGGCACTCTGTGTCCACCGCCGGATGAAGATGAGCACCGCCTCGACGACGCCGAGCAGCAGGGCGAGTCCACCGAGGAACAGCAGACCAGCGGGATCACCAGCGGCCACCGGGCCGTCCACCACCTCGGCGATGACCAGCGGGATGGCGATGCCGGCCCCGGTCGCTGCTGCGGCGGCCGCCAGCAGCCAACCAAGTTGACCGAGGTACGGGCGCAGGTAACAGCGCAGTCGCCAGAGATTGTGGACGGCGCGCCGCCGGGGCGGAGATCGGTCGGGTACGGCGTCCACACCACGACGGTAGCCGGTGCCGGCACCGGTTCACTGCCCTGCGAAGGTCACCTGCGATTCATGGTCGAGCAGCCACTTCTTGATCGGCAGACCCCATCGGTAGCCGCCCAGCGTGCCGTCGCCGCGCAGCACCCGGTGGCAGGGGACCACCAGCGCGACCGCGTTGCGGGCGCAGGCGCCGGCTGCCGCCCGGACCGCTGCCGGGCGGCCGGAGCGCAGGGCGAACGCCGTATAGCTGACCGGCCCGCCGGGCTTCACCTCACGCAGCGCCGACCAGGCGGTGCGCTGGAACGGACCGCCGCGCTGACTGACCGGGAGCTGGTCGATCGCAGTGAGCTCACCGGCCAGGTAGGACCGTACGGCGCGGGTGACGTCGCCGAGGTCGGCCCGGTGGCGGACCGGTCCGCGCAGGTCGGGGTGGACCACGGCGAGCAGGTCGTCCGGGTCGGCGGTGAAGCCGGCGGCCCGCAGTGCCCCGTCCGGGTCGGCGATCAGTGTCAGCGGCCCGACCGCCGTGGCGATCGTACTCGCGTCCAATGTCGAAGACGTTGTCATCATTCACTCCGATGTAGATTTCGTTGGCGTGGCGGACCGCCACAGCCGCAGGTTGGCGTAGGACCGCCAGGGCCGCCAGCGCTCAGCGTGGGTGGTCAGGTCTGCGGGGGAGGCGGGCAGGCCGAGCGCCGCCGCGCCGCGCCGTACCCCCAGGTCGGTGCCGAGCAGCACATCCGGGTCGCCGAGCGCCCGCATCGCCACATAACCGGCGGTCCACGGGCCGATGCCGGGCAGTGCGGTGAGCCGGTGCGACAGCTCGGCCCGGTCGCTGCCCAGGTCGAGCCCGATGTCGCCGTCGGCGACCCCGGCGGCCAACGCGCGCAGCGTGCCGCGCCGGGTGGCTGGCATCGCGAAGGCGTCGTCGGGTAGGGCGAGCAGTTCGGCCGGGCCCGGGAACGGCGCCAGGCCGTCCGCAGGCAGGGCTGTTCGCGACCCGTCCGCAGGCGGGGCTGTTCGCGACCCGTCCGCAGGCGGGGCTGTTCGCGACGCGGTCGCCGCGCAGAGGCGGGCCAGCACCCGGCGGGCGGCGGACACCGAGATCTGCTGCCCGACCACGGCCCGTACCGCCAGTTCGAAGCCGTCCACCGCGCCCGGCACCCGGACCCCGGGCTCGGCGGCGACAGCAGCGGCGAACGCCGGATCGGCACCCAGCACGGCGTCCACCGCCGCCGGGTCGGCGTCCAGGTCGAACAGCCGGCGGCAGCGGGACACCGCCGGTGCCAGATCACGCAGGTCGGCGAGGCGCAACGCGGCGGCGAGGAAACCGTCGTGCGGGGTGAGCGCCACCGTGCCGGTGCCGTACGGCAACCGCAGCGCACGCCGGTATCTGCCGCCGTCGGCGGACTCCACGCCGGGCACCGCCCGGTCGGCCAGGAATCCGAGTACGGCGTCGACCGCCATCGGCCGACGGAACGCCAGCCGTACGGTGATCACCCCGGCCCGGTCGGGCGCACCGGGCCGTACGCGGCCGCGCAGCGTCGACGGCGGGCCGCCGTACACCGTCCGGAACGTGTCGTTGAACTGCCGGACGCTGCCGAACCCGGCCGCGAACGCGATCTCGGCGACGGTCAGAGCGGTCCGCTCCACCAGGATCCGGGCCGTCTGCGCACGCTGCGCCCTGGCCAACGCCAGCGGGCCGGCCCCCACCTGCTCGGTCAGCACCCGGGTGAGATGCCGTTCGGTGTAGCCGAGCCGGCGGGCCAGCCCCGGTACGCCGCCGCGGTCCACCACCCCGTCGCCGATCAACCGCATCGCCCGCCCGACCAGGTCGGCGCGGCGGTCCCAGTCGGGCGAACCCGGGGTGGCGTCGGGGTGGCAGCGCCGGCAGGCGCGCAGCCCGGCCTGTTGCGCGGCGGCCGCCGAGGCAAAGAACCGAACGTTGTCCCGCTTCGGGGTGACCGCCGGGCAGGACGGCCGGCAGTAGATGCCGGTCGACGTCACGCCGGTGTAGAACCAGCCATCGAAGCGCTGGTCGCGGCTGTCCACCACTCGGTAGCACCGCTCGAAGTCGAGCTCCATGGGTCGATCCTGCCCGCTTGCCGGCCCGGTCGGCTGGCGGGAATCGGACCTGCAGTCACGAGCCCTGGCCCGTGCCGGCCGGCTGGGTAGCGCTGGCCGTGCCGCCCGTGCCGGCCGGCCGGGTAGCGCCGGCGGCCAGCAGGCCGATCGCCAACGCCCCGAGCACCACCAGCAGCGATCGTAGGATGCCGACCTGCTCGGCCAGGAAACCGATCAGTGGCGGACCGGCCAGGAACGAGGTGTAGCCGATCGAACTGACCACCGACACCCGTACCGCCGCCCGGTCGGCCTCGTCGGCGGCCGCGCTCATCCCGACCGGGAAGCCGAGCGACGCCCCGGCGCCCCACAGCAGTGCCCCGAGCAGCGCCAGCGGCAGCGTCGGCCCGAACACCACCAGGGCCAGGCCGATCAGGGCGAGCACCGCCGTCGCCCGCAGCACCGTCACCCGTCCCCAGCGTTGCAACGCCGTACCGCCGACCATCCGGGCGGCGGTCATCGCCGCGACAAACACCCCGAATGCGACCGCGCCGACCGCGTCACCGACTTGGTAGCCGTCGACCACGGCCAGGGTGAGCCAGTCGTTCGCCACCCCTTCGACGAACGCGAAGGCCAGCACCAGCAGACCGATCAGCAGGGTGCGCGGCTCCCGCCAGGCACGCAGCACCCCGGACCGGGGTGCTGCCGCGCCGGGCACCCGCACCGGGACCGGCAGGAACATCCGTACGGCCGCGGCGATCGAGGCGATCACCAGCAGTGCGGTGACGGCGAGTTGCCAGTCGACCGGCACCGCCAGCCAGGCACACCCGGCCCCGAGGAGCGCGCCGGTCACCGTACCCAGGCTGAAGCCGGCGTGGAAACGGGGCATCAGCGGGCGGTCGAGCCGGCGCTCGACGTCGGCACCCTCAACGTTCATCGCCACGTCCCAGCTGCTCAACCCGGTGCCGGTCAGCAGCAGCCCGGCGCCGGCCAGTGGCGGTGAGACGACCGCCACACCGACTGCGACGGCGAGCATCCCGACGGTCACGGCCGCGGCGCCCAGCAGCACCGTCCGGTGGGGCCCGATCGCGTGTACCAGCGGACCGGACAGCGGCAGCGCGCTGACCGCGCCCACCGACGTGCACAACAGCAGCAGCCCGAACTGGGCGTTGGTCAGATCGAGGGCGTCGCGGATCGCCGGGGTACGGGAGATCCACGAGGCGAACGCCAGACCACTGACCCCGAACGCGATCGCGACCGCGATGCGTGCCCGTTCCACCACCGGCCGCGCCAGCGCCGCCGCCCCGTTCGCCACCACGCCACCCGCTCCCCGCTCGCCCGGACCTTGTCGTCCACCCGAACGTCCGTCCGGGCGGCAACGGTACGCCGCTCGCAGCGGGTACCGCCCGGTGCTGCCGGGTCTGGCCGCGCTGGGCACACGGCGCCGTTGCCCTGCGCAGACGGTAGAGCACGCGTCACTGGTAAGTAACATGACGATGCTCACCATCAACTGCTGGCAGCGGCGCTCTCGCCATCTGTGTCGGTCGATGGGCTCCGTTCGGCGACCTGGCTCCTGGATCGATAGAGTGGCACAGTTTGGTGCACCTCGATAAAGGAGTCGGTAGATATCATGCGTCGCCTACTGGCCAGCGCCGTCCTCGGCTCGGCCCTGATCCTCGGATTCACCGGCTGCGGCACCGAGCCGCCGCCGACGGGCGCGCCGTCGCCGACCGTCGGCAGCAGCACCGCCAGTGAGGCCGACATCCTCGCCGCCACCAACGCCGCCTGCAATCAGGCGGTATCGATGAGCAGCGACTTCGCCGCCGGTTTCCAGCGTGACGTCAACCAGTTCGCCGACCCGACGGCCAGCGCGGGGGCGCCGGCGGACGCGAAGGACAACTTCGAGGCGCAGATGCGCGGCTGGTCGGCGACGCTCACCTCACTGGCCACCGGCCCGGTGTCGGACGAACTGCGGACGGTGCTGACCGAGAGTACGGCCGCGATCGAGGCCGCCACCGAGATCGGTGAGACTCCGCTCAGCGACGAGCAGGTCGCCGCCGTGGTGGCGATCCCAGAAGATTTCCGCGCCGTCTGCGAGTGACGTCCACGAGGGGCCGGGCGGGCCGGGAGCAGACGTCCGTTAGCCTGGTCCAGTTTGCTCGCCTCTCAATGGACGGATCTTCGATGCGACGTACCCTGATCACCGCCGCCGCTGCGACGGCGCTCGCGTTGACCCTGGCCGGCTGCGGCGGTGGCGACAGCGAAACCGACACCGCCGCCGGTCAGACGTCATCGCCGACGGCGACCGCGTCGGCCGACGCGGAGTCGGCCGGCTCCGCCGAGGGCGGGGCCGCCGCGGCCACCAAGACGGCATGCGACACGGCGGTACCGGTCGCCGAGGAGACTGCATCGACCATCGAGGCGTACTTCGCCGACCTCATCGCCGCAGTGGCTGAGGGCGGGACGGCTGCGGAGACCGCCGACGCCGAGTTCCGGGCCAAGTTCACCGACCTCTCGGCAATGCTGGAGTCGCTCGCCGCCGACCCGGTCGACGCCGACGTGCAGCAGGCGTTGACCGAGGCGTCCGAGTTCGCCGCCCAGATCGTCGACCCGGACGACAACACCCCGATGGGACAGGTGGAGGGTCGCCTGGCCGAGCTGGCGGAGAAGCTGAAGACCGCCTGCGCCTGACCCGCCACCGGACGCTGCGTAGACTCGACCGACGTGAGTCTCACCATCGGCATCGTCGGCCTGCCCAACGTCGGCAAGAGCACCCTGTTCAACGCGCTCACCAAGAACGACGTCCTCGCGGCGAACTACCCCTTCGCCACGATCGAGCCGAACGTCGGGGTGGTGGGGCTGCCGGACGGGCGGCTGGGCAGGCTGGCGGAGATCTTCGGCTCGGAGAAGACCATCCCGGCGCCGGTGTCGTTCGTCGACATCGCCGGTCTGGTGCGGGGCGCGTCCAAGGGGCAGGGCCGAGGCAACGCCTTCCTGGCCAACATCCGCGACGCCGCCGCGATCTGCCAGGTCGTGCGGGTCTTCTCCGACCCGAACGTGGTGCACGTCGACGGCAAGGTCTCCCCGGGTGATGACATCGCCACGATCAACACCGAGCTGATCCTGGCCGACCTGCAGACCTTGGAGAAGGCGCTGCCCCGGCTGGAGAAGGAAGCCCGGCTGCGCAAGGACCGGGCGGCGATCCACGCCGCCGCGAAGGCCGCCGCCGCGCTGCTCGACGGCGGGACCACGCTGTACGCGGGTGCGGCCGCCGCCGGCATCGACGTCGCCGAGCTGCGTGAGCTGCACCTGCTCACCACCAAGCCGTTCCTGTACGTCTTCAACGTCGACGAGGACGAGCTGGGCAATGCCGAGCTGCTCGCCGAGCTGCGGGCGCTGGTCGCCCCGGCCGAGGCGGTCTTCATGGACGCCAAGATCGAGTCCGAGTTGATCGATCTGCCGGACGACGAGGCGATGGAGCTGCTGGAGTCGACCGGGCAGAGCGAGCCGGGGCTCAACCAGCTGATCCGGGTCGGATTCCGTACGCTTGGGCTGCAGACGTACCTCACCGCCGGGCCGAAGGAGGCGCGGGCCTGGACCATCCCGGTTGGGGCGACCGCGCCGGAGGCCGCCGGGGTGATCCACTCCGACTTCCAGCGCGGCTTCATCAAGGCCGAGATCGTCTCCTACGACGACCTGGTCGCGGCCGGCACGATGGCGGCGGCCAAGGCGGCCGGCAAGGTCCGGATGGAGGGCAAGGAGTACGTCATGCAGGATGGCGACGTCGTCGAGTTCCGCTTCAACGTCTGATTCCGGCATGCCGGGCACGAGCCGGCGTGTGCCTCGTCCCAGAATTAGCGGTGTCTGCGAGGTGGTAGCAGCTGTGCCCAGCTCGCGGTAATACCGTGGTATGGTTGCTGGATGGCGAGGACGAGGAAGGTCACGATCACGCTGCCGGTGGAGCTGCTGGAGAGCATGAAGTCGCACACCGACAACGTCTCCGGCTACCTCACCGAGCTGGCCGAGCGGGCTGAACGGCGGAGGCTTCTCCGGGAGGAGTTGGACCGCTATCAAGCTGAGTCCGGGGCGTTCACCGATCAGGAGATGGCCGAGGCCCAGGCGCTTCTGTACGGGACCAGGGAGACGGACCGGGCGGCGTGAGCCTCGAATCGCTTGTGCTCGACTCGCAAGGCTTCTCGGGATGGATCGGCCGGGATCGCATGGTGATGCGACTGCTGGAGCAGGCGGAGCGTGACGGGGCTGATCTGGCCATGTCGGCTGCCACGATCATCGAGGTTTCCCACACCGGCGTGGACACCGCTCGGCTGACCTGGCTGTTGTCCCGCATTCGTGTGGAGGCGGTGACGGAAGAGAACGCCCGTCGCAGTGCGGGGCTGTTGAAGGCGGCGGGGCTGCACGGGCACAAGTACGCCATCGATGCCATGGTCGCCGAGATGGCGCTACGACTACCCGCGCCGGTCGCGGTCTTGACGTCGGATGTCGACGACATGACCAGGTTGTGCGGGCATCGGGTTCGGGTCATCAGGCTGTAGGCCGGCCCTGCGGCCGTGGCAGAGATGCGTCAGGCAGTTGAGCGGCTGCCCGGCTCAGCTCTTGCGACCGGGCACAAGCCCGTCCAGATTCAGCTTGAGCTCGAACGGCGTCGTGGTGTGCAGCTCGTGGCGGTGGATCCCGGTCGCGACGTACGACCGGGTGGGCTCGTCGAGCTCGTATGCGTGGACCACCGGTGATCCACCCTCGTCCTCGACGCGCCAGTAGTGCGGAATGCCGGCTTCCGCGTACTTGCGCAGCTTGACTGTCCGGTCGCGGTGGGCCGACTCCGGCGACACCACCTCGACGACCAACAGCACCTGGTCGGGTGTGTAGAAGGTGCAGTCCGGGTCGTAGTAGGGAGCCCGCGTGGCGAGGAGATCGGGCTCGGGGCGGTTCCGTTCGTCGAGCCGAATCGTCATCTCCCGCTCAATCTCGACGCCTGCTGGCGCCTGCTCCATGAGAGCGAAGAGCAAAGCGGAGACAGCTCGGCCGTGCCAAGCCCGCTGGGGGGACATCATGAAGACGAGTGCTCCGTCGATCAGCTCGGTGTGACGGGGCGCCTGCGGGAGCTGGTCGAGGTCGTCGGCGTACCACCCTTCAGGGCGGGGCGGCCGCATCCACTCGGGCACTGCGGTCATGTTCCTCACCGTAACAGCCGGCTTCTGTTGACTTACCGTCGTTCAGTCTCGATGTCTGCGCCGCATCGAGGTGAGGCTCAGACACCTTACGAGGCGGTTTTGAGGTGCGTGAGACTCACCTCGACGCTGAACGGAGGGGTCAGCCTTGGTGGTGGAACGGTCCCAGTCGGTATAGGGCCTTGACGCCTTCGCCGGAGTCGATATTGGCCAACCGAAGGCGGTCGACGGCAACATCCACCCGCTGACCGGTTCCGCCTGAGCCGGCGTCGGCCCAGATCTGCACCGTCCCGTGCCCCGGCAGCACTCTCGGACCGACCACGGCTCCTGAGGAGGCGTCGTATCGCCGCGCGCTTCGTCTGGGAATCCGCGGTGCGGGTGGGTTTTGGGCTGGTGAACTGAATGGATAGCATCGGTCGGCTGGACAGGTGGCAGCCTGTGAGCATGGTCGACCCGTGGTCGCCGCGTTCGTTTGCCGAGCAGGTGGCCGATGCGCTCAACGCGCAGATCGATAGCGGCGATTGGCTGCCGGGGCGCAAGCTGCCTGGTGAGGTGACGTTGGCGCAGACGTACCTCGTGGCGCGTGGCACCGTGCGGGCCGCGCTTGACGTGCTACGCGAGGAAGGCCGTGTGGTCACCTTCGCCGGTCGCGGCACGTTCGTTACGCCAGACCCGAAGCCCTGAGGCACCTTCCGCCGTGGCAGGTGACCTTGAGGCGGCAGCGGAGGCGTACCGGGCTGCGCTCCGACGCGTGCAGGATGGGCTCGCGGAAGTCGCTTCAGCGCGTGCCGAGGTGCCACAGGTACGGAAGCGGCTTGCGGCCGCAATCGTGACTGCATACCGAGGCGGTGCCCGCGTGGGCGAGATCGCTCGGGTGACTGGCTACGGCCGGGAACAGGTCCGGCGGATCCTGCGAGCCGGCGGTGTCGAGCCGGAGAAGCCGGAAGCCGCTTAGGTTGAGCGCGGGATGGACATAATCGAGCGGTCAGCCCTGCTGTCTGTCGGTCCCGCGGTCGGTCACGAGATGTAGTGCAGGATCACGTTGTGTACGTGGTGGGACTTCTGGTCGCCACGGAACTCGACCTCGTAGGTGTGGGTGCCGACGTTGATCGCGATGGCGCCGGACGAGAAGTACGAGCCGCCCCAGGACTTGTTGCTCACTACGCTCACGCTGGTGATCTTCGAGTACGGGATGCTGGTGATGGCGACCTTTTTGCCGACGAACGACTTGTCCTGGATGATCACCCGGCGGTTGGTCAGCCCGATGAAGCCGGTGCCGGTGCCGATCGCGTCGTAGACCGCGATCACCTGCTCCCCGTCGAGCAGCCCGCTCTCGATCTGCCGAAGTTGCTCCCGCCGGTCGTACGCCACGTTCGCCATGTGCCCGAGGGTAGGCGGCGGGCACAACCACGCCAGCGATGAGCGAGGTCGCTGCGGTCAGCGGTGATCCGTGCGGGGGACGCGGGATCAGCGCAGGTCGACGACCGTACGGTAGGCGTCCTCGATGCGGGCCGCGAGTGCGACGTCGCCGTCGGTGATCTTGTCGCCGTCGGGGGAGCCGAGCCGGATCTGGGTCTGTCCGTCGGCTCGGCGTACGTCGGGCCGCAGGTGCAGGGCGTCGGCTGCTACCTTGATCCGCTCGGTGAGCTCGGCGTGCTGGCTGTCGTCGAGCAGCAGGGTTCGCCGGAGTTGCTGGCCGTCCTGCGTCCACCCGTCCAGTTGCGTGAGCGCATCGCTAAGGTAGTCGCGGCCGGTCCGGCTGGACCAGAGTGCTCGCAAAGCCACACCTCCCAGGCGTCGTTGCCGGCTTGTGGCCAAATCGTCGCCATCCTGTGTCTTGGTCGGTGGTCCCCAGTCTGGCCGCTAACTGGTTGGTGTGTCCACGTCCACCCTTCCGTCATCTGCTGTCCTAGCAGTCAGCAGGGTTACCCGAAATGCTGATTGATCTGGCAGGCTCATCTGCTGTGCGGAGCGGGCGGGCGAGGCGTCAGGTGGTGGTCGGGGCGGCGATCGTCGTTGACGGTCGGGTGCTGGCGTGTGCCCGGACCCATCCACCGGGCGCGGCCGGCAAGTGGGAGTTTCCCGGCGGCAAGGTGGAGAGCGGCGAGACCGAGACCGATGCCCTGATCCGTGAGTGCCGCGAGGAACTCGGGGTTGCGATCACGGTGGGTGACCGGGTCGGCCCCGACCAGCCGCTCGGCCACGGCCGGTCGGTGCTGCGGGTCTACCTCGCCGGACTGCTCGGACCGGCGCAGCCGACCGCGCTCGAGCACTCAGCTCTGCGCTGGCTGGCGGCCGACGAACTCGATCAGGTCACCTGGCTGCCCGCAGATCAGCCGATCGTCGCCGAGCTCCGTCCGTTGCTGCACGCCGGCAGCAGGCCGCACGACGGCTGATGCCGGGTGCTGTGGTGTCCAGTACAGGCTGCGGCTCAGTATGGGCTGGCGCTCGGGTCGCGACTACCGCGGACCGAGCCGGGAGCGACTCCGATCATGCGTTTGAACGCCCGGCTGAACGCGGCTTCCGATCCGTAGCCGGACTGGCCGGCCAGTTCGCGGACCGTCGTCTGGCCCTGTTCGAGCCTGGCGAGCGCGACGTGCATCCGCCACCGGGTGACGTACTGGAGTACCGGTTCACCGACGAGCCGGGTGAACCGGGCCGCGAACGACGACCGCGACATCGCGGCTACGCGCGCCAGCGAGGCGACGGTCCAGGTACGGCTGGGTTCGCGGTGGATCGCCGCGATGGCCCGCCCGATCAGTGGGTCTGACAGCGCGCCGAGCCATCCGGCTCGCGCCTGCGGGTCGTCGCTGTCGATCCATGACCTGATCGCCTGGATCACCAGGATGTCAGCGAGTCTGGTGGTGACGGCTTCCCCGCCCGGGCGAAGGTCCGACACCTCGCTGGTCAGCAACGCGAGGGTGGCACCGA
Organism: Solwaraspora sp. WMMA2065; assembly: GCF_030345075.1. Lineage (NCBI taxonomy): Bacteria > Bacillati > Actinomycetota > Actinomycetes > Micromonosporales > Micromonosporaceae > Solwaraspora > Solwaraspora sp. WMMA2065. The sequence goes on from NZ_CP128361.1 coordinate 6,181,434, forward strand.
TCCAGCCACTGGTCCGCGGGTCCGACCCGGTCGCATGGATGACCGGTGGCAGCAGCCGTACGAGTTGGTGAGCGGCCGGCCCCTCGAACGACACCACTGCGCAGACCAGCGTGGACGTCTCGCCGCCGCCACCGTGACGGAGTATCGAGTAGTGCGCGTTGAGATGTTCCTGCGGTAGCAGGTCGACCCGTCCGGCCTTTCCGGCCTGTCCGGTCTGTGGGCTGCTCATCAGCAGATGCCCACGGCCATGCGGCACGAGCGCGAGGTCGCCGGCGCTCAACTGCAGTGGTGGCGCGTCCCCGACACGTAGCCAGCAGCCACCGGACGTCACGACATGGACACTCAGACAATCGCCGAACGGCGGCATCTCCAGCGCCCATGGGGCGCTGACCTCGGTGCGGCAGTAGAAGATCCCGGTCATCCGCAGCAGGTGCAGTGCTTCCCCGACCGGGTCCACCGACACCCACGGCGCATCGACCTCGAGTTTCACCATCGCGATTCCTGGACGATCGAGCATACTTTCGCGTTTCCCGATCATATCCTCGCCGACCCGGAACTGATTTTGTCGATGGGGAGCCGCGCACTGGCGGCAACGACGACAGGGGGAGCAGCGATGAAGGTACTGGTGGTCGGTGCATCCGGTGGGTCCGGCCGTGCCACGGTGCGGGAACTCGGCCACCGGGGCCATGAGGTCACCGCGTTCTCGCGGAACGCGACGACGGTGGCCGGGCAGGTCGATGGCGGCTTGCTGCGCGGGGTGAATGGCGACGCCACCGACCCTGGTGACGTCGACAAGGCAGTGCGTGGTCAGGATGCGGTGATCGTCACGCTGGGCATCAGCGAGAACCCGGTGGGGGTCAGGCTGCGTGGTCCGGCGCACACGCCGCTGGATGTCCGTTCCCGGGGGACCGGTGTCGTTGTCGAGGCGATGCGTCGTCACGGCGTACGCCGGTTGGTGGTGCAGACGTCGTACGGCGTCGGACCCACCCGGACGCACCTGCCCATGCTCCAGCGTCTGGTCTTCTGGGTCCTCCTACGACCGCAGATCGTCGACACCGAGAGGCAGGAGCGGATCGTGCGGTCCAGTGGCCTGGACTGGACCGCAGTTCAACCGGTGAACCTCACCGACGACGACCCGGCCGAGCCGCCGTTCGTCTCGACCACCGGTGCGACCCGCAGCATGAAAGTGGCTCGTACGCAGGTCGCCTGGCTCCTGGCGGAGTCGGTCGAGAACGACGGCCACATCGGCGCGACACTCTCCCTCTCGGCTCGATGACCGACGGCGCGACCGACGATCAGAGGTTGATCGCGACCTGGAACGCCCGGGAGGTGAGCCCGGCACCGCCGTGCCAGATCTCGAAACCCGCCTCGACCCCGCTGAGGTACCAGTCCCGGTCGAGGTAGCCGCGGCCCACCGCGTCCCGGGTGAACGCCGCCAACTCCAGGTCCCGTACCTCGTCGACCGGCGTGGTACGCACGTACGCCACGTAGTTCCAGTGCCAGTCGGCGTAGTAGACGTCCCAGGTCGCCCCGGCCAGGGTCACTCCCCGCGCCACCAGCGTCCCGGCCGGCTCGGCCCCGCCGGCCCGATCCAGCCAGACCATCAGTTCGGCGCCGTCGGGGGAGCGGTGGGCGTTGGCGTCGGTGTGGAACCACAGGTCGTACGCGGCGTTCCAGCGGCCGGTGGCGTCCTGGGTGTCGATCGTCCAGTCGGACCGGGCGGAGCGCAACTGCCGTACCTTGATCGGCAGGCCGCTGCCGACGGTGCAGTTGCCCCAGTGGCAGCCCTGGTAGATGGTCGGGTAGGCGACGGCGGAGCCGTCCCGCTTGTCGTGCTCGGTGTGGGTCACCTCGAACTGGCCGGCCGCGTCGACGGTCAGGCACTGCGGGGTGTCCGCACCCCAGATGTTGTTCATCACCACGTACCGCTTGTCGGTGATGTCGATCGTGTCGGCCCGCCCGCAGAGTTCGCTGGCGTCGGCGTCCGGTGCCAGCCAGACGACGGTCACGCCGGCGACGACGAGGGCGGCGACGACGAGTGCGGGCAGGCGGTGGCGCCGGAGGCGGAGCGGGATCATGGTGGGGGAGTCCTTCGGCGAGCAGCCCGCAGTACAGGCTGGTGCCGTGGGTCCGGCGGCCCGACGCCGCCCCACGACGGAAACGGTGGACAAGGTCCGTTCCCGGCTCCGCCGAGGATGTTACGACCGTCAATGGCTGGCGGGCAACCCCGGCGACCACGGAAAGAAACCGCCCCTCCCGGCGCACGAAGCACCGGGAGGGGCGGTCAGCGGTCCTGGTCCGGGTGAGACCGGCTCAGCGGTCCTGGTCCGGGTGGTGGTAGTTGAGCGACTTGTCCGGCAGTGGGAAAGTGACGTCCTCGCCGAACGGCGACGGCGCGGCCGGCTTGTCGAACGCCAGCTCGCTGATCGGCAGGTGGCCCTTCTCGTCCACCGCCGCCGCCTGCGGGCGGGGCACCTGGCGGTGCCAGTTGACCCCGCGCTCGGCGTCGGCCGCCGCGCTGTGGTCGCCGTCCGCCGGCAGCCCGGCGGTCGTGGCGGCCGGCTGGTCCAGGCCGGACTCGCCGAGCGCCGGTCCACTCGCCGCCGTGCCGTTCTGTCCCCGCCGGAAGATCTTGCTGCCGAGCCACACGAGGGGATCGTACCGCCGGTCGACGACGCGTTCCTTCATCGGGATGATCGCGTTGTCGGTGATCTTGATGTGCTCGGGGCAGACCTCGGTACAGCACTTGGTGATGTTGCAGTAGCCCAGCCCCTGCTGCGCCTGCGCGTACTGCTTGCGGTCGGTCCTGGTGTCCAGCGGATGCATGTCCAGCTCGGCGGCGCGGATGAACACCCGGGGACCGGAGAACGCGGTCTTGTTGTCCTCGTGGTCACGTACCACGTGGCAGGTGTTCTGGCAGAGGAAGCATTCGATGCACTTGCGGAACTCCTGCGAACGTTCCACGTCGACCTGCTGCATCCGGTACTCGCCGGGGGCAAGGTCCTCCGGCGGGCTGAACGCCGGCGTCTCCAACGACTTCTGGTAGTTGAACGAGACGTCGGTGACCAGGTCGCGGATCACCGGGAAGGTCCGCAGCGGGCTGACGCTGATCGTCTCGTTCTCCTCGAACGTCGACATCCGCGTCATGCAGCCCAGCTTCGGCATGCCGTTGATCTCCATGGAGCAGGAGCCGCACTTGCCGGCCTTGCAGTTCCACCGGCAGGCCAGATCCGGAGCCTCGGTGGCCTGCAGCCGGTGGATGACGTCGAGGACAACCTCGCCCTCGTTCACCTCCACCTGGTAGTCCTGCAGGTCGCCGCCGGTCTCGTCGCCCCGCCACACCCTGAAGTGGCGCTTGGTGCCCATCAGTTGTCCGCCTCCTCAGCGAGCGCGTCCTGCGCCAGCGCGTCGAACTCCGCCAACTCCTCGTCGGTCAGATACTTGGCCAGCTCCGCCCGGTCGAAGAGCTTGATCAGCTCCGGGCGCATCTTCGGCAGCGGCTTGGGCTCCAGCTTGACCGTGTCACCGTCCAGCGAGCAGACCAGGTTGACCGTGCGCCACGTCGGGGCCATGGTCGGGTGGTCCTCGCGGGTGTGCCCGCCGCGGGACTCGGTGCGCTCCAGCGCGGCCTTGGCGGTGCACTCCGACACCACCAGCATGTTGCGCAGGTCCAGCGCCAGGTGCCAACCCGGGTTGTAACGCCGGCCGCCGGCGGCGCTGACCTTGACCACGCGCTCGCGCAGCTCGGCCAGCCTGACCAGCGAATCCGCCAGTTCACCTTCGCGCCGGATGATGCCGACCAGGTCGCCCATCACCGCCTGCAGGTCCTGCTGCAGGGTGTACGGGTTCTCCCCGGTGTCGCGCGACAGCGGCGCCAGCGCCTGGTCCACCGCCTGCTCCACCTCGTCGGCCGAGACCTTCGGCCGCCGGTCCAGCCCGCCGACGTACGCGGCCGCGTGTTCACCGGCCCGCTTGCCGAAGACCAGCAGGTCGGACAGGGAGTTGCCGCCGAGGCGGTTGGAGCCGTGCATGCCGCCGGAGACCTCACCGGCGGCGAACAGGCCGCTGATCCGGCCGGCCGCTGCGGCGGTGTCCGGGTCGACCTCGACACCACCCATCACGTAGTGGCAGGTCGGCCCGACCTCCATCGGCTGCCTGGTGATGTCGACGTCGGCCAGCTCCTTGAACTGGTGGTACATCGACGGCAGCCGGCGACGGATCTCCTCGGCCGGGAGCCGGCTGGCGATGTCCAGCAGTACGCCGCCGGACTCCGTACCACGACCGGCCTTGACCTCGCTGTTGATCGCGCGGGCGACCTCGTCACGGGGCAGCAGCTCCGGCGGACGCCGGTTGTTGTCCGGGTCGGTGTACCAGCGGTCCGCCTCCTCCTCGGTCTCCGCGTACTGCTTGCGAAACACGTCGGGAACGTAGTCGAACATGAACCGCTTGCCGTCGGTGTTGCGCAGCACGCCGCCGTCGCCCCGGACCGACTCGGTGACCAGGATGCCCTTGACCGACGGCGGCCAGACCATGCCGGTCGGGTGGAACTGCAGGAACTCCATGTTGATCAGAGTGGCGCCGGCCCGCAGGGCCAGCGCGTGCCCGTCGCCGGTGTACTCCCAGGAGTTGGAGGTGACCTTGTACGACTTGCCGACCCCGCCGGTGGCCAGCACCACCGCCGGCGCCTCGAAGAGCACGAACTCGCCGCTCTCCCGGTAGTAGCCGAAGGCGCCGGCGACCCGGGGGCCGTCCGGCCCGTCCTCCAGCATCAGCTCGGTGATGGTGGTCTCGGCGAAGACCTTGATCCGGGCGTCGTGGACGCCGTACTCCCGCTTGTCCTCCTGCTGCAGCGAGACGATCTTCTGCTGCAGGGTACGGATCAGCTCCAGGCCGGTGCGGTCACCGACGTGGGCCAGTCGCGGGTACTCGTGACCGCCGAAGTTGCGCTGCGAGATCTTGCCGTCCTTCGTACGGTCGAACAGCGCGCCGTACGTCTCCAGCTCCCAGATCCGCTGCGGTGACTCCTTGGCGTGCAGTTCGGCCATCCGGAAGTTGTTGAGGAACTTGCCGCCGCGCATGGTGTCGCGAAAGTGCACCTGCCAGCTGTCGCGGCTGTTCACGTTGCCCATGGCCGCCGCCGCGCCGCCCTCGGCCATCACCGTGTGCGCCTTGCCGAACAGCGACTTGGAGATGATCGCGGTACGTTTGCCGGCCAGCCGGGCCTCGATCGCCGCCCGCAGCCCGGCGCCGCCGGCGCCGATGACCACGACGTCGTAGTGGTGTCGTTCGATTCGGGTAGTCATATCGTCCAAGCCCTTAGTTGAAGAACCGCAGGTCGCCGAACCAGCCGGCGGACAGCGCCATCACGTAGAAGTCGGTCAGCGCGAGCGTGCCGAGGGTGATCCAGGCCAACTGCATGTGCCGGACGTTGAGCTTGGAGATGAACGTCCAGATCCGGTAGCGCACCGGGTGCTTGGAGAAGTGCTTCAGCCGGCCACCGGCGATGTGCCGGCAGGAGTGGCAGGACAGCGTGTACGCCCACAGCATGATCACGTTGCCGAGCAGGATGACGTTGCCCAGGCCGACACCGAAGCCGTTCTCGCCGTCGAAGGCGAGGACCGCGTCCCAGGTGTTGATCAGCGAGATGATCGCGGCGGCGTAGAAGGCGTAGCGGTGCACGTTCTGGAAGACCAGCGGGAAGCGGGTCTCGCCGGTGTAGCGCTGGTGGCCGTCCGGCACCGCGCAGGCCGGCGGGCTCAGCCAGAACGCCCGGTAGTAGGCCTTGCGGTAGTAGTAGCAGGTCAGCCGGAACAGCAGCAGGAACGGCAGGGTCAGCGCCGCGTCCGGGATGATCCACCAGCCGGGTAGGAACCGGCCGAAGTGCGCCGCCTCCGGTACGCAGCGCTCGGTGACGCACGGTGAGTAGAACGGGGTGAGGTAGTGGTGCTCCTGGACCCAGTAGAAGTCGTGCATGAATACCCGGACGGTGGCGTAGGTGACCCAGGCACCGAGTCCGATCACGGTGATCAGCGGGGGTAGCCACCACCGGTCGGTGCGCAACGTCTTCGCCGCGATGGCGGCGCGCGCCCGCGCCTGCCCCGGCATCGTTGCCGTAGTCGTCATCCTGTCTCCCTGACGGGGCCCGACCCGTGCAAGGGCGGACCCGGATATCTTCGGCCGGTCTGTGGCGTAGCAGGGCAGAGCCCAGATGCCGTGCGACCGCGTGCTCCGGAACCCGCACCACACGCATCGGCGGGCGCTGGTCCGGTGCACACGTTACGCCCAGTACCGGCGGCCGTATGCGCAAGGGAGTCTTGCCGGTATCGCGTCGGTTACGAAAGCCCGGCCCGCCGCTAGGGCGGTGGATGTGCAGAAGCTCACTGGATCCCGAGCGGCGTCGGTCACAGATTGACAGCGAACGCGTCGTCAGGGGTGACGGGCGGTGCGGTCGACCAGCCCGCACCGCCCATCGCGGACCCCAGAGTTAGTGAGGTATGGCTAACCTAAGCAATCCGCCTAGCGTCGTCAATCTCGCAGGTTTCGCCGGGGTCAGCCGGCGGCGCCGCCGGTGATCTGCCAGTCCGCCAGGTGCAGGGCCGGCGCGTGCCAGGAGGTGTCGTCCCAACTGTCCGGCAGCCGGCTCAACTCCGAGCCCAGGCCCAGCACCGCACCGGGCGCGAGCGCCTGCGGATACGACTGGGTGAACCGCAGACTGCGGACCGCCGCCACGATCTCACCGGACTCGACGAGCCACGCACCGTTACGGGTCAGGCCGGTCACCACCAGGCTGCGTGGATCGAGAATCCGGGTGTACCACAGATCGGTGACCAGCAGACCGCGCTGCGCACCGCCGAGCAGCGCCGCACTGCCCCCAGCCGCCGGCCCGTCGCCGCTGGCCGACTGCCAGCCATCGGCCGGGAGCAGCCGCAGATGCTGACCCACCGGCCCCCACGGGACGTTGCCCGGTGCCGCGTGTCCGGTCGAAGCGGTGCCGGCCGCCGCCGCGGTCCGTCGGTCGTGAGTGAGCGCCGTTGATCGGCCGCCGTCCACCAGCACCGTACGGCCGGTCGGGGTGCCCTCGGCGTCGAACGGCAGCCCGCCACCGGTGGCCGGGTCGTCGACCAGCGAGATGGCCGGGTCGAACTGGGCCTCACCGAGCCGGACGAACGACCGCCGCTCATGGTGCGCCTTGCCGGCGAAGCCGTGCCGGGCCAGCATCTGCAACAGATCCAGCACCGCGGTCGGTTCGAGCACCACCGGGTAGCGCCCCGGCGGCAGATCGACCGGGTGCCGGCCGGCCCGAGCCTTCACCGCGGCTCGGGCACCCAGCGCCGCGCCGTCGATCTCGGTCAGCCGGTCGGCCGCCTGCCGGGCCACCCCGTCGGCGCCGTCGGTCCGGGCGATCCCGTCCATCGCGGCCTCCGCCGCCCGGCCACCGGCGGTCTGCCCGGCGCTGTTGGCGAACCCCGTCGACCGGTGCACGGTCCGGCAGAACCCGGCGCATTCCAGACCGCCGGCTGCCGCGACGAAGTCCCGCACCCGGGCCGCCCGCTCCGCAGGACCGGCCTGCGCGGTCGCCTCGTCCCACGAACCGGCCGCGAGCAGCGGCGCCGGTCCGGCGAGCCCCGGCCAGGACGGATCCGGCGGGCAGAGCCGGGCCGCCGCCAAGGTGCGCTCGACCAGGTCGGCCAACCCGTCCGGGCCGGTCAGCGTGGTCGAACCGATCGCGGTCCGGCCGTCGACGTGCAGCCGCAGCCACACTGTGGTGACTGCCTCGGCGACGTTCTGGTGGATGAACGAGTTGGCGAACCGGGTCAGCGCCAGCGCCCGGTGGCTGACGTACGCCTCGGCCTGAGCGCCCGGCCCGGCGGCCCGGCGGACCGCTGCCACCACCCGGAGGGCCAGATCGGTCTCGGCGGGCGACGTCGCCGCGCCCGTCAGCCCCGCGTCCAGACTCACCCGCGTACCCCCACCCGGACGTTGGTGAACCGGGCCGGCGCCGCCGGATGCCCGGTGTGCCCGACCTGACCGGGCTGGCCCTTGCCGCAGTTCGGCGTCCCCCAGGCGACGCTCTCCGACGACAACATGTCCATCGACCGCCAGAACACCGGGCCGATTCCGGTGTACGTCGGGTTGCGCAGCATCCGCCCCAACTTGCCGTTGCGGATCTCCCAGCCGATCTCACAGCCGAACTGGAAGTTGAGCCGCTTGTCGTCGATCGACCAGGACCGGTTGATGTCCATCAGCACCCCGTGGTCGGTCGCCGCGATCATCTCGTCCAACGTGTGCGGCCCCGGCTCCAGCCCGACGTTGGTCATCCGGACCATCGGCAGCCGCGACCAGCCGTCCGCCCGTACGCTGCCGCCGTGGTCCAGGCCGGCGACGGCGGCCGAGTCCCGCCCGGCCAGTACGCCGACCCACCGGCCCTGCCGGACCGCGTCCCGCTTGACCGCCGGGCTGCCCTCGTCGTCGAACCCGAAACTGCCCAACGCGCCCGGGATGGTCGGGTCGATCGTCACGTTCATCAGCTCGGATCCGTACCGCAGGCTGCCGAGTTGGGCCAGGTCCAGCCAGGACGTGCCGGCGAAGGCGGCCTCCCAGCCGAGGATCCGGTCCAGTTCGATGGCGTGCCCGACCGACTCGTGGATCTGCAACGCCATCTGCTCCCCACCGAGGATCAGTGTGGTCTCCCCGGCCGGGCAGGCCGGCGCGGTGAGCAGCGCCCGTGCCTCCTCGGCGATCCGCGCGGCGTGCGCCGGCAGGTCCAGGTCGTTGACCAGCTCCCAGCCGCTGGTGCCGTACTGGCCGCGGTGGCTCGGATAGGAACGGCGCTGGGTCTCCCCGTCACCGATCACCGTCGCGGACAGCCCCGCACCGCACTCGCGGATCCGCTGGTCGATCCGGTGCCCCTCGCTGGAGACGAACCACTTTTCGGTGTCCCAGATCTGGTACAGCCCTTCGGCCAGGTCGGCGCCGTGGTCGAGCATCGTGCGGGTCGCCGACACCAGCAGATCGCCCTTGTCCGGCAGCGGCACCGACAACGGGTCGACCCGGCACGGGCTGGCCCAGCTCGCGGTGCCGGCCCCGGCCGGCACCAGGTCGATCGGCGGCCCTGGCACCTGGGCGCTGGCCGCGGCGATCTTCGCCGCCCGACCACCGGCGGCCCGCGCCGCCGCCGGCGACGGATCCGGTACGGCGTAGAAGCCCCAACTGGAACCGACCAGTGCGCGGACGCCGAGACCGGCGTCGCTGTGCTGAACCAGCGCCTCGATCTCACCGTTGCGTGCGGTCATTGACTCATAACGGCGGTGCATCACCCGCGCGTCGGCGTACCGGGCGCCGGCGTCGAGTGCCGCCTGCACGGCGGCCGTCGCCACCTCGAACTGGGTCACCCTGTGACCTTATGCGACATCGGCTCGGCCGGGCGATCCCGACGCCCGCCGGCGGCCGCTCAGCCGAGCGGTCCCAACGCTTGCCGGACGAAGGCGAGTTCGGCGCGCAGCACGGTGGCCGCGTCCGGGTCGGTGCCGGCGGCCAACGGCAGCACCGCGTGCGGTCGGCCGGCGGCCAGCAACGCGGCGGACAACCGTAGGGTGTGCGCCACCGGCACGGCGCCGTCGGCCAGCCCGTGCACCAGCAGCAGCGGGCGGAGCTCGTCGCTGCCGGTCACCGGTTCGGCGGCGATCTCCACCAGGCTGTGGTGCGGATAGATCTCGCCGCCCTCCTCGGGCAGGCCGAGGAACCGTTCGGCGTACCCGCTGCGCAGCAACGCCCAGTCGGTGACCGGGTCGCGCGCCACGGCGGCCCGGAACACGTCCGGACGGCGCAGCGCGGCCAGCCCGGCCAGCCAGCCGCCGAACCCGGTGCCCCGCACCGCCACCCGGCCCAGGTCGAGGTCGGGATGTTTCTCCGCGATCGCGGTCAGCGCGTCTACCTGGTCGGCGAGCAGCACGTCGGCCAGCCGCCGGTGCACCACCTTCTCGAAACTCGGCGCGATGCCCGGCGTACCCCGGTTGTCGACGGTGACCACGGCGAAGCCGGCGTCGGCCCACCATTGCCGGGCCAGCCAGCCTGCCCGCTCGGCTCGGACCTGCTGGTGGCCAGGTCCGCCGTGCACCTGCAGCAGCACCGGCAGCCGCCGGCCGGCGACATGCGACTGCGGGTACAGCACACCGGACGGCAGCCGGCGGTCGGTTACCCGTTGCAGCGTGGGCCGGGGAGTCACCGCCGGGGTGGCCGCCAGGCTCCGCAGCACGCCGAGTTCGGCGTCGTCCCGGTAGATCGTCCAACGCACCCCGGGCTGGTCCAGGGTGGCCGAACCGACGGCCAGTACGGCACCGCCGACCGCGGCGACATGCCAGCCGGGACTGCTGGTGAGCCGGACCGCGTCCAGGCCACCCGAGGAGGCCGCGGTGCGGACCCGGTAGAGGTGCTGTTCGCTGGGTTCCCCGTCACTCGCCTCGATCAGCAGGTCCGGGCTGGTGTGCCGGCCGGGCAGCCGGCCGACCACCCGGCGTACGTACAGCGCCGCCGGGGTGAGCAGGGTGCCGTCGGCGAACAGGCAGCGGGCGTCGTACCCGTCGTGGGCGAGTTCCCCGCCGACCAGCACCCGGCCGTCGGACAGGTGGCAGGGAGTGCCGGGGATCGGCTCCACCCACCGGGGGTCGGCCAGCTCGGCGTGTACCTGGGTCTCGCCGGTGCGTGGGTCGATGGACAGCACCAGACCGTGCTGCTGCAACCGGCGCAGCACGGTGATCAGTGGGCCGCCGTCGGACCAGTCGACCGACACCAGGTACGGGTAGGTTTCCCGGTCCCAGTGCACGTCGACCCAGCCGCCGTCGAGGTCGAGCAGGTGCAGGGTCACCTCGGCGTTCGGACCACCGCACATCGGGTACGGCCGGCTGCGGGCCCGCCGCTGGGGCCGCGCCGGATCGGCGTACTGCCAGCGGGGCAGCCGGGACCGGTCGGACCGGGCGGCGAGGATGCTCTGGCCGTCGGGTGACCACCAGTAGCCGCGGTCCCGGCCGAAGTCGGCCGCAGCCGGGTCGGGCAGCGCCCAGGTGATGTCGCCGTCCTCGCCGGCGAGCAGCACGTCACGGCCGTCCGGGTGGACGATCCGGAGCTTGCCGGCACCGTCGCGGTCCGGGCCGCCGCCCGGCCCGTTGCCGCTGAGTCCGTCATGGGTCGATCCGTCGCGGCCGGATCCGCCGGTCGCGCCGGCCGGCCCGACCGGGTCCGCGTCGCTGTCCGACACGTACGCGATCCGGCTGCCGGTCGGATCCGGCCGGGCATCGGTGACCGAGCCGACCACCAGTACCTCGATCACGTCGCCGGTCACCAGGTCGGCCCGGAACAGTCGGCCGGCCAGGACGAAGACGGCGACCCGGGCGGCCGGGTCGGTGGCGTACCGGGTGATCCCGACGCCGGCGGTGTTCCCGGTGCCGGCGGCGTGTTCGGTGCCGAGCAGGATTGTCGGGTCGGCGATCCGGCGGTGCTCGCCGCTGTCGACCTCGAACGACCAGAGACCGGCGGCCGGGTCGTGCGGGCCGGTGGAGCGCAGGAACACCACGCGGGCGCCGTCGGCGCCCACGGTCACCACGTGCGGGGCGCCCCGGACGGGTCCACGGGTACGGGCGGCAGGCTCCGGAGATTCCACTCTCGGATCGTAGAACCGGCTGATCAGCGATGAGACCGGTAATCCACTCCGGTGCCCATCCGGCGTAAAGTTGCCGGAGTGACCGACCCCGCCGCCGCGCGACGGCTTCTCCTGGTTCATGCCCATCCGGACGACGAGACGATCGGCACCGGTGCCCTGATGGCCCGGTACGCCGCCGCCGGGGTGCAGGTCACCCTGGTCACCTGCACTCTCGGCGAGGAAGGCGAGATCCACCTGCCGCGCCTCGCCGGACTGGCCCCTGATCAGGCCGACCAGCTCGGCGGGTACCGGATCGCCGAGCTCGACGCCGCCTGTGCGGCGCTCGGAGTGACCGACCACCGGTTCCTCGGCGGTGCCGGCCGGTACCGGGACTCCGGGATGATGGGCCTGCCGACCAACGACCACCGGCGGGCGTTCTGGCAGGCCGATCTGGACGAGGCCGCCGGGTTGCTGCTCGAGGTGCTGCGGGAGACTCGGCCGCAGGTGGTGGTCACCTACGACGACAACGGCTTCTACGGTCACCCCGACCACATTCAGGCCCACCGGGTGACGATGCGCGCCGCCGAGCTGGCCGCCGCCGAGGGTGTCGCCCCTGACAAGATCTACTTCACCGCGATGCCGAAGAGCGTGCTCGCCGCCGGCATCGACGCGTTCCGGGGCGCGTCGAACAACCCGTTCGCCGGCGTCGAACACGTCGACGAACTGCCGTTCGGCACCCCCGATCCGCAGATCACGGCGCGGATCGACGGCACCGCCCACTACCAGGCGAAGCAGGCCGCCATGCGGGCGCACGCCAGCCAGATCCCGGACGACTCGTGGCTGTACGCGCTCGCCGGCAACGTGGGCGGCGAGTTCATGGGCTACGAGTACTTCGTCCTCGGCGCCGGCCGGCAGGGTCCGGGCGACGGCCCGTGCGGCTGGGAGACCGACCTGTTCGCCGGGCTGCCGGCCGCCGAGGTGCCGCTGCCGTGACCTCGCCCGGTGTCTCCGGCCAGGTGTCGGCGGTAGAGCCGACGCCGCCGGTGGCGTCGGCTCCGGCCCCTACCGGCCTGCGTGAGCTGGTGGATGTGGGGCTGCGGACGGTCGGCGGGGTGGTCGCGGTGGTCGCGGCGCTGCTGTCCGCGGTTCTGGAGCTGCTGCTGGCCACGGTACGGGTCGGCGGGCACCTGGTCGGAGTGTCGGTGCTGCTGGCGATCGCCGGCAACGTGCTGGTGAGCTGGTTCGCGATCCGCGCGGTGGGTGCCCGGTGGGCGATGACGTTGCCGGCGGCGGCCTGGTTCGCGGTGATGGTGCTGGCCGCTGGCGGCACCACCGAGGGAGACATTCTGCTGGCCGGCGACAACTGGGTGGGCTTCGCGGTGATCTTCACCGGGGCGATCGCCTTCGCCGTACTCGCGTTCCGGATGATCCTGGCCCAGCCGGCCCGCCGCAGCGACGGAGGCTGACGCGACCGGGTGTCGGCTCCTACAATCCTCGGTACGAAAATTGTGGTCCGGAGGACACACCCGCGCGGTCCGGCGTGCCGTGGACGCGGTGCGGGTCTGGGTGCGGGAGGTAAAGATGAGGCAGCGCTGGCTGCCGGTCGGCGTACTCGCCGGGGTGCTGTTCGCGGTCAATGTGGTGGCCCGGCTGGTGGTCCGCTTCGGGTTCGACACCGACGCGCAGACGCAGGACCGGCTCTCGTTCGTGATGTTCGTGGTGATCGGCGTCGTGCTCGGCACGGTGGCCTTCGTCTGGGGGCGGGACCGGCCGGTCGAGCGGTGGAGCGGTGACGTCGCGGCAGCGATTCTGGCGGCGCTGGTGCTGACCGTCTTCGTCGGGCCGTTCGTCAGCGGCGACCATCCGTTCTCGGCCGGGGCGGGCGCGTTCTTCTCCCAGGTGTGGCTGTACGGCGGCTTCTCCATCGGTGGGGTGCTGCTCGGTTATCTGGTGCTGATCACACTGGGCTGGGACCACCGGTCCAAGTCGCTGGAACGGTACGCCGAGACCAAGCTCAACAAGCCCCGTCGGGTGGTCCGTCGCTGACCGCCGGCTGCCACGGCAGATACACGTGGTGGGTGGTGAAGCCGAGCCGGGCGTACAGGGCGGTCGCCGGGTTGTGCTGTTCGACCTGGAGAAACGCGGCCGGCACGGCCAGTTCGTCGACGGCCCACCGGCCGACGGCCCGCAGCACCCGGGTGGCGTGCCCGCGCCGCCGGGCCGCCGGCTGCACCTCCAGCAGCGCGATCTGACACCACCGGTGGTCGGCGTCGACAGCGCCCCGGGCGATGGCGACGAGCCGGCCGTCGACGTACAGGTGGGCGAAGCGCACCTGCGGTGCGTCGGTGAGCAGCCGGTGGGCGGCGGCCGGCAGCGGGTCACCGGCCGATTTGCGGGCCGAGACCAGGGCGAGCCACTCCGGCGACGGCGCGCGGTCCAGCCGTACCGTCGCCGCGTCGCCGGGTGGATCGTCGGCACCGTCGGCCAGCAGGTCGGCCAGCAGCACGGTCTGCACCAGCACCAGCGGTCCGCTGCGCCAACCCCGACCGGCGAGTTCGCTGGCGACCTCGGCGGCGGCCGGCAACGGCACGTTGACCTGTGCCGGCAGGCCACGCTCGGCGTACCAGGCGGTGACCGCGTCCACCGCCGCCGGCAGGGGGCTGCCGGGGTCGCCGAGCGGCAGCGCGGAGTTCGCCCGGCCGGTCCAGCCGTCGGCGGCGCGCAGCAGCCAGTCGCCGAGCCGCTGCTGTACCGGCGCCGCCCAGGTCTGGTTCGCGGCCCGTTCCAGCTCGGCGACGGCAGCGGATTCGCGGTCCGCCGCCCGACGGGCCGCCGGACTGGCGGTCGGCGGCACCAGCTTGCTGCGGTGCACGTCGGCGAGTGCGACCCGGCGCGGCCCGTTGCGGGTCAGCACCGTGAGTTCGGTCTCGGTCAGCTCGGCCAGCAGGCCGAGTAGGTCGGTATAGAGCGGACGATCTCCGCCAACACCTATAATTTTTCGGACTACCACGCGGTGTCCCACATCTTGTGGCCGGAGCACGATCGACCCCCTCCCCGGCGAGATACTAGGCTCGTCAGTGCCGCGGGCGATCGCGGCATGTCGTGCGGGAAGGAAGGCCAGTGACCTACATCATCGCCGAGCCGTGCGTCGATGTGCTCGATAAGGCGTGCATCGAGGAATGCCCGGTCGACTGCATCTACGAGGGCAACCGGATGCTGTACATCCACCCCGATGAGTGCGTCGATTGTGGTGCCTGTGAGCCGGTCTGCCCGGTGGAGGCGATCTTCTACGAGGACGACGTGCCGGAGCAGTGGAAGGAGTACACCACCGCGAACTACGAGTTCTTCGAAGATCTCGGCTCGCCGGGCGGTGCTTCCAAGGTCGGCAAGATCGAGAAGGACACCCCGTTCGTCGCGGCCCAGCCGGCGCGCGGGGACGAGCACTGACCGGGGCGCGGGCGGGCTTGGCCACTGGGCGGTCCGCGCCGACCGGCGGCGGGTCACCGGCCGCCGGTCTGCCGGATTTTCCGTGGGATCGGCTGGTGCCGGTCAAGGAGCGTGCCGCCCGGCACCCCGACGGCATCGTGGACCTTTCGGTCGGTACACCGGTTGATCCGGTGCCGGCCGTGGTCCAGCAGGCGCTGGCCGCCACCACGGACACCCCGGGTTATCCGATGACGGCCGGTACCCCGCGACTGCGCGAGGCCATCCGGGACTGGTTCGTACGCGAGTGCGGCGCCGTCGGCGACCGGATCGGCGTGCTCCCGACGGTCGGTTCGAAGGAACTGGTCGCCTGGCTGCCCACCCTGCTCGGGGTCGGCCCCGGTGACGTGGTGGTGGTGCCGTCCGTCTGCTACCCGACCTACGAGGTGGGCGCCCGGCTCGCCGGGGCCGAGGTGGTACGGACCGACTCGCTGACCGCACTCGGACCATCCAGTCGGGCCCGGCTGGTCTGGGTCAACTCGCCGGGCAACCCGACCGGCCAGGTGCTGCCGAGCGGGCATCTGCGCAAGGTCGTCGACTGGGCGCGTGAACGCGGGGCGGTGGTGGCCAGCGACGAGTGCTACCAGGCCCTCGGCTTCGAGGCGCAGCCGGTCTCGGTGCTCAGCGACGACGTCTGCGGCGGTGATCCGACCGGCCTGCTCGCCGTGCACTCGTTGTCCAAACGGAGCAACCTGGCCGGCTACCGGGCCGGGTTCGTCGCCGGTGATCCGCGGCTCGTCGGTGACCTGCTCGCGGTGCGCAAACACGCCGGCATGATCGTGCCGGCTCCGGTACAGGCGGCGATGGTTGCCGCGCTCCTCGACGACCAGCATGTCGCCGACCAGCGTCGGCGGTACGCGGCCCGCCGGGACCGGCTCCGGGCGGCACTCACCACGGCCGGGTTCACCATCTCCCACTCGACCGCCGGTCTCTACCTGTGGGCCAGCCGGGACGAGGACAGCTGGTCGACCGCCGACTGGTTCGCCACCCGCGGCATCCTGGTCGCGCCGGGTGCCTTCTACGGCCCGGGTGGGCAGCGCCATGTACGGGTGGCATTGACCGCCACCGACGAGCGGGTGGCGGCGGCGGTCGCCCGGCTCGACTAGGCTGGCCGGATGGATGCTCCGGTGGTGGCGGTGCGCGGAGAGGTGACCCGGGAGGTCCCCCCCGAGTTGGCCCGGTTCGGGGTGACCGCCGTCGCCCGGGGCAAGGACCGCTCCGGCACCCTGGCCCGGCTCGCCGAGCGGGGCGACACGGTCCGCACCCTGATCGACGGGTACGGGCCGGCGATCGAGCGCCGGGAGTCCGGCGCGCTGCTGGTGCGGCCCGAGTGGCGACGCTCCGGGGAACGGGTGATCGCCTACCACGCCAGCGTCACCACCACCGTCACGGTCGTTGACTTCACTGTGCTCGGTGAGCTGATGATGCGGCTGGCCGGCCAGGACCAGGTCCAGGTCAGCGGGCCGTGGTGGTCGCTGCGGCCGACCAGTCCCGAGCTGGGCCAGGCCCGCCGGGCGGCGATCGCCGAGGCGATCACCCGGGCGCGCGACTACGCCGACGCGCTCGGCGCGGAGGTGACCGGCCTGGTGGAACTGGCCGACCACGGGATGTCCGGGCCGCAGCCGGTGATGTTGCGTGGCGCCCCCCGAGCGTTCGCCGCGACCGAGATGGCGGATCCCGCGCCACAGCTCGACCTCGACCCGCAGGTGCAGACGGTGCAGGCGGTCGTGGAGGCCCGATTCACCATCTCTGCTCCGGCGGTACTGCGTCCATCGTGACAGGTGAACTGCCCCATCCGGATCGACGTCTCATCGTTGCCGACCATTGCCCGGCAGAAGTATGGCCAACGCGTTGTCGGACTGGTAAACCGAGCGGTGGATGTTTTGCCCGGCGGTGAATGGATCGTCCGGGCGTCGACGGGTCAGTTGTAGGCGTTGCCACGTGTCGACGTCCGGCCTGAGGGGAGGCCCGTGTCGGTCCGGAAGCTCACCAGTGGATACGCCACGGTGATGATCCTGCTGTCCGCCGGGATCCTTCTTGCCCCCGGTTGGCATCCGGTGCTGTGGCCGGCGCTCGGGCTCACGAGCGCTGGTGGAATCGTCTTCGGTATCCGCCGCTACCGGCCGAAACGGGCTGCGGCGTGGTGGAGTCTCGCTGCCGCGTTGGTGATGCTCGCTGCCGGCGACACCACGTACGCGATTTCTCCCGGCACAATCGTCAGTGAACTGTGCTATCTGACGGTATTCGTCCTCACCGCCGTCGGTCTGTTCATGTTGACCCAGGGCAGCCGGATGCTCGGCGACCGGTCACGTCTGCTCGACGTCCTCACGTTTGTCTGCACCGCCGTACTGCTCGCCTGGATCTTCATCATCGGTCCGTACATCACCGCTCCCGGGCTGGAGCCGGTCGAACGGTCGATGCTCGCCGCGTACGCCCTCGGGGACCTGTTGATTCTGGCCGTGATGATTCGTCTCCTGGCCACGAATTCCCGGACCCCGGCCCTGGTGCTGCTGCTCGTCGGCGCTGCCGGCATGCTCGTCGGTGACATCCTCTACGGACTGACGACGCTCGGCGAGCAGTGGCAGCCGGGCGGGCCGATCGAACTCGGCTGGCTGCTGACGTACCTCACCTGGGGAGCGGCCGGGCTGCATCCGTCGATGGCGCAGCTGTCCGAGCCGGTCGAGATCGAGCAGGGCAGGATCAGCCGGCCGTGGGCGGTGCTGTTGATCCTGGCCACCATGATCTCCCCGTCGATCCTGCTGGTCGAGGCGATGACCGGGCGGATCCGTGACGGGGCGATGCTGGCAATCACCTCGGCGGTGGTCTTCGCGCTGGTGCTCAGCAGGTTCGGCGACGTGCTCGCCGCGCACCGTCAGACGGTCCGCCGGGAGCAGGGGCTGCGGGACGCGTGCGCCGCCTTGGTCTCGGCGGCCGACGCCGCGCAGGTGGATCACGCGGTACGGTCCGGGCTGGCCCGGATCGTACCGGAGGGTGTCGATCACCGTCTGGTGCTGGTACTCAACCGCACCGGAGGTGTGCCGGCGCTGGCCAGCAGCGTCTGGGGACCGTCGGTGCCGGCGACGGCGACCGGCACGTTGCTGCCGTCGACCGCAGCGGTACGGCGTACCCGGCTGCTGCGTCGGCCGGCTCTGACGCCGATGCTGGCCCACCAGCTCGGGTCCTTTCCGTTCGCGCTGCTCTGCCCGTTGGTGCTGCCGGAGCAGCGGCCGCCCGGTCCGGTGCCGGCACGGCCGCGGCCCGACGCGCTCGGCCCGCGGGCCGGGGTGCTGCTGGTCTCGGCCGAGACCAGCGTCCTCAACGCGTTGCGCGACGCCATCGAGGTGCTGGCCAGTCACGCCACGATGGCATTGGAACGGATCCGGCTGGGTGACGAGATCAACCGGCGGGACGCGGAGGTGTACTTCCGCGCCCTGGTGCAGAACAGCGTGGACATCATCCTGATCGTCGACGACGGCGACGCGGTCCGGTACGCCAGCCCGGCGGTGCAGACGGTGCTCGGTCGGCCGGCACCGGACGGCGGGCAGCTGACCGACCTGGTCGATCCGCCGGACCACGGGCGGGTGCTCGAAGGGCTGGCCCTGGTCCGCTCCTCCGGCGAGCCGCACGACTGGCCGGACTGGCGGCTGCGGCACGCCGACGGGAGCACCGTGCAGGTCGAGGTGAGCTGCCGTGACCTGCGGTCGGACCGGGCGGTACGCGGTCTTGTGCTCACCCTGCGGGATGTCACCGAGCGACGTCGGCTGGAGCAGGAGTTGACGCACCGGGCGTTCCACGACTCGTTGACCGGGCTGGCGAACCGGGTGCTGTTCCACGACCGGGTGCAGCAGGCGGTGGCCCGCGCCCAGCGCAGCGGACTCGCGGTCGGCGTCCTGTTCATCGATCTTGACGATTTCAAGGTCGTCAACGACACGATGGGCCATCAGGCCGGCGACGAGCTGCTGGTCGCCGTGGCGAACCGGTTGGCGGCCACGCTGGGGTCGGCCGATGCGGCCGCCCGGCTCGGCGGCGACGAGTTCGCCGCGCTGGTCGATGACGCGACTGACCCGGCCGAGGTGGAGCAGGCGGCGCAGCGGGTGGTCGCCGCCTTCGCCGAGCCGTTCCGGCTCGCCGGGCGGATGGTCGGTGGCGCGGTCAGCGTCGGGGTCGCGACCACCTCGGACGCCGGGGGCACCGACGAGTTGCTGCGGCACGCGGATCTTGCCCTCTACGTCGCCAAGGGTGCGGGCAAGGGCCGCTGGCGGCGGTACCAGCCGGCATTGCACGTGAGCCTGATCCGGCGGATGGAGCTGCGCACCGCGTTGGAGCGGTCGGCGCCGGAGTCCGACTTCGCCGTCGTGTACCAGCCGATCATCGAGCTGGCCAGCGGCAACGCCGTCGGGCTGGAGGCGTTGCTGCGGTGGCGGCACCCGAGCCTGGGACTGCTGCGGCCGGACCAGTTCATCGACGTGGCCGAGGAGACCGGGCTGATCGAGCCGATCGGCGACTGGGTGCTGGGCCGGGCGCTCGCCGCTGTCAGCCAGTGGCGGGCCGCTCTGCCGGTGGGTGAGGCCCCGTACGTCAGCATCAACGTCTCCGCGCGGCAGTTCCGGGTCGCCGGCTTCACCGGCAAGGTCCGTCGCGAGTTGATCGCCGCCGGGTTGCCGGCGAACTCGGTGATGCTGGAGTTGACCGAGAGTCTGCTGCTGCAGAACGACGACCAGGTCTGGTCGGACCTGGCGCAGCTGCGTGAGCTCGGTGTCCGGTTGGCCATCGACGACTTCGGTACGGGGTTCTCCTCGCTCAGCTACCTGCGTCAGCTGCCCATCGACGTGCTCAAGATCGACCGTTCGTTCACCGCGGAGATGGCCTTCTCGCAACGGCAGCGCTCGTTGGTGGACGGGATCATCCGGTTGGCGCACTCGCTCGGTCTGCAGGTGGTGGCGGAGGGCATCGAGACGGTAGCCGACCGGAACCTCCTCGGAGACCTGGGGTGCGGCTACGGGCAGGGTTATCTGTTCTCCCGTCCGCTCGCCGAGGCGGACGCGGTGGCCTGGCTGGCCGGTGGGCGGCCGGTCGGGTTGCCGCAGCCCTAGATGATCTATAAGTAGTCGAAAGGCAACCTTGAGTGCAAATCCTGTCCATATTGCCCCGAGTTTCGGGTCGAGTGAGTGCATACCGGGTATGTAATCCTGAGGCTTCGGAATCACGACCCTGACGCCCGCTGCGGCGTCTACCGGGGAGGTTCACGATGTCCAATCCATCCAGGAGACTCCACGCCGCCACGCTCATCGCCGTACTGACCGCGACGCTGATCGGTGTCGGACGGCCCGGACCGGCCGCCGCCCAACCGGCACCGAACCCCGACGACCCGGTCAGTCGGGTCCGTGCCGACCCGGCGACCGCGGTCACCCTGATCACCGGTGACCGGGTCGTCGTCACCCGCGCCGGCACCGCCGTCCAACCCGCCCCGGACCGCAACCACCTGCGGTTCCACACCTACCAGAGCTCCGACGGCCGGTATGTCGTACCGGCCGACGCGCAGCCGCTGATCCGCACCGGCGTGCTGGACCGGCGACTGTTCAACGTCACCGATTTGATCTCGTCCGGCTACCACGACGCCGCCACCGCTCGGCTACCGCTGCTCGTCGAGTACGCCGCCCCGGCCGACGCCGCCCGCCGGGCCGCCGGCGGCCTTGCCGGCGCGAGGATCACACGGGACCTGCCGGCGATCGGCGGTGCCGCGCTGACCGCCGACAAGCACGCGGCAACCGACTTCTGGGCGGCGGTCACCGGCACCGACCCGGCCCCGCCCGGCGAGGCCACCGGCCGCGCCGGGGCCCTGGCCACCGCCTCCGGCCTGGCCCGGGTCTGGCTGGACGGCCGACGGCGACTGCTGCTCGACCGCAGCGTCGGGCAGATCGGTGCGCCGGCCGCCCACGACGCCGGATTCACCGGGGCCGGGGTGACCGTCGCCGTACTGGACAGCGGAGTCGACGCCGACCACCCCGACCTGACCGGCAAGGTGGCCCGGTCGGAGAACTTCACCGACGACCCGGACCCGGCCGACCGGGTCGGGCACGGCACCCACGTCGCCTCGATCATCGCCGGCAGCGGTGCCGCCTCCGGCGGGGCGAACCAGGGAGTGGCCCCCGACGCCACCCTGGTTTCCGGCAAGGTGTGCGAGTCGTCCTGGTGCACCGAGTCGGCGATCCTGGCCGGCATGCAGTGGGCCGCGACCGACCAGCGGGCCACCGTCGTCAACCTCAGCCTCGGTGGCCCGGACACCCCGCAGACCGATCCGCTGGAGAAGGCGGTCGACACGCTCACCGCGCAGACCGGCGCGCTCTTCGTGATCTCAGCCGGCAACTCCGGCGCGGACCGCACCGTCGGCTCGCCGGGCAGCGCCGACGCGGCGCTGACCGTGGGCGCGGTGGACCGCGACGACACGCTCGCCGACTTCTCCAGCCGTGGCCCGCGCACCGGTGACGACGCGGTCAAACCGGACATCACCGCCCCGGGCGTCGGGATCGTCGCGGCCCGCGCCGCCGGCACCACCCTCGCCGATCCGGTCGACGAGCACTACGTCGCCGCCTCCGGCACCTCGATGGCCGCGCCGCACGTGGCCGGAGCCGCCGCGCTGCTCGCCCAGCGCCGGCCGAACTGGACCGCCGTGCGGTTGAAGGCCGGCCTGATGGCGTCGGCCACACCGCGGTCCGGCACCGGCGCCTACCCGCAGGGTGCCGGCCGGGTGGACGTCGTTCGCGCCGTCACCCAGGAGCTGATCAGCCGACCTGCCAGCGTGTCGTTCGGCCGCGCCGACTGGCCGCACCACGACGACCCGGCGATCGTCGAGAAGGTCACCTACCGCAACACCGGCAGCAAGCCGCAGACCCTGACCCTCACCGTCGAAGCCGTCGGTCCGACCGGCCGCAGCGCACCGGCGGGAATGTTCCGGGCCGGCACAACCACGCTGACCGTACCGGCCGGCGGCACCGAAGCAGTGACGCTGACCGCGGACACCAGCGTCGGTGGCCAGAACGGCTACTACTCCGGCCATCTGATTGCCACCGGTGCCGGTCAGCGCGTCGTCACCCCGTTCGGCGTCCACCGGGAAGTGGAAAGCTACGACCTGACCTTCGTCCACGTCAACCAGGCCGGCGTGGCGACCGACGACTACTGGACCGTCGCGGTCGGCCTGGACCAGATGGCGGACGCGATGCCGTGGACCTCGGACGGCTCCGGGCGGGTCACCACCCGGCTGCCCGCCGGCCGGTACGGGCTGTCCAGCGTCATCCAACGCCAGACCGGCGAACAGAAGTACGAGCTCGCCGTTCTGGTCCGGTCGAACCTGCGGCTGGACGCTGACCGCACCGTACTGTTCGACGCCCGTACCGCCCGACCGGTCCGGATGACCGTGCCCGAGCCGACCGCCCGTCCGGCGCTGGTCGACGTCAGCCTCTACTACCGCACCCCGCAGATGGGTGCCGGGATCGGGGTGCTGGCCGACACCTTCGACGGGCTCTCCGCCGCCCACGAGGGCGGTCCGTCGGGCACGGGCGAGTTCAGCGCCAGCATCGCCAGCCAGTGGCTGCGACCGGACGGCGCGGACGGGTTCACCGCCAGCCCGTACTTCTACGGGTTGACTGAGCTCTTCGCCGACCGGCTGCCCACCGGCTTCACCCGGCACTACCGCCCCCGGGAGCTGGCCACCGTCCGGCACCGGTTCCGCGGGGTCAGCCACGGCGACCGCACCGACCGGTTGGTCTTCCCCGGCCACGGCGAGCAGGACATCGGGGGATGGGCGCTGGTGACCCCGGTCGAGCTGCCCAGCGTGCGGGTGGAGCACTACAGCGTGTCGAGCACGTCGACCTGGGAGAGTTCCCTGGAGTTCGGCCGGGCGGTGGACGGTCAGCTCTGGCCGGAGAACACCGCCGTGCTGGTCTCACCACCGAGCCGCCACCAGCCCGGCAAACGCATCCTGGACACCTGGAACCTGGCACCGTACGGGCCGGTGTTCCCGGCCGTCCCGGGCGACGGTGCCTGGGTCAGCCGGCGGGGCAACGTCGTCGACGTCCAGGTGCCGATGTTCGGCGACGCGCAGGGCCACCTCGGCGGGGTGGTGACGGAGACCGCGCGGACCGCGCTGTACCGCAGCGGAAAGCTGATCGGGGATAGCCCGGAGCCGGGCTACGGCCGGTTCCCGGTGCCACGGGCTCAGGCCGACTACCGGCTGGAGGTGTCGGCGACGCACGACGTCGGGGACTTCTCCACGTCGGTCAGCGGGGCGTGGACCTTCCCGTCCGGTCCGGTGACCCGTGACCAGGTGGCGGCGCTGCCGGTGATGGCGGTGCGGTTCACCCCGTCGGTGGACGCCGGCAACACCGCCGTCGCCGGGCGGGCGATGGAGATCCCGTTCACCGTCGCCCACCAGCCGGGTGTGGTCGGGATCGGGATCCGTCGGCCGACGGTCGAGGTGTCCTACGACGGCGGACAGACCTGGCTGCCGGCCGACGTACGGTCCGCAAAGGCCGGCTGGACCGCCACGGTCCACCATCCGGACCGGGACGGTTACGTGTCGCTGCGGGCGTCGGTCACCGACCGGGCCGGCAACACGGCACGGCAGACGATCATCCAGGCGTACCGGATCGCGCGGCGCTGACCCGCGCCGGCCGGTGCCCTGCCCGCCCCGTAGCGGCGGGTGGGGCACCGGCCGACCTCGGCGGAGCCGCCACCGACTCACCGCACCGGCCGGTCCGCGATCAGCTGTTGGCGTGCAGTGCCTCGTTGAGCTGGATGCCGGCACCGGTACGCGGCCGGGCCTCCAGCGCCCCGGTGACTGAGTTGCGCCAGAACAGCAGCCCGTCGACCCCAGACAACTCGCGGGCCTTGACCACCCGGCCGCCCGGCAGGGTCACCTTGGAGCCGGCGGTGATGTAGCAGCCGGCCTCGACCACGCAGTCGTCGCCCAGCGAGATGCCGATGCCGGCGTTCGCGCCGAGCAGGCTGCGCTCGCCGATGCGGACCTTCTCGGTGCCGCCACCGGAGAGGGTGCCCATGATCGACGCGCCGGCCCCGACGTCGGAGCCGTCACCGACCACCACGCCGGCGACGATCCGCCCCTCGACCATCGAGGTGCCGAGGGTGCCGGCGTTGAAGTTGCAGAAGCCTTCGTGCATCACGGTCGTCCCGGACGCCAGGTGGGCGCCGAGCCGTACCCGGTCGGCGTCGGCGATCCGCACCCCGGACGGCACCACGTAGTCGGTCATCCGGGGGAACTTGTCCACCCCGTACACCGCCAGGTGCCGCCCGGCGGCCCGCTCGATCAGCCGCAGCTCGTCGACCCGGTCCGGCGGGCACGGTCCGCCGGAGGTCCAGGCGACGTTGGCCAGCCGGCCGAAGATGCCGTCCAGGTTGAGCTCGTTCGGCCGGACCAGCCGGTGGGACAGCAGATGCAGCCGCAGGTACGCGTCGGCGGCGTCGGCGATCGGGTCGGCCAGTGAACCGATCTCGACGACCACGATCTCGGTACGTAGTCCGGGCAGTGCCCGGGGGCCGACCACCCCGGCGGGCAGTCCGGCCGGTGTGGTGCCCTTCGCGGCCGGCGGACGCTCGCCGAGCCCTAGCTGGCCGACCGGATACCAGGTGTCCAGCACCTGGCCCTGCTCGGTGCAGGTGGCCAGGCCGATGCCCCAGGCGGGCTGCGTCGAAACCGTCACCGAAATGTCGCCTTCCGATCGGAGTACGTGTCACCAGTGGGCCGACGTCCGGGCGATCCGGGTGATCAGCGGACGAGTCGACCCTGCCGAGACGGTACCGTGCCAGCCATGGTGAACCCGCTGACCCCCGAGGTCCTGGCCGATCCGGTGACCCTGACCCGCGCCTTGGTCGACATCGAGTCGGTGTCGCGCAACGAGCAGCGGATCGCCGACTGCGTGGAGCAGGCACTGTCCGTCGTGCCCTGGCTGACTACCGGGCGGTACGGCAACACCGTGATGGCCCGGACCGAGCTGGGGCGTTCCCGGCGGGTGGTGCTCGCCGGGCATCTGGACACGGTGCCGCTGGCGGACAACTTCCCGTCCCGGGAGGCCGATGGCCTGATCTACGGTTGCGGCACCTCGGACATGAAGTCCGGGGTGGCGCACGCGTTGCATCTGGCGGCTACCGTCGCCGAGCCGAGGTACGACGTCACCTATCTGTTCTACGAGGCGGAGGAGATCGACTCACGGTTCAACGGGCTGCGTCTGGTGGCCGAGGCCCACCCGCAGTGGCTGTCGGCCGACTTCGCGGTGCTGCACGAGCCGACCCACGGCGTTGTCGAGGCCGGTTGCCAGGGCACCCTGCGGGCGGTGGTCGGCACCACCGGCCGCCGGGCCCACTCGGCCCGGTCCTGGCGCGGGGTGAACGCCATCCACGCCGCCGGTGAGGTGCTGCGCCGTCTGGGCAACTATTCGGCGCGGACCGTCGTCATCGACGGATGTGAGTACCGGGAAGGGCTGAACGCGGTCCGGATCAGCGGCGGGGTGGCCGGCAACGTGATCCCGGACCGGTGCGACGTCGAGGTCAACTTCCGGTTTGCGCCGGACCGCGACGGGCGGCAGGCGGAGCAGCACGTCCGCGAGGTCCTCGCCGGGTTCGATGTCGAGGTGGTCGACTGCGCCGATGGGGCGCTGCCCGGACTGACGTCGGCTCCGGCGCGGGAGTTCCTCGCCGCGGTCGGCGAGCCGCCGGTCGCGAAGCTGGGCTGGACCGACGTCGCCCGGTTCGCCGCGCTGGGCATCCCGGCGCTCAACTTCGGCCCCGGCGACCCCAACCTGGCGCACGCCCGTGACGAGCGCGTGGAGATCGACAAGATTCAGCAAGGTGCCGAGACACTCCGGCGTTGGCTGACGCCGGAGTGAACCGGGGTCACCGCAGCAGTGCCGGCTCCTGCTCGACGGTGTCGTCCACCGGCTCAGCCGGAAGCGCTCGCCCGCCGGCAACCCGGCGCTCGGCCACCACGACACGGATCCGGCGGTGCATCTGCCGCCGGACCCGGATGAGTTCGCTACGTGTCATCATGACTACTCCTCCCCCCGAAGGTGCCGTGACGGCGTCCTCCCCACCGTCCGGCGCACCCAGTATCTGTTGATGGAGACGTAGCCGCAGCCGATTTGGTTGCACTTGACGCAAGATTGACATCACCTTTCTCATCGTGGGCCGGGTTAGCGTCGCAGTGGGGCGGTTCGGCGTCCGCACTGGACACGCGCGGGCGGCCGCGTCAAGCACGGCACGCCGCCCACTACGGTTGTCCAGATGGACCAGTCGAACAACTATCGCGCGCCAGACGACCAATCCCGACCGGGACCGGACCGGGTTGGCCCGACACCCGACGAACCGGGGTCGGAGCGGCACCGGGGCGCGGTGACCCTGCGCCGGGAAGCGGTCCGCCGCAGCACCGCCGATCAGGGTCTGCTCGATTCACGGGCCCGTGGCGAATGGAAGACCAAGGATTCCTGGCGGGCGCTGCGAATCCTGTCGGAGTTCGTCGAAGGGTTCGACACTCTCGCTGATCTGCCGCCGGCGGTCAGTGTTTTCGGTTCAGCCCGCAGCGCGTCGGGCAGCCCTGAATGCCGGCTCGCCGAAGAACTGGGCCGTGCGCTCGCCGGTGCCGGCTACGCCGTGATCACCGGCGGCGGTCCCGGTGTGATGGAGGCGGCCAACCGGGGTGCCACCGAGGCCGGCGGCGTGTCGGTGGGGCTCGGCATCGAATTGCCGTTCGAGCAGGGCATCAACGAATGGGTGGAGGTCGGCATCAACTTCCGTTACTTCTTCGCCCGCAAGACCATGTTCGTCAAGTACGCCCAGGCGTTCGTGGTGCTGCCCGGCGGGTTCGGCACCATGGACGAGTTGTTCGAGGCGCTCACCCTGGTGCAGACCGGCAAGGTGACCAGGTTCCCGGTGGTGCTGATGGGCACCGGGTACTGGTCCGGACTGGTCGACTGGCTGCGTGACACGATGCAGGCGCAGGGGCGGATCGGCGATGCCGATCTCGACCTGCTCTGCCTGACCGACGACGTCGCCGAGGCGGTACGGCACATCGTCGACGCGGACGCCGCCCTCGCCGCAGAGCAGGAGGCGCTGCGCCAGACGGCGCACGCCCAGATCGCGGCCGAGCGGCAGGCCGACGAACGGGCACCGGCCGGGGACCACCGGCCGGCGGAGTGAGAGGAGCAGCACGGATGGCCGCGATCGGAGTCTTCTGCGCCTCGTCGCGCACCCTTGAGCAGCGGTGGCTCGACCTGGCCGCCGAGACCGGACGGGAGCTGGCCCGGCGTGGGCACACCCTGGTCTCCGGCGGCGGCTGCGTCGGCATGATGGGTGCGCTCGCGGACGGCACCCGGGCCGGCGGCGGCTGGACCCTCGGGGTGATCCCGCAGTCGCTGGTCGACCTGGAAGTGGCCGACACCCGCTCCGACGAACTCGTCGTCACCGACGGGATGGCCAGCCGTAAGACGCTGATGATCGAAAAGTCGGATGCGTTCGTCACCCTGCCCGGCGGCCTCGGCACTTTGGACGAACTGTTCGAGGTGTGGACCACGGCGGTGCTCGGGCTGCACCGCAAACCGGTGGTCCTCGTCGACACCGACGGCTTCTACCAAGGGCTGCTGGACTGGCTGACGGCGCTGGCGGAGACGGCGTTCGTCGGGTGGTCGGCCCGGGAGATGCTGATTGTCGTCGATTCAGTGCCGGCGGCGCTGGACGAGATCGAGGCCCGGCTCGATTGACCGGATCCCTGCAGTCCGGCGTGCCCGCGACCCGGCGTGCCGGCCACCCGGCTGCCGACAGCTGTCCCATCGTCGTGGTGAGATGAGCGGCGTGCAGGCGTACCGGCTGGTCCGCCGGCCGGCGCAGGCCGAGCCGGCGCGCTTCGACGACTCCGCGCAGCAGGCAGTGGTCACGCACACCGACGGACCGCTGCTGGTCGTCGGCGGTCCGGGTACCGGCAAGACCAGCACCCTGGTCGACGCGGTCGCCACCCGGGTCGCCGAGGGGACCGACCCGGAGCGGATCCTGGTGCTCACCTTCAACCGGCGGGCCGCCGTCGCACTGCGCCGACGGATCGAGGCGGCGATCGCCGCCGGCTCCCGGCGGGTGTTGCACGAACCCCTGGTACGAACGTTTCCCGGCTACGCGTTCGGCCTGTTGCGCCGTGCCGCCGCCGAACGGGGTGAGCCGTCGCCGCGGCTGCTCACCGGCCCCGAGCAGGATCTGATCATCCGCGAACTGCTGGACGTGGCCGGCCCGCAGCCAGGGGCCACCGGACTGGACGGCCCGACCGCCGCCACCACCGGCCCGGCCGGCAATCAGATCGGTGACCAGATCGGTGACCCGGTCGGCTGGCCGCCGGAGTTGCGCGCCGCCCTGCCCACCAGGGCGTTCGCCACTCAGCTGCGCGACCTGCTGCAGCGGGCCACCGAACGTGGTGTCGGGCCGGTCGAGCTGGCCCGGCTCGGTGAACGGCTGGGCCGGGCAGACTGGCCGGCGGCGGCCCGCTTCCTGCGCCAGTACGTCGCGGTTCTCGCGCTGCGCGACGTCAGCAACCGGGGTTCGATCGGCTACGACCACGCCGAGCTGGTCCGGGCCGCCACCGGGCTGCTCACCGACGATCCGCCGCTGCTTGAGGCCGAACGGGGCCGGCTGTCCTACATCTACGTCGACGAACTGGCCGACACCGACCCGGCGCAGGTCGAGCTGCTCGGCCTGCTCGCCGGCGGCGGGCGGCCGCTGGTCGTGTTCGCCGACCCGGACTCCTCGACGTACGCGTTCCGGGGCGCCGATCCGGGCATCGTGCCGGCGTTCAGGCACCGGTTCCGGACTGCCTCGGGCGCGCCCGCCCGGCAGATCCTGCTGCCGGTCTGCTACCGCACCGATCCGGAGCTGCTGGTGGCGACCGGTCGGGTGGCCCGGCGGCTGCGTGGCCCGGCCGGCCACCGCGAGCTGCGCCCGGCCCCGGCCGGCGGGCCGGTCGGTCGGTCGCCGGCCGACCCGCCGCCGGCCGACGGCGCGACGCCGGACCGGGCCGACCCGGTAGCGGTACGGGTGTTCCGCTCGGCGACCAGCGAGGCCGGCTACCTGGCGCACGCGCTGCGGGTGGCGCACCTGATCGACGGGGTGCCGTGGTCCCGGATGGCGGTGATCGTGCGCTCCACCACGCTGCAGCTGCCGCCGCTGCAGCGGGCGCTGCACGTCACCGGCGTACCGACCGTGGTGCACGCGGAGGACCTGCCGCTGCACCGGCAGCCGGCGGTGGCGCCGTTGCTGTTGCTGCTGCGCTGCGCGTTGGAGCCGGACCGGCTGGACGAGGAGGCGGCGGTCGCGCTGCTGCACTCCCCGCTGGGCGGGGCGGATCCGTTGGCCGAGCGGCGGCTGCGGCAAGGGCTGCGGGCTCTGGCGCTGGCCGCCGGTGACCGCCGTCCCTCCGGTGAGTTGCTGGTCGACGCGTTGCGCGATCCGGCGGAGCTGGCCGCGATCGAACGCCGCTGGGCGGCACCGGCGCAGGCGGTCGCGGCGCTGCTGGCCACCGCCCGGGACACCGCGGCCCGGCCGGGTGCGACCGCCGAGGATGTGCTCTGGGCGGTGTGGCAGACCAGCGGTCTGGCCGACCGGTGGTTCGGCGCGATCCTGCGCGGCCGGACCCCGGGCGGGCCGGCCGGCACCGTACCCGTCGGTGGGGTGACCGACGCCGGGGCGCGGTGGCGGGCCGCGGCGGCGGACCGGGACCTGGACGCCGTGATGGCGCTGTTCGACGCGGCCGCGCGGTTCGTCGATCGGCTGCCGGGTGCCCGGACCGAGGTCTTCCTCGACCATGTGCTCGGCCAGCAGTTGCCGGCCGACACCCTGGCGCCGAGCGGCGACCGCGGCGAAGCGGTCCGGCTGCTCACCGCGCATGCCGCGAAAGGCCTCGAATGGGACGTGGTGGCGGTCGCCGGGGTGCAGGAGGGTGTCTGGCCGGACCTGCGGCTGCGCGGCAGCCTGCTCGGTTCGGAACGGCTGGTCGATGTCTTGACCGGCCGGGCCGACGGCGCCGGGCTCACCGCGTCGCTGGTCGCGCAGACGTCGGCGCTGCTCGACGAGGAGCGGCGGTTGTTCTACGTGGCGGTGACCCGAGCCCGCCGACGGCTGCTGGTCACCGCGGTCGCCTCCGCCGGGGTCGGCGGGCTGGACCACGAGGAGCAGCCGAGCCGGTTCCTGCACGAGCTGGGCGTGTCGACGGTGGATGCCGACGGCGAGGAGCTGCCGACCCTGCCGGTCGGCCGGCCGCCCCGGTCGCTCACCCTGCCGGCGCTGGTCGCCGAGCTGCGTACCGTGGTCACCGACCAGACGGCGCAGCCGCAGCGCCGGCAGGAGGCGGCGGCGGTGCTCGGCCGGCTGGCGGTCGCCGGGGTGCCCGGTGCCCACCCGGACGACTGGTGGGGGCTGCGGCCGCTCTCCGACGACCGGCCGCTGGTCGACGAGGGCGAGTCGGTCCGGGTCACCCCGTCGACCATGGAGAGCGCGCTGCGGTGCAGCCTGCGCTGGCTGCTGGAGCGGCACGGCGGCCGGGGCGAGCCGAGCGCGGCGGCCGGCGTCGGCAACCTGGTGCACGCGGCGGCGATGCTCGCCGAGGACGCCAGCGTCGACCGGGCGAAACTGCTGGAGTACGTCGCGGCCCGGTTCGACGCGATCGACCTGGCCGCCCGCTGGATGGCCGGTCCGGAGCTGGCCCGCGCCGAAGGCATGGTCGACAAGCTGCTGCGCTGGCTGGCCAGCAACCCGCGCCGGCTGCTCGCGATCGAGCACGAGTTCACCGTACGGCTGGACGACCCGCGGCAGCCGGTGGAGCTGACCGGCCGGGTGGACCGGTTGGAGATCGACGCCGACGGCCGGTTGGTGGTGATCGACCTCAAGACCGGCAAGTCGACCTCGGTCACCGCCGCCGAGCTGGCCGAGCATCCGCAGCTCGGTGCCTACCAGGCGGCGGTCGAGGCGGGGGCGTTCGCCGAGTACGGCGACGACGCCGGTGGCGCGGCGCTGGTCCAGCTCGGTACCCCGGTGAAGGAGGCGAAGGAGCAGCAGCAGGAGCCGCTGGCCGACACCGACGACGCCGGCTGGGCGACGGCGATGGTCCGCCGTACCGCCCAGACGATGGCGGCGTCGACGTTCTCGGCGGTGGCCAACTCCAGCTGCCGGGTCTGCCCGGTGAAGACCAGCTGCCCGGTCTCCGGCAAGGGCCGGCAGGTCGTCGAACCACCAGCGGAGCACGGATGACGCAGCAGTCGTTGTTCGCCGCCGCTCCGCCGCCGCGCCGCCGCCCTGACGCCGGGCCGCGCTACACCCCGCAGGAGCTGTCCCGGCTGCTGAAACTGCCGCCACCGACCCCGGAGCAGGCGGCGATCATCGCCGCCCCGGTGGAGCCGCTGCTGGTGGTCGCCGGGGCCGGGTCCGGCAAGACCGAGACGATGGCCGCCCGGGTGGTCTGGCTGGTCGCCAACGACCAGGTACGCCCGGAGCAGGTGCTCGGCCTCACCTTCACCCGTAAGGCGGCCGGTGAGCTGGCCCACCGGATCCGGACCCGGCTGGGACAACTGGTCCGCCAGCTCGGCCGGCAGGGTCGCCGGGAGGAGGAGGATCCGCTGGCCGGCGAGCCGATGGTGGCGACCTACCACTCGTACGCCGCCCGGGTGGTCACCGAACACGGGCTGCGGGCCGGGTACGAGCCGTCGGCCCGGCTGCTCACCGAGGCGTCCCGCTGGCAGATCGTCGACTTCCTGGTCCGCAACTACGACGGTGACATGTCCGAGGTGGACCGGGCGCCGGGCACGGTCACCGACGCGGTGCTGGCGCTCGCCGGGGAACTGGCCGAGCACCTGGTCACCCCGGACCAGTTGGCCGGCTGGACCGGCCGGTTCTTCGCCGAGGTGCAGTCCCGGCCCGGC
Source organism: Solwaraspora sp. WMMA2065 (assembly GCF_030345075.1). Classification (NCBI taxonomy): domain Bacteria; kingdom Bacillati; phylum Actinomycetota; class Actinomycetes; order Micromonosporales; family Micromonosporaceae; genus Solwaraspora; species Solwaraspora sp. WMMA2065. The sequence continues at coordinate 6,213,507 of NZ_CP128361.1, forward strand.
CGGGTGTACGCCGACGTGCGGCGGGCGCTGACCATCCAGCAGATCCGGCTGCGGCTGCTGCCGCTGGTCCGGGCGTACCAGCAGCGCAAGGCCGATTTCGAGGCGATGGACTTCGCCGACCAGATGTCCCGGGCGGCGCAGGTGGCCCGGGACCATCCGGCGGTGGGCGAGTTGGAGCGGGACCGCTACCGGGTGGTGCTGCTCGACGAGTACCAGGACACCAGCCACGCCCAGGTGGTGATGCTGCGGTCGCTGTTCGGCGGCGGGCATCCGGTGGTCGCGGTCGGTGACCCGTGCCAGTCGATCTACGGCTGGCGCGGGGCGAGCGCCGGCACCCTGGACCGGTTCCCCGGCGAGTTCGCCCGTGCCGACGGCACCCCGGCCCGGTCGCTGACGCTGACCACCAGTTGGCGCAATCGGCCGGAGATCCTCAGCGTCGCCAACCAGCTGTCCGGCCCGCTGCGGACCGCCGGGGCCCGGGTGGCGGCGCTGGCCGCCGCCGCGAAGGTCGCTCCGCCGATTCCGGGCCGCACGGCCCGGGGCGCGCCGGCCGCGACGGTGCACTGCGCGCTGCTGGACACGGTGCTCGACGAGGCCGAGTGGATCGCCGACGGCATGTTGGCGGCCTGGCGGGGGGCGGCCGGCGTCGAGCCGGGTCGCGGTGACGAGATCCCGGTCGACGCCCGGCCGACCAGCGCGGTGCTGGTCCGGGTGCGCAGCCAGATCCCGGCGGTCGAGGCGGCGCTGCGGGCCCGCGGCCTGCCGGTCGAGGTGGTCGGTCTCGGCGGCCTGCTGGACACCCCGGAGGTCCGCGACGTCGTCAGTACGCTGCGCGTGCTGGCCGATCCGACCGACGGCGCGGCGCTGCTGCGGCTGCTGACCGGGGCCCGGTGGCGGATCGGTCCCCGGGACCTGGTGGCGCTGCACCGGCGGGCCCGGGCGATCGCCGACGCCCGGCGGGAGCTGCCCCGGGCCGGGGCGGCTGAGCCGGAGATCGTCGTCGACCGGCTCGACGAGGCCAGCCTGGTCGAGGCGTTGGCCGATCCGGGGCCGGCCCAGCTGTACTCGGCGGAGGGCTACGCCCGGCTGCGCGGGTACGGCCGGGAGCTGGCCCTGCTGCGGCAACGCCTGGACCAGTCGTTGCCGGACCTGATCGCCGACGTCGAGCGGACCACCGGCCTGGACGTGGAGGTGGCGGTGCGGGCCGGCGGGGCCGGCGGCGGTGACGCCGGGCTGGCCCGCGGGCACCTGGACGCGCTCGGCGACGTCGCCGCCCGGTTCGCCGGTGAGTCGGACACCGCGACCCTGTCGGCGTTTCTGGCGTTCCTGGACGCCGCCGAGGACGAGGAACGCGGGCTGAGCCCCGGCGAGATCGACGTGGTGTCCGGCGCGGTGCAGATCCTCACCGCGCACGCCGCCAAGGGCCTGGAGTGGGACGTGGTGGCGGTGGCCGGGCTGACCCGCGACGTCTGGCCGGGGGCGGTGCGCGGCTCGGACCACTACCTGTACGGCCTCGGGGTGCTGCCGTTCCCGTTGCGCGGCGACGCGGATGGCCTGCCGGCGCTGGTCCTCGACGACGCCGAGGACCAGAAGGCGGTGGAGCGGGAGCTGACCGAGTTCAGCAAGCGGTGGCGCGAGCACGACGAGCGGGAGGAGCGGCGGCTGGCGTACGTGGCCGTCACCCGGCCGCGCCGGCTGCTGCTCTGTTCCGGCTACTGGTGGGGCGCCGGGGTGAAACGGCACCGTGGGCCGTCGGTGTTCCTCAGGGAGATCCACGACGACTGCCTGGCCGGCGCGGGGGTGGTGGACCACTGGGCGGCGGAGCCGCTGCCGGGCGCGGCGAACCCGATCGACGAGGTGACGGTCCGGGCCGAGTGGCCGGCCGATCCGCTGGGCGCGCAGCGGCCCCGGATGACGGAGGCGGCGAACCTGGTCCGCCAGGCGATGGACCGGCCGGTCGACCCGCCGGACGATGAGCCGTCGGCGGGGTGGTGGGCGGAGGCCCGGATCCTGCTCGCCGAGCGGGACCAGCTGGCTCACGGGGTCGGGCCGGTGGACGTGCCGCTGCCGGACCAGTTGTCGGTGTCGCAGTTGGTGGCCTTGCGTCGGGACCGGTTCGGGCTGGCCCGGACGCTGCGCCGGCCGCTGCCCGGTCGACCGGATCCGTACGCCCGGCGGGGGACGGCGTTCCACGCCTGGCTGGAGCAGCGCTTCGGCGCGGACCGGCTGTTGGACGTCGACGAGTTGCCCGGTTCCGCCGACGCCGACGCGGCACCCGACGACGCCCTGCTGGAGCTGCAGGAGCGGTTCCTGGCCAGCGAGTGGGCCGGCCGGGTGCCGGTCGAGGTGGAGGTGCCGTTCGCCACGGTGATCTCCGGGGTGGTGGTTCGTGGCCGGATGGACGCGGTGTTCGCCGGTCCGGGCGGCCGGTACGACGTGGTCGACTGGAAGACCGGGCGGCAGCCGACCGGGGTGGCCGAAGCCGCGGCGGCGGTGCAGCTCGCCGCGTACCGGCTGGCCTGGGCGGACCTGGCCGGGGTGCCGGTGGAGCAGGTCCGGGCCGCGTTCCACTACGTGCGCGACGGTGTCACCGTGCGGCCGGCTGACCTGCTGGACCGGGCCGGGCTGGCGAAGCTGATCAATGATCTGCCGTTGCTGGGTGGCACGTCGGATTCGTGATAGCCTGGCGGTGTTGCAGTATTGGTTCCCCGTGCCGTCCCCGGTGCTACCCGCCGGCCGGCCGGTCACAGTGACAGTGCGAGCGCCTGTGGGGTCTCGGCCCAGGCGCTCTTTGTTGTGTCCGGACTCTGTTCCGGATGGGGCGATCAGCACCGCGACGCCGGTCCGCGTAGTAAGCGCGGATCTCACATCGGCCCGCAGGCAGTCTCGGGTCCGATCGTTCCATCAAGGAGAAGAGTTACATGGCAGTAGGCACCGTCAAGTGGTTCAACGCGGACAAGGGTTTTGGTTTCATCACCCCGGATGAGGGCGGTGCCGACGTGTTCGCCCACTTCTCCGCCATCCAGTCCTCCGGCTACCGGAGCCTGGACGAGAACCAGCGGGTCGAGTTCGAGATCACCCAGGGCCAGAAGGGCCCGCAGGCGGCCAACATCCGCCCGCTCTGAGCTGTTCGGTACGAACGGTCCGGCTCCCGCCGCCTGAGCGGCGGGAGCCGGACCGCAGCAAGTCCCACCCTGGTTCGTGCTTGTGACCCGCTGCTGGCGACCCCGTCGCCCGGCGCCTTCCTCGCTACGTGCCACCTCGCTAGCGGAAGGCCGATCCGGTCATATGAGCACCACCACGATTCTTCACGTCCAGACGCCCTCCTTCGCCGACCTCGGTGTGCCGGCGAGCCTGCTCGCCGCGTTGACCGCCAACGGCATCAACGAGCCGTTCCCCATCCAGGCGGCGACGCTGCCCGACTCGTTGGCCGGCCGTGACGTCCTCGGCCGCGGCCGCACCGGCTCCGGCAAGACCCTCGCCTTCGGGCTGCCGCTGGTGGCCCGTACCGCCGGGCGGCGCGCCCGCCCCGGTCGGCCACTGGCCCTGGTCCTGGTCCCCACCCGTGAGCTGGCCCAACAGGTGACGGCCGCGGTGGAACCGTACGCCCGGGCGGTGCGGCTGCGCTGCGTCACCGTCGTCGGTGGCCTGTCGATCCAACGCCAGGCCGACGCGCTGCGCTCCGGCGCGGAAATCGTCGTCGCCACCCCGGGTCGGCTCAACGACCTGGTCAACCGGGGTGCGTGCCAGCTCGACGACGTTACCGTGACGGTGCTCGACGAGGCCGACCAGATGGCCGACATGGGTTTCCTGCCGCAGGTCACCATGATCCTGCGCAAGGTCGCGCCGGGCGGGCAGCGGATGCTCTTCTCGGCCACTCTGGACCGCGGGGTGGACCGGCTGGTCCGCGAGTTCCTCACCGACCCGGTGTCGCACCAGGTCGACCCGTCGACCGCCACCGTCGGTGCGATGAGCCACCACCTGTTGCACGTGAGCGCGGCCGACAAGCCGGCGACCACGGCGGCCATTGCCGCCCGGGACGGCCGGGTCATCATGTTCATCGGCACCAAGCACCGCGCCGACCGGCTGGCCCGCCAACTGCTCGCCAGCGGGGTACGGGCGGCCGCCCTGCACGGCGGCAAGTCCCAGGGGCAGCGCAACCGCATCCTGGAGCAGTTCAAGACCGGTCAGGTCACCGCGCTGGTCGCCACCGACGTCGCGGCCCGTGGCATCCACATCGACGACCTCGACCTGGTGCTCAACGTCGACCCGCCGGCGGACCACAAGGACTACCTGCACCGGGGCGGGCGTACCGCCCGGGCCGGTGCCGCCGGAGTGGTGGCCACCCTGGTCCTGCCGGAGCAGCGGCGGGACATGGACCGCCTGATGGCCGCCGCGAAGATCCGGCCGCAGCGCAGCTCGGTCAGCCCGGCGGACGCGGAACTGGCCCGGGTCACCGGCGCCCGCACCCCGTCCGGGGTGCCGGTCACGCTCCCCGCGCCGACCCGGGCCGTGGCGGCGAAGAACACTCCGGCCGGCACCGCCGACGGCACCGGTACCGGTCGGCGTCCGGGGCGTCGCCCGGGCGGCCGGCGTCGCCCGGCCCGCCGTCCGGCGGCCCGCTGACCGGCCAGACCCGGATCAGACCCGGACCGGGCCGGACCGAGATGCGGTCCGGCCCGCCCGGGAGCCGTACGCGGCCCGGCCGGTCAGGGCCGTGGGCCGGTGCTGCCGGCCGGATAGTCGCGCAGCGGTGTCCGACCCTGCGCCCAACCGGCCAGCACCGGTTCGATGATCCGCCAGCTCTCCTCGGCCTCCTGCGCCTGGGCGCTGAGCCGGGTGTCACCTTCGATGATGGCCAGCAGCAACTGCCCGTACGGGCTCGGTGCCTGCCGGGCCAGCTCGGTGACCATCTCGACCGGCTCCAGGTCGAACGGGTCGCCGATGCCGTTGACGTTGAGCCGCAGCGACATCCGGTCCGGGTCGAGCTGCAGCCGCAGCTCGTTGCACTGGCTGTCCCGGTCGGTGAAGATCGCGTGCGGCACGTCGGCGAACCGGATCACGATCTCGCGCCGGTCGGCGGCCAACGCCTTGCCGGTACGCAGCTTGAACGGCACCCCCGACCACCGCCAGTTGTCGATGTGGACGGTCAGTTCGGCGTACGTCTCGGTGTCCCGGGCCGGGTCGACCCCGGCACCGTCGACGTAGCTGGCCACCTTCCGCTCGCCGCGTCGGCCCTGGACCACCCCGGCGGTGTACCGGCCGCGTACCGTGCAGTCGGCCACGTCGGCGGCCCGGATCGGGCGGACCGCCCGCAGTACATCCAGTTTGCGCACCGCCAGGTCGGCCGGGTCGACGGTCAGCGGCGGCTCCATCGCCACCAGGGTCAGCAGCTGCAGCAGATGGTTCTGCACCATGTCGCGCAGCGCGCCGGCGTGGTCGTAGTAGCTGGACCGGCCTTCCGCGTCGACCGTCTCGTCGAAGACGATGTCGACCCCGGTGATGTGCGTGTTGCTCCACAGCGGCTCCAGCACCCGGTTGGCGAACCGCAGTCCGAGCAGGTTCAGCACGGTCTGCTTGGCCAGGAAGTGGTCGACCCGGAACACCCGGTCGTCCGGCAGCACCTGGTGCAGCACCGTGTTCAGCCGTCGGGCGCTGGCCAGGTCCTCGCCGAACGGCTTCTCCACCACCAGCCGGATGCCGGCCGGCAGGTCGCAGCGGCCCAGCGCGATCGCGACCGGCTCGAACAGCCGGTGCGGCAGGGCCAGGTAGACCACCACGGCGTCGTCGCCGTGACTGGCCCGCTCGCCGTCCCGGGCGATCTCCAGCGCCGTCGCCAGCACCTCCGGGTCGGTCACGTCACCGTGGACGTAGCTGGCCGACTCGGCGAGTTCGCTGCGGGCCCGGGTGGCCACCTCGGGGGCGTGCTCGCGCAGCGCGGCGCTCACCCGGTGCCGGAAGCCCCGGTCGTCGAGCTCGTCGCGGGCCACCCCGATCAGCCGCATCCCGTCCGCCGGCCGGTCCAGCTCGCGCAGCTGGGCCAAACCGGGCAACAGGTAACGGGTGGTGAGGTCGCCGGTGGCGCCGAGCACGATCACGTTCGCTGTCACGTCCGCATCCTTCCGTACCGGGCCAGGTTGACCGCGCTGCTGATCAGCCCGATGTGACTGAACGCCTGCGGGAAGTTTCCCAGGAAGGCGCCGGTCGCGGGGTCGATCTGCTCGGGGAGCAACCCGACGTGGTTGACCCGGCCGCAGAGCTGGTCGAACAGTTCGTGGGCCCGGTCCAGTTGGCCGCTGCCGGCCAGGTTGTCCACCCACCAGAAGGAGCAGAGCAGGAACGCTCCCTCTCCGCCGCCGACCCCGTCCGGCGACTCCTCGGGCAGGTAGCGGTAGAGCAGGTCGCCGCCGGCACCGAGGCGTTGTTGGACGGCGTCGACGGTGGCGACCATACGCGGATCGGCGGGGTCGACCACCCGGCGCAGCGGCAGGGCGAGCAGGCTCGCGTCGACGGTACCGGGCTGGCCGAGGTGCTCGGTGAAGTGCCCGTTGTCGTCGTCCCATGCCTCGGTCAGCAGCGCCGAGCGGATCTCCTCGGCCGCCCGCCGCCACTGCTCGACCTCGTCGCGCCGGCCGGTGGCGGTCGCCAGCCGGGCCATCCGGTCCGCCGCCACCTGGCACATCGCCACCGAATAGGTGAACGGGCGGCCCTCATGGCGGATCTCCCAGATGCCGTGGTCCGGGGTACGCCAGTGCTGCAACGCCGAGCGGCCCAGCCGGGTCAGCCGGGACCACCGCCGGTCGTCGACCGCGCCGCCGGCCCGGGCCCACTGCCAGGCGCAGTCGAGGATTTCGCCGTACACGTCGTGCTGGATCTGGTCGGCCGCCGCGTTGCCCCAGCGCACCGGCCGGGAACCGCGGTAGCCGGACAGGTCCGGGTCGATCCGTTCGGGGGCCGGCCGGGTGCCGTCCAGGGTGTAGAGCACGTGTGGTCGGCCGTCGCGGGTGCAGGCCTGCAGCACCCAGGACAGGAACGACTCGGCTTCGGCGGCCATCCCGACCCGACGCAGCGCGTAGACGGTGTACGCGGCGTCGCGTACCCAGGTGAACCGGTAGTCCCAGTTGCGGCGGCCGCCGATCGCCTCCGGCAGCGACGACGTGGGTGCGGCGACGACTGCCCCGCTGTCGTGGTCGTCGCAGAGCTTGAGCGTGATGGCGCTGCGGCGGACCAGATCGGCGTGCCGGCCGGAGTAGTTGATCTGGCGGCTCCAGATCCGCCAGGCCGCAGCGGTGCGGTCCAGCGCGGCGGCGAGCTGATCGGCGTCGCGGTGCCGGGTCGGACCCTGCGCCCAGCGCAGCACCAGGCCGAGCCGGTCGCCGGCGGTCAACCGGATCCGGCCGGCCAGCCGGTCCAGGCCGGGTACCGGCCGGCTGGCGGTCAGCCGCAACCGGCCGCCGTCCCCGGCCAGGGACTCGATGCCGATCTCCTCGGCGGCGGGGGTGGTTCGTAGCCCACCCCGGCCGGTCAGTCCGATCTCCAGGTCGACCGTGCCGTCGATGACGGTGACCAGGCGGCCCAGCTCGCCGCAGGCCGCCCCGAGTTCGGTGTTGAGCGGCCGGTCGACGGCCGGTCCGGCCCCCTCGGCCGGCCCGTCGGACGCGGCGGCGATCAGCAGTGCGTCGCGGATCTCCAGGCGTCCGGTGGCGGTGTGCAGTTCGGTACGCAGTACGGCGGTGTCCGGCAGGTACTCCTGCCGGACGGCGCGCAGGCCGGCCGGCCGCAGCGTCCAGGCACCGCCCCGTTCGGCGTCGAGCAGTGTCGCGAACAGCGCCGGGCCGTCGAATCTCGGCAGGCAGAGCCACCGTACGGTGCCGTCCATGCCGACCAGCGCGGCGGTCTGGCCGTCGCCGATCAGGCCGTGGTCGGCGATGGCCGGGTAGCGGTCGGTGAGTTCGGGCACCGGCAGCGCTTTGATCTCCGCCAGATGGTCCGTCACGGGTGTCTCCTCCGCATGGTGGGTCCGTCAGGCACCACTCTCCCCGGTGAGCCGTACTGCCGAAAGGTAGGTGGTGCCGACAGGTACGCGGGTCCCTCTACCCGGTGCCGGACCGGTTGACGCCTGCGACGGATCCGCTGGCCGCGCCATCCGCCGGCCGTTCGTCGTCGCGGCCGGCCGCACGGTCTGTCAGAGCAGCCGGTGTCGACGGACAGTGACGCCGCACGGATGAGCAGGGTCGTCCGTACGGCCGGCGGGTTCCGCGAGACATCCACGCTTTTCGTCCGATGGCTGACTGCACGTCGCGCCCGCCACCGGGATCCTTTGGCTGGCGGACGAGGCACGGCCGCCGGGACGCGACCCCCGGGCAGAGAGGTCGGGTGGAGATGACAGCCGAGACCAGCGCGACGAGGGAGATCCTGCTCGTCGTCGGCGTCGCGATGCTCGGCGTGCTACTGGCCCTGGCCTCTGTCGTCACTCCCTGGTACACCGGTCCGACCGCCGGCGCCGGGCCGGTCGTCGTCGAACTGCATGCACCCGACCCGGCGGTACGGTCCACCGACATCGAAGCGGCCCCGCGCTGATCCGCGTCCAGGCGGCCCCGCGCTGATCCGCGTCCAGGCGGCCCCGCGCTGATCCGCGTCCAGGCGGCCCCGCGCTGATCCGGCGGCGCGGTGTCGGCACGCCGGGGCCGCACCGGTCGGGGCGCTGCCGGTTTTCCCGCCGACGAGTGCTTCACTAAGGGAGATGTCTCATCCGCCGCCGTCTGACCGGGCAACGTCCGGCACCGCCGTGGACTGGTCCGCCGGGCCGGTCACCCGGTCGGGCCGCCCGTACCCGGCCGCCGGTGCCGACGCGGGCCCGCCCACCGGGCCGCCGACCGGCCCAGGCGTCGGGTCGGGGCGGCCGCCGACTGACCCAGGGCGCGGCGGGCGGGACGGGGTGCGGCTGTGGTGGTTCGGCGGTGCCGCAGCCGTGGTGCTCGCCGGTGGACTGGTCGCCGTGCTGGTGCTGGTGCTCAGCGGCAACCCGGACCCGTTCGGCAGCCCGGATCCGCCGCCGGACGTCCGGCCGCCGCTGGCCCAGCTCTGCCCCGGACCCACCGGAGGCCCCGGCGGGCAGCCCACGCCGGCGGACCCGACACCGGGCCCGACACTGGGCCCCGCGCTGCCCGAACCGACCGGGCCACGCACCGTCGACCCGGACGCCGGGATCTCCTACACCGAGTACGGCGAACCGTGGCGGCCGTGGTCGACGGTGTGGAACGCCGGGGCGCTGCAGGTGCCGTACAAGGTGGGGCAGCATTTCGTGACCGAGGCGGACTACAACGGGTTCAGCGACTACCACGCCTCGATCCTGTCCGCCGCCGTGCCGGCCGCCGACAACGACGCGCTCTCCCTCGACCTGGAGTGCGTCGGCCGGCAGGTGGCCGCCGACGTCCGCGCCGAGTACTACCCGCAGCCCAACCGGATGGACCTGATCCGCGACGAGCGGACCCCGATCGGTGGGCGACCCGCCTGGCTGACGGTGTTCCGGCTGCACTTCACCCAGCCCGGCCTGCAGGCCACCGACGAACTGGTGGCGGTGGCGTGTATCGACGTCGGACGCCCGACCGCGGCGGTGCTGTTCGTCTCCATCCCCGGCACCCACCGCGAGCTCGACTGGGTGGTCGACGACCTGTACGCATCCGTACGTGTCGAATGATCCGGCGGTGCACCGAGGACTGTCGCCGACAGGTTAGGGTCGGTCCGTGGCGCGTACAGTGCGGATCCCGGCGACCGCGTACCCGGTGGAGCGGTTCACCCTCCCCAACGGCCTGCGGGTGGTCCTGGCGCCCGACCGCAGCGCGCCGGTGGTCGGCGTCGCGGTCGTCTACGACGTCGGGATCCGGTCCGAACCACCGGGGCGTACCGGGTTCGCGCATCTGTTCGAGCATCTGATGTTCCAGGGTTCGGCGAACCTGGAGAAGCTGGCGCACTTCCGCCACGTGCAGGGCTCCGGCGGCACCTTCAACGGCAGCACCCACCTGGACTACACCGACTACTACGAGGTGCTGCCGAGCAACGCGTTGGAGCGGGCGCTGTTCCTGGAGGCCGACCGGATGCGTGGTCCGCAGTTGACCGAGGAGAACCTGCGCAACCAGGTCGACGTGGTCAAGGAGGAGATCCGGGTCAACGTGCTCAACCGGCCGTACGGTGGGTTTCCCTGGCTGCGGCTGCCGCCCGTGCTGTTCGACACCTTCCCCAACGCGCACGACGGCTACGGTTCCTTCGAGGATCTGGACAGCGCCACCGTCGGTGAGGCCGCCGAGTTCTTCACCCGCTACTACGCCAGCGGCAACGCGGTGCTCGCCGTCGCCGGGGACTTCGATGTCACCGCCGCGACCGGGCTGATCGAGCGGCACTTCGGAGACGTGCCGGCCCGGCCGGCGCCGGCCCGGCCCAGCTTTGCCGAGCCGGACCTGACCACCGAGCGGCGTACCGCGTACCCCGATCCGCTGGCTCCGCTGCCGGCGGTGGCCGCCGCCTGGCGGGTGCCGGACCCGGTCGACGACCTGGCCGGCTACCTGCCGTACGTGGTGCTCGCCGAGGTGCTCACCGACGGTGACGCGGCCCGGCTGGTGGAGCGACTGGTGCGTGGCGACCGTACGGTGACCAGCCTCGGCGGCTACTTGTCGTTCGAGGGGGAGCCGTTCGACGTACGGGACCCGTCGGCGTTGGTCCTGCAGGCGCATCTGCCGCCCGGCGGCGACGTCGACAAGGTGCTCGGCGCGGTCGACGAGGAGCTCGACCGGCTGGCCGTCGACGGCTTCGCCCGGGGCGAACTGGCCCGGGTGCAGGCCCGGATGGCCACCCACCTGCTGCGCGACACCGACGCGGTGCTCGGCCGAGGGCTGCGGATGGCGGTGCTGGAGCAGCAGCGGGGCACCCCCGAGCTGCTCAACGAGTTGCCGCGGATGCTCGGCACGGTCACCGAGACACAGGTCCGTGCGGCCGCCGCCACCCTGCGCCCGCACCGGCGCGCCACGATCGAGGTCGTCCCCGGAGGAGCCCAGTGACCGCCGCCCCCACCCGGAGGCCGTTGCCGCCGCTCGGACCGACCCGTCGACCGCCGTTGCCCAAGGTTGCCGAGCGGACGCTGGACAACGGGCTACGGGTGATCGCCATCCGCCGGCCGTCGGTGCCGCTGGTGGAGATCCGGCTCCGGGTGCCGTTCGCGCGGGCCCCGCTGGCCAGGGCGACGGTGCTGTCGCAGACCCTGTTCTCCGGCACCGTCGACCGGTCCGGCGTGGAGCTGGCCGCCGAGTTGCAGGCGGTCGGCGGTGGCCTGTCCGCCGGGGTGGACGCCGACCGGCTGCTGGTCGCCGGCGCCGGGCTGGTCACCGGGCTGCGGCGGATGCTCGAACTGCTCGGCGAGGTGCTGACCGGGGCGACGTACCCGGCTGGCGAGGTGGCGATCGAGCGGGCCCGGCTGGCCGACCGGATCCAGGTGGCGCTGAGCCAGCCGGCGCACCTGGCCCGCGCCGCGCTGTCCCGGCGGATGTTCGGCCGTCACCCGTACGCCGAGTCGGTTCCCGGGGTGGACCAGGTCCGCGCCGTCCGGCCGGCCGGGCTGCGCGCTCTGCACGCCGACCGGGTCCGGCCGACCGGGGCGCACCTGGTGCTGGTCGGCGACGTGTCACCTGCCCGGGCGTTGGACACCGCGGAGCGGGTGCTCGGCGACTGGCCGGCCGGCGGCCGGCAGTTGACGCTGCCGATGGCGCCCGCGCCGCGCCCGGCCCCGCTGCTGCTGGTCGACCGGCCCGGCTCGGTGCAGTCGTCGATGCGGATCGCGTTGCCAGCGGTGGACCGGCGGCACCCGGACCACGCCGCCCTGCAGCTGGCCAACATGGTGTTCGGCGGCTACTTCTCGTCCCGCTGGGTGGAGAACATCCGCGAGGACAAGGGCTACAGCTACGGCCCGTACTCGATGGTTGAACATTCGGTGGCCGGATCGGTGCTGCTGCTCGCCGCCGACGTGGCGACCGAGGTGACCGCGCCCGCGTTGCTGGAGACCCTGCACGAGCTCGGCCGGCTCGCGGTGCTGCCGCCCGACGACGACGAGCTCGAACAGGCCCGGCAGTACGCGGTCGGCAGCCTGCAGCTGGGCATGTCGACGCAGGCCGGGTTGGCCGGGGTGGCCAGCACCTACGCCGGGTTCGGCCTGCCGTTGGATTTTCTCGCCGAGCACACCGCGCGGCTCGCCTCGGCGACCCGTGACGAGGTGGCGGCCGCCGCGACCCGCTATCTGGCACCGGCGCTGGCGATGGGGGTGGTGCTCGGCGACGTCGCGCGGATCGCCGGTCCGGTCGCCGCGTTGACCGAGGTCGAAACGTCCGACGCGTCGGTCACCGGCGTAGTCGGGCCTGGTGCGGCAGCGCCCGATGTCGCCGGGTGACACCTCCGTCGGGCCGACCGCCGGTACGCAGCCGACCGTCGGTACACAACCGTCGCTGGCCCGCGCCGCGATGGACCGGGCAGCGCCGTACCGCCGGGATCCGCAGTGGTTGGCGCGGGCCTGGCCACGTTCGCTGGTGCTGGTGGTGGACGGCGCGGCCGGTGGCCGGGCGCTGGTGCGCGACGGCGCCGACGGGACCACCCTGGTGCTGGTGCGCCCGGACCAGGCACCGGCCGTCGAGGTCACCGACCGCATTTTCATCGGTACGGTCGACGACGGCACCCCGGTCTTCGCGGTTGACGCGGCACTACCGTCGTCCGTACCGCCGTCGTCCGTACTGTCCTCGTCCGTGGCGGTGCCGTCCGTGGCTGACCCGGGCCTGCGGTCGGTGACTGTCCGGGAGGTCGGCCATCTGCTGCCGGACCGCGACGCCGGGCTGTTCACCACCGCTGCGGCGATGGTCAGCTGGCACGCCCGGCACCGCTACTCGGCGTCGTCGGGGCTGCCGACCCGGGCAACCGATGGTGGCTGGTCACGCGTCGACGACACCGGTACGCGGAGCTGGCCACGGACCGATCCGGCGGTGATCGTGCTGTTGACCGACGGCGGTCCCGGCCCGGACGGGAGGTGTCTGCTGGCCAACCACCACGCCCGGCGCGGCGACGGGCCCGACCGGCTCTACTCCTGCCTGGCCGGGTTCGTGGAGCCCGGCGAGTCGGCCGAGTCGGCGGTCGCCCGTGAGGTGGCCGAGGAGGTGGGTCTGACGCTGACTGCGATGCGGTACGTCGGCAGCCAGTCCTGGCCGTTCCCGGGCACCCTGATGCTGGGCTACCTCGGCCGGGTCGACCCGGAGCAGCCGCTGCGGCCGGACCCGGAGGAGATCATCCGGGCGCGCTGGTTCACCCGGGCCGAGGTGGCCGCCGGGCTGGCGGGTGAGCGGCTCGACTCCGGCGACGGGTACCCGGTCCGGTTCGCGCCGCCGGCGTCGATCGCGGCGTTCCTGATCCGCAGCTGGGTGGCGGAGACCGCGCCGGACCCCGGCCGGTGACCGCCGTGCCGGACTCCGCCGTGCCGGACCTCGCCGGGTGGGTGCCGGTCCGTGGGTGCCGGTCCGGTGGGTGCCGGTCAGCGGATGGGCGGGACCGGCACTACCTTCACCCGTTGCCGGCCGGAGCGGACCGGCCCGACGGTGGACAGTGCGCGGGCCAGGTGCATGGCCGCTTCGAGGTTCTCCGCACAGACCGTCTGCCGGCGCGGCTCGGGTGTGGTCCGCTCGTCGCGAATGCGCTGGCCGGTGCGGACCGCGGTGATGAGTTCGTCGTGTGCCACCGCGCGGATCTCCGTGCGGACGATCAGGTATCGCATGAACGACTCCGAGCAACCGGTGACCTGGGTGGTGGGACGGCCGATGGCTCAGGTCGGACAGGCTCCTGCTGGAAATTCCATCGGTTGTCTCCGCAGGAGGAGAACCCGCTGCGGTGGCCGGTCAAACCTGACGAACGGATCGATCCTGATGTCCGTTCGGTCGAGCCGGGTCGGGGTGGCGTCGGCCACCCGGCTCGACCTGCCCTGCGGTGCCGGCGGTCAGATCAGGTCGAACTCGCCATCCTTGGCGCTGTCGATGAAGTCACGCCAGGTGGTGCGGTCGAACGACAGCACCGGCCCGCTGCGGTCCTTGCTGTCGCGCATCAGCACCGGTGCGCGGTGACCCGCCATCGCCCCGACCTCGACGCAGTTGGTGCTCTGGCTGCGGCTGCTCTTGCGCCAGGCGGGCGGGGTCGGACCGGGGACGCGCACGCTGGACTGATCTGCTGGGTTCATTCCTGCTCCTTGCTGGTCAAACGGACCGGGCGGGCGGACCGTCGGTCAGTCCGGGATCGCCTGGCCGGTCCGGCGCGTGGTCCGCTCGTGCGGTCCACGCTGGATCGGCGGCCCGGCCGGTCGGCCGGGGCCTGCCCCGCCCGCGGCGGGCGGGGACAGCGGGGCAGGGGTGGTGGGGGAGGAGGGGGCGGTGCCGTCGGGTACGGAGTCGAGCTCGGTGGCGCCGGCGGCGACGTGCCGGGCCACGGCGTCGCTGAGCCAGTCGATCGACTCCTGCGGGCTGCGGGCGGCCTCGCAGAGCCAGTCGAAGACCTGGCCGTACCGTTCGAGCACCGGCACGTCGTTGACGATCATGTCGGCGGCGAGCGTCTCGACCGCCACCGCGCTCAGGTCCTCCGGGTCGGCGAAGTGGTAGATCGAGAACGCGGTCTCCGACAGGTACCAGGAGGCCACGGTGGCGTTCGGTGGCAGCACCCGCAGGGTGACGTTGGGCAGCTGCGCCATGGTGAGCAGATGTTTCAGCTGCGCCACCATCACGTCGGGCGGGCCGCAGCGCAGGCTGACCGCCGCCTCCTCCAGCACTGCGGTGTACTTCGGCGCCCCGTTCTCGCGCAGCAGCATCGACTGCCGGGACTGCCGGGCCGCGACCTCGGTGTCCGGGTCGTCGGCGTTGCGCTTCTGGCCGGCGGTCCGGTGGTTGGTCGCCTTCTGCAGGATCGTCCGGCGTCCGGTGGCCCGCTCGTCGACCATCTCCACCAGCGGGCGCGCCGAGAGGATGCGCACCTTCGCGTAGGCGGAGGTCTGCAGCAGGCCCGGGATGATCACCGCGCCGTACTCCTGGATCTCGGTGCAACCAGCCTCCAGCTCGGCGTACGCCCGTTGGAGGCTGGTCATCACCGCGTACGAGCTGAGAAAGGCTCGGGTGTTGCCGGCGTCGCGAGCGATGCCGACCAGATCATCGCGTTCGGAGCCGGTCACGCCGTACAGGTCGAGCAGGTCCATCACGTCGCCGACCCCCGGCCGACTGCGCCCGTTCTCGAGCCGGGAGAGCTTGGACGCGGACGCCCACTTCACTCTTTCGATCACCTGCTCACCGGTCAGTCCGGCGTGTTCCCGCAGCCGCCTCAGCTCGCTGCCGAGGCGGCGACGACGCAGGTTCGGGCTCGGTATGGGCTGCTCGGGCTCCTCGGGCTGCACCGGAAACCACCCCCGATCCGTTTGGTGACCGCCAATGTCGCGGCGATGTGGGTCACGGCCCGAAACAGTATGGCCCGATTGCTGCCTCGGTGGGGTCCTCTGGTGGGCGTGTTAGCCAAATGCGATGTTGTGCACGGCGGCGGACGGACCGTGAGTGCGACTCAGCTCGCCGCGAGGTCGCTGAGCCGCTGCCGAACCTGAACGATACTCGGGTTCGTCAATGCCGAACCGTCCGGGAAACGGACCGTCGGTACCGTCTGATTGCCGCCGTTGACCCCCATCACGTACGCGGCCGCCTCGGCGTCCTGCTCGATGTCAACCACCTCGTAGGGAATCCGCTCCCGGTCGAACTGCGACTTGAGCCGGTGACAGTAGCCGCACCAACTGGTCGAATACATGGTCAACATCTGCAGGTCCTCCGCGGTCGTCGGGCCACGGCGGGCACTCGCCCGCCGGGTCGCCGGCCCCGGGCGGTGCCGGGGCGCAGTAGTTCCGGCCCGGGCGGCACCCGGGCTAGCCGGTGCAACGTCGCGCGAGGCTGCGATGATTCCTACCCGTGGCGGCCGACATCAACTCAGACCCAGGACCAGGCCGAGTGCTGAGCGGGCTGGACCCGGAGCAGCGTACGGCGGTGACCGCTCCGCCGGTGCCGGTCTGCATCCTGGCCGGTGCCGGCACCGGGAAGACCCGGGCGATCACCAGCCGGATCGCCTACCGGGTGCTCTCCGGCGAGATCGCCGCCCGGCACGTACTGGCGGTCACCTTCACCGCGCGGGCCGCTGCCGAGATGCGGGCCCGCCTCGGCGCGCTGCACGTGGGCGGGGTGCAGGCGCGGACGTTCCACGCCGCGGCGCTGCGCCAGGTCCGCTACTTCGCGCCCCGGCTGCTCGGCGGCCGGGAGATGCCGGAGCTGCTGGACAGCAAGGTCCGGCTGGTCACCCTCGCCGCTGGTCGGGTCGGGGTGCGCACCGACCGGGCCGCCGCCCGGGACCTGGCCGGTGAGATCGAGTGGGCGAAGTCGGCGATGGTGGAGCCGTCCGAGTACGCCGTCGCGGCGGCGAAGGCGCTGCGGGAGACTCCGCACGAGCCGGCCAAGGTGGCCGAGGTGTACGCCGGGTACGAGCAGATCAAGCGCGGCAACGGCGTGATCGACTTCGAGGACGTGCTGCGGGCGGCGATCTGGGGCATCGAGGAGCACCCGGACGTCGCCGAGCAGGTCCGGGCCCAGTACCGGCACTTCGTGGTGGACGAGTACCAGGACGTCAACCCGTTGCAGCAACGGCTGCTCGACGCCTGGCTGGGGGAGCGGGACGACCTGACCGTGGTCGGCGACGCGAGCCAGACGATCTACTCGTTCACCGGCGCCACGTCGGCGTACCTGGTCGACTTCGCCCGTCGGCGCCGGGAGGCGGTGGTGGTGCGACTGGTCCGCGACTACCGGTCGACGCCGCAGGTGGTGGGCCTGGCCAACACGGTGATCAGGCAGGCCAAGGGCACCGAGGCCCGGCTGCGGCTGGAGCTGGTCGGCCAGCGCGAGCCCGGCCCGGAGCCGGACGTGCGGATCTTCACCGACGAGCCGGCCGAGGCGGCGGCGGTCGCGGCGCGCTGCGCCGAGCTGATCGCGGCGGGTACGCCGGCCGCCGAGATCGCCGTGCTGTTCCGGACCAACGCCCAGTCCGAGGCGTACGAGAAGGCCCTCGCCGAGGCGGCGGTGCCGTACGTGGTGCAGGGCGCGGAGCGGTTCTTCGAACGCGCCGAGATCCGGCAGGCGATGGTCGCGCTGCGCTCGGCGGTCCGGTCGACGCCCGGGGAGACCCCGTTGGTCGAGGCGGTCACCGCCGGGCTCGCCGCGGTGGGTTGGACCCCGGACCAGCCGCCGCCCGGCGGGGCGGCGCGGGAACGCTGGGAGGCGCTCGCTGCGTTGGTCCAGCTGGCCGAGGAGTTCGGCGCCCAACCGGTGCTGGTGCCGGTGGGGGAGGCGGCGGTCAGCGAACGCCCGGTCCCGCTCGCCGACTTCTGCGCCGAGCTGCAGCGGCGGGCGGCGGCGCAGCACGTGCCGACCGTCGCCGGAGTCACCCTCGCCTCCCTGCACTCGGCCAAGGGCCTGGAGTGGGACGCGGTCTTCCTGGTCGGGCTCGCCGACGGGACACTGCCCACTACGTACGCCCGCACGGCCGAGCAGCTGGAGGAGGAGCGCCGGCTGCTCTACGTCGGGGTGACCCGGGCCCGGCAGTGGCTGTGGCTGTCCTACGGTGCCGCCCGGTCGCCGGGCGGGCGGACCCGCCGGCCCTGCCGGTTCCTGCCGCAGCTGGACCGCTCGGGCGGTGGTGCCGGCGGTGCTCGGCGCGGCGGTCCGGGGGCGGGCCGCTCCGGCGAGCGCCGACGCGGCCAGCCGGTCTCCTGCCGGGTCTGTGGGACCACGTTGCTGGCCGGCGTCGACCGCAAGCTGGGCCGGTGCGCCACCTGTCCGTCGGATCTGGACGAGGATCTGCTGGACCGGCTGCGGGCGTGGCGGTCGCGGGTTTCCGGCGACCAGCGGGTGCCGGCGTACGTGGTGTTCACCGACGCGACCCTGCTGGCGATCGCCGAGCGGCGGCCCGGCAGCGACGCCGAGTTGCTGGCGATCGCCGGGATCGGCCCCCGCAAGCTGGGACTCTACGGTCCGTCGGTGCACGCTCTGGTGGGCGGTGTGGCCGTAGATGATCTTGACTGGCAAAAAAGTTCGGAATCCGACCCGGAAAATGGTTTGCCCCCGGCGTCGCAAGAGGCTTAGCCTCAGGTCACACCTCGCGAGCAGTGGGCGTTCTCGCTGCTCCGTCGGGGTGGAGGGTTTTCGTGACGAGTCCAGGCAGGAGGTGACGACGGTGCTGAGCTACGAGACTTCCACGCTGTCGACGCTGACCGCTGCCTGCGCTCCGACGGTCGGTGGCTATCTGGCCGCCGTCGCGCCCATCGGTCACTCGGCAGTGGCGCACCAGGACCAGATCCAGATCCAGGTCGAGCAGCACCGCACGGTCAACGGGTGGGCTGGCGTCGATCAGGGCTGGCTCCGGCTCCGGGGTGCGTCCGTAGTCGCGACGACCAATGGCACCAGCAGCTCCGAAGGCAGCGTTCGCACCACCATCCCGGCGGCCAAGAAGCCGTTCATGGATGCTGCCCGCGGTGTTCCCCCTCGAGGAAGGCCGGTCTGACACCAGACCACACCGGCTCACCTCGAGGCCGCGGAACCCGCAACCGGGATCCGCGGCCTTAGTTTTTGCCGCCGCACAGGTACGAGCAAGTCGGAAGCGATCCACGAGATCGAAGCGAAGAAAGAGGTGACCGGGCGATGAGTCTGGCGTTTGCCACTCTCGACCGCAGCGACTACCAGCCGGGGTGCCGGCCGGCCGCAACGGGCCAGCCGGACGTCGTGGCGGAGCTGCCGTGCCGGAAGTTCGACCCTGACCTGTGGTTCTCCGACTCCCCGACGGAGCTGGAGCTGGCCAAGTCGCTCTGCGTGGACTGCCCGCTGCGGGTGGAGTGCCTCGCCGGGGCGATCGAGCGGGCCGAGCCGTGGGGCGTCTGGGGCGGCGAGATCTTCGAGCGGGGGGCGGTCGTGCCGCGTAAGCGGCCCCGCGGCCGGCCACGCAAGGAGGACCTGGCCCGTGACGCCGCCCTGCGGGGCGAAGTCGAGGCACGCATGGCGGCCAACGGCGTCGTCGGTGCCCGCGGCACCGTCCGGCTGGCGGCCTGACATGCATCGGATCACGACGAGCACCGGCCGGGCGCCGGCACAGACCACCCACACCGCAGCACCGACCATCACAGGAGAAACCGTCATGCACTTGCTCTACGAGGCGCTCTCCCGGGCGCGAATGCAACCGCCTCAGGCCGGCACCGCGCGTACTGAGGCACCCCGATCCGCCCGCACCGTCGCCATGCAGGCCCGGCACCTCTGGGCCCGCAGCCTGAGCGGGCGCTGACCGAGCCCGGTCCCCGCTGTACACAGCGGGGACCGGGCACTACCCCACCACCCGTGCGTGCGGGTCAGCCGGTCGGGGCGAAACCCGGCAGCCAGCGCCGCACCACGTCCCGGTACCGGGCCCGGGCCTCCAGTTGGCTGAGCACCCCGATCGAGCCGAGCGTCACCCGGTGGATCAACAGGTAGGCCGGCGGCAGGTTGAGGTGTCGGCTCAGCTGGTAAGCCGGCGACTTCGGGTTGGCCAGCCGGGCCGCCTCGTCGCGCAGCCACTGCCGGGTGAACTGGAACTCCTCGGCCGCCAGCGGCGCCAGCATCGGCAGCAGGAAGTCGAGCACCGCTGGGGCGTCGATCGGGTCGTCCGGTTTGATGAAGCCCTCGTCGCGCAGCCCGGCCACCACCGCGTCGGCGTCCCCGTCGAGCGTCAGCCGGACCAGCCGGCCGATCGGCTCGGGATGCCCGCCGGGCAGTCGGGCCACGGCACCGAAGTCGACCACGCCGAGCCGGCCGTCGTCGAGCAGCCGGAAGTTGCCCGGATGCGGGTCGGCGTGCAGCAGCCCGGCGCGGGCCGGCGCGGAGAAATGCAGCACCGCCATCAGCAGCCCGGCCCGGTCGCGTTGGTCCGCCGTACCGGAAGAAACGATCTTCGAAAGCGGGATGCCGTCGATCCACTCGGTGACCAGCACCCGGGGCGCGGCGGCGAGCACCGCCGGCACCATGATCTGGTCGTCGCCGGCGTACGCGGTGGCGAACGCCCGCTGCGACTCGGCCTCCAGCTCGTAGTCCAGCTCCTCGGCCAGCCGGTTCAGCAGCTCGTTGAGCAGCGGCTTGATGTCCAGCCCAGGCTGGATCGCCCGGAACATGGTGCTCAGCCGGGACAACTGCTTGAAGTCAGCGAGCAGGGCGTCGCCGGCCCCCGGATACTGCACCTTGACCGCCACCGGCCGGCCAGCTGCGGAGCCGTCGCGCCACACCGCCCGGTGCACCTGGCCGATGCTGGCCGCGGCGGCCGGCCGGTCGTTGAATTCGACGAACCGTTCCCGCCAGTCGGCGCCGAGCTGCTCGGCCAGCACCTTGTGCACCGACCCGGCGGGCAACGGCGGGGCGGCCTCCTGCAGCTTGGTCAAGGCTTGGCGGTACGGAGCGGCGAGCTCCTCCGGCAGCGCCGCCTCGAACACCGACAGCGCCTGTCCCGCCTTCATCGCACCACCCTTGAGCTGTCCGAGCACGCTGAACAGCTGCTCGGCGGTGCGTTCCTGGATCTCGGTGGAGATCACGTCGGAGGCGAGCCCGGTGACCCGCTTGCCCAGCCCCAGGACGGTGCGGCCGGCGAAGCCGATCGGCAGCGCGGCGAGTTTGGCGGTCCTGGACACGGCCCAGCGAGGGATTTCGGTCACCTGGCCATTGTTACCGACGATCGCGGACCGTGACCCCTGGCTGAGCGTGGCTCATGCCACCGGCCCCCGGAGCGTGGCCCATCCCATCGGCAGGGCTCCGCCCCGGTGTGCAGCGGCGCGGGCGGCGACGGTGGCAGTGGCAGCCCTGGTGGGCAGGCCAGGCCCGGCGTCGCAGCCGGGCCGGGGCGTGCACCTCGAGCGCCGCCCCGATCGTCTCCGGGCTCCCACCGTCGACGAACGCCAGGATCTCGGCCGTCCCGACGCTCACCGCCGCCAGCAGGGTCGCCGAGTCGCAGATCGTCGCCGGGCCGATCGCGCACAGTTGCGACGCCAGCTGCGGCCAGCCCGGATCCCGGTCCTGGCGGTGCAGGTCCAGGCAGTTGAGGCACGGTGTGCCGGTCGTCGGCACGAGCGGGCCGACCACCGGCGTCCGGTCCCGGATGTCGACCAGCAGGTGGGCCTGCCGGTGCCGGGCGTAGCTCGCGGCGAGCAGGTTGGCTGGCCGGTCGGCGCCGAGCAGCACCGTCAGGGTGGCCTGGCCGGGCCGTACCGGGCGGGTCTCGACCCCGGGAACCGCCTGGCTGACGGCGGCGGCGACGGCTTCCCGGGCTTCGCGCGTATCGGCCAGGTCGATGGCGACGTGGCCGATCCCCGCCTCGGCCACCGCGACGGCCAGCGGCCGGGCCAGCCGACCCCGGCCGGTCAGCACGATCCGGGCGGCGGCGCGCCGCCGCAGGATCTGCGCCGGGGTGCCGGGAAGTTCGTCGCGGCGCAGCGCCAGGGCGGTCGCCTCGGCGGTCAACCGGTGCCGGGCGTGCTCCGGCAGGTTCGCTGGCAGCAGGGTGTGCGCGCCGACGATCAGGCCTCGGGCGATCAGCATGTCCAGCAGGTGCCGGGCCTGGTCGGCCGGGACGCCGAGCCGGACGGCGTGGTCCACTACGGCGCGGGTCGACCGGCTGCCGTCGAGGAGGTCGAGCAGCCGGGACAGTGCCGGGTCGGTGAGGTCGAGCAGTACGGCGTGCGCCGGGTCCGAGCCGAGCTGCAGAGTGTCGCGGTCCCGCCAGAGGCGGGCCAGGCCGGGCAACAGAGTCGGCCTGAGCAGGGGATTGGTGGGCATGGACAACAGGCTGTCACCGTAACGGAACGCTCGTTGGCTCGTTATCCACAGCCTGTGCCCCGCACATCCTCGGTTATCCACAGGTTCCGGGGAGTTTTCCACAGCCCGGTCGGTGGGGTGTCGCGGCTCGGACATGACGCAGCGTGTAGTGGCGTACGACCGGCTGTTGGTGGTTGTGGTTTGCGATGGCCGTGCGCGTCGAAGGGGCGGCTCCAGCCGCCCCTTCGACGCAGCGCCGCGAGTCAGACCTTGGCTTTACCCAAGATCCGGTTGACTGTTGTGCCGCAGACCGGGCACTTGCCCTTGGCCATGTTCATGCCGGTCTTCGACACTGCGACGGTGCCTTCGAAGTCGCGCTTCTCCTTGCACTTCACGCAGTAACCGTTGTAGGTCTGGGCCTGGTCGGCCACGGTGCCCCTCCTCGTCTCCTCGCCGGGTGGTTGCAGACCCGGCGTGCACCCGCTCGCGGCCACCACCGGTGGCGCCGCGCGCTGGGATTTCTCCGCGGCCACTGTTGACCGCCGGTCCGCGGACCCTACCCAGGACTGGGCGGTTCCATGTCAACAATTCACCGACACTGTGAGTAAGTCGACGTCGAGAGTGTGCATGCCGCAATAGATCGGATAAGTCAGATTCGCAGTGACACGCCGGGAGAAGATCCGCAGGTGGTCACCGGCCGGGGGGTGGAGGTGAAAACTTCTTCGCGATCGCCTACGGTGATCCTGGGCGGCTCGGGCGCGACGTACGGCGGTCGAGTGGGTAACTTTTTTCGCGACAATCGGCCCCAAAAGGGGTGATTCACCCTGGCTGCGCCGTGTTGCCTCTTGCGTTCCCCTGGTCAGTACGGATTAGCGTGCCATCGTGAGCGAAACCCGGGGCTGCGCGGGCCGCTGATGGCAGGGGCGCGTAAGCCGGTCGTCGAGGTACGGCGCAGCCAGCGCCGACGCCGGACGGTGTCCGCGTACCGGGAGGGCGAACGCGTCGTCATTCTCATCCCGGACCAGTTCTCGCGGGCCGAGGAGACCGAGTGGGTGGACCGGATGCTCGCCCGGCTGGCGGCCCGGGAGGAACGCCTCCGTCGATCGGACAGCGAGCTGGTCGGCCGGGCCCGCCGGCTGGTCGACCGGTACCTGCCGGATCATGCCCGAGTGGTGGCCCCGACGAGCGTCCGGTGGGTGACCAACCAGAACAGCCGCTGGGGGTCGTGCACCCCGGCGGACCGGACTATCCGGATATCCCACCGGATCCAGGAGATGCCGGACTGGGTCATCGACTACGTCCTGCTGCACGAGTTGGCGCACCTGGTCGTGCCGAGCCACAACGCCCGGTTCTGGGAGCTCGTCGGCCGCTACCCCAAGGCGGAACGTGCCCGTGGCTACCTGGAAGGGGTGGCGGCGGCCAGCGGCTTCGTCCTGGCCGACTGACCGACCTGCCGGGTGCACCGACTACGCCGACCACCCCGGGTACGCCCCGGACCTGCCGGGTACGCCGCCGCTAGAGTGGGTCAGATGCGCCGTGCCGTGGTCATTCTTCTCGACCTGGTCGACTGGTCGCCACCCGGCACCGATCCCGCCGCCTGGCGGGCCGCCCTGGCCGAGGACATGGTCGACCTGCTCGCCACCCTGAGCCAGGTGGAACCGGCGATCGCCGCGAGCGAAGCGGACCTGCCGTTGGCCAGGTCGATCGCCTGGCCCGACATGCCGATCCATCCGCTGCCGGAGCTCTCGGTCAACGCGGCGCTGGCCGCCGTCGCGGCACACGGCTACGACCAGGCGGCGGTGCTCGCCGCCGACGCGCCGGACCTGCCCGGCCTGCTGATCGGCAAGCTGCTGCGACCGATCACCACCCGGCCGGTGGCGGTGGCTCCGGCCGGCGGCGACGGCGGGGGACTGCTCGGCGTGGCGGCCCAACTGCCAGCTCCGGACTGGCTGCCGCCGCTGAACCTCGCCGCCGATCCGCAGGCCGTCCGGGCGGCGGCGCCGCACCCGGAACAGGTGGCGGTGACGCCGTCCTGGCGTCGGTTGCGGGGCCCGGCGGACCTGGCTGCCCTGAACCCGGCCATCGAAGGCTGGGAGACCACCCGCGCGCTGCTGACCCCCGGCTGAACCCGGGGCCTATCGGTCAGCGGGGTCCGTCGGCCGGCGGCTGCGGCGGATCCGGCTGCTCCGGCTGCTCCGGCGGGTCGCCGCCGAAGTCGATGTCACCGAGGTCGAAATCGGTCTTCGCCTGGGCGAACGCCTCCGGGTCGGCGAAGTCGTCGTCCGACGGCAGCAGATCGGGGTGGCTCCACAACGCGTCCCGGCCGTCGACCCCACGATGGGTGTCCAGCGCGGCCCACAGCGCGGCCGCCTCGCGCAGCCGGCGGGGCCGCAACTCCAGCCCGACCAGGGCGGCAAAGGTCTGCTCCGCCGGCCCGCCGGCCGCCCGCCGACGCCGGAACGCCTCGGCCAGCTTCACGACGTTCGGCAGCCGGTCCCCGGCGGCGCTGTCGACGACGTGACACACCCAGCCCTCGATGAGCGCGAGAACCGTCTCGATCCGGGCCAACGACGCCTGCTGGGCGGGGGTGTCCTCCGGAGTGAAGATCCCCTCCATGGCAATCTCCTGCATCGACTCCGGATTCATCGGGTCGACCCGGCCGAGGGCGTCCTCGATCGCCTCCCGGTTGACGGTGATCCCGGACGCGTAGGTCTCCACCGCGGCCAGCACGTGCCCCCGCAACCACGACACATGCTCGAAGAGGCGCTGGTGGGCCGCCTCGCGCAGCGCCACGTACAGCCGCACCTCCTCCTCGGGCAGCTCCAGGCCGGACCCGTACGCCCGGATGTTCGCGGGCAGCAGCGCGGCGGTGCCGGCCGGGCCGAGTGGCAGCCCGATGTCGCTGGCCGACAGCACCTCGGTGGCGAGCGAGCCGAGCGCCTGGCCGAGCTGACCGCCGAACAGGGCCCCGCCGAGAGTGGTCATCATGGCGTGCATCGGGCCGAGTTGGCTGCGGGCCTCCGGCGGAACGAGGTCGCCCATCGCGCCGACCATCCGACCGGCCACCGGGTCGCAGAGCTTGCGCCACACGTCGAGCGTCCGGTAGATCCACTCGTTGCGGTTCCACGCCGCCGACGTGCGGGTCCCGGACGGGAACGTCGACGACGACTCCAGCCACAGGTCGGCGACGCGCAGCGACTCCTCGACGGTGTGCCACTCGTGCGGGTTGACCGACGGGTCACCCTCGGCGGCGAGTTGGCTGGCCGCCACCTGCCGGGCCAGGTCCCAGTTCACCGGGCCGCTGCCCGGAGCGGCGAGCAGCTGCTGCAGCTGCGCCATGAACTGCTGCATCTGCCGGGGGTCGTTGGGGTCCGGAGGCTGGCCGCCGGGGAGCTGGAAGCCGAACGGAGTATCAGGCACGCCCTCCACGGTACGCGGGCCAGCGGCTGCAACGCCGCCGGTGCGTTCCGCTCAGCGCGAAGCGCCGTGTCGCAGGCGCGACGTCACCGCCCGGCTGCGCGGTTTGCGTCGGTACGCGGTCCGCGTCGCGGTCGTGAGCGCAGTCGGTACGCTCAGGCGCATGAGACGTCGCGGTGTCACGGTCATCCTCGGCGCGCTGCTCACCGCACTGCTCGCCTACGCCGTGCTCGCCGCACCGGTCCCGTACGTGGTGCTCGGCCCCGGCCCGACGGTCGACACGCTCGGCACCGACGACGGCGAGGACGTCATCCAGATCACCGGGACCGACACCTCGACCTCGGCCGGGCAGCTACGGCTCACCACCGTCGGCGTACGCCCGAACGTGGGGCTGCGGGAGGCGATCGCCGGCTGGCTGAGCGACTCCGAGGCGGTAGTGCCGTACGAGGTGATCTACCCGCCGGGGCAGACCCAGGAAGAGGTCGAGGAGCGCAACGCCGAGGACTTCGCGGCGTCGCAGACCAGCGCCGAGACCGCGGCGCTGCGCCAGCTCGGCTACCCGGTGCAGGTGCTGGTGAGGGCGGTCACCCCGGACGGGGCGTCGGTCGGGCTGCTCGATGTCGACGACGTGATCACCTCGGTCGACGGCACGCCGGTCAGTTCGGCGACGCAGCTGACCGAGCTGATCCGGGCCGAGCCGGAAGGCAGCACGCTGACCATCGGCTACACCCGCGACGGCCGGTCGGCCACCGCCGAGATCACCACCCGGGCCAGTGACGGCGGCCCACCCCGGATCGGCATCGAGATCACCGAGGAGCAGCCCCGGCCGTTCGAGCTGACCATCGATCTCGACGAGATCGGCGGGCCGAGCGCCGGGCTGATGTTCGCCCTGGGCATCATCGACAAGCTCGAACCCGAGGACCTCACCGGCGGCAAGATCATCGCGGGGACCGGGACCATCGACAACGAGGGCAGCGTCGGCGCGATCGGTGGTATCCCGCAGAAGCTGGTCGGGGCCAAGGAAGCGGGTGCGGTCGCCTTCCTCGTGCCGCAGGCCAACTGCGCCGAAGCGGTCGCGAACGCCGTACCCGACCTGCCGCTGCTGCGGGTGGCCACCCTCGACGAGGCGCTCGACGCGCTGGCCCGGCTGCGTACCGGCGAGAAGCCGACGCTCTGCGGCAGCGACTGACACCCCGGTCAGGTGCACCTCAACCGGCCTTGAGGTGGACACACCCCGTAGTCTTGGTGCCTGATCGCCCAGCGGATCACACCAACGTGCGGAGTACCTAGTCGTGGTCATGCGTAGCAGCCCAATGCCCGGAATGAGCCGACGTGGCCGGGTCACCGTCGGCGTACTCATCGGGATCTTCCTTCTGTTCACCCTGCTCGGCTGGGGGGTGAACGCATGGACCGACTGGTTGTGGTTCGAGGAGGTCGACTACACCCAGGTCTTCACCGGCGTGCTGTTCACCCGACTGCTGCTGTTCGCGGCGGTCGGCCTGGCCATGGCACTGGTGGTCGCGGCCAATCTGTGGCTGGCGTACCGGCTGCGGCCGGCGCTGCGACCGCACTCGCCGGAACAGGTCAGCCTGGAGCGCTACCGGATGCTGCTCAGCCCCCGGATCGGCATCTGGATCGCCGTGGCCGCGGCGCTGGTCGGTGTCTTCGCCGGGCTGTCCGCGCAGAACCGGTGGAGCCAGTGGCTGCTGTTCCGCAACTCCCAGGAGTTCGGCGTCACCGACCCGGAGTTCGGCATCGACATCGGCTTCTACGTCTTCGAGTACCCGTTCCTGCGCTACCTGCTCGGCCTGGCGTTCACCGCGGTGGTGCTGTCGGTGATCGGTGCGCTCGCCGTGCACTACCTCTACGGCGGTGTACGGCTGCAGGGCATCGGTGACCGGATGACCACCGCCGCGCGGGCCCACCTGACCACCCTGGTCGCCGTCTTCGTACTGCTCAAGGCGGTTGCGTACGTGCTGGACCGGCGCGGCATGCTGCTGGAGTACAACGAGCAGGCGCGCATCTACGGCGCCGGCTACGCCGACATCAACGCACTGCTGCCGGCGAAGGAGATCCTGGCGTACATCTCGATCGTGGTGGCGATCGCGATCATCGTGTTCTCCAACGCGGTGATGCGCAACCTGGTCTGGCCGGGGATCTCGCTGGCGCTGCTGGGCATCTCCGCCGTGGCGATCGGCGGCATCTACCCGTGGGCGGTGCAGACCTTCGAGGTCAACCCGAGCCTGCGGGACAAGGAGGCGGCGTTCATCGAACGGGGCATCGTCGCCACCCGGGAAGCGTTCGGGCTGGACATCAGCCAGCAGACGCCGTATCCGGCGACGAACCTGACGCCGCCGGAGAGCCTGGCCACCGACACTGCGGTGGTGCCGAACATCCGGCTGCTCGACCCGCAGCTGGTCTCCGAGACCTACACCCAGCTGCAGCAGGTGCGTGGCTTCTACGACTTCGGCACCAAGCTGGACATCGACCGCTACACCATCGACGACGAGACCCAGGACTACGTCGTCGGCATGCGGGAGATCAACTACGGCGAGCTGACCGAGCAGCAGAGCAACTGGATCAACCGGCACACCGTCTTCACCCACGGGTACGGCATGGTTGGCGCGCCGGCCAACCAGGTGGTCTGCGGCGGGCAGCCGTACTTCGTCTCCGGCTTCCTCGGCGACCAGGCGCAGGAGCAGTGCTCCTCGGCCACTGAGGAGATCCCGGTCGAGCAGCCGCGGATCTACTACGGCGAGCAGATGGACGGCACCGACTACGCCATCGTCGGTTCGCCCGGCGACAGCAACGTCGAGTTCGACCGGCCCACCTCCAGCGGCGGCGAGCAGTACTACACCTACACCGGCACCGGCGGGGTCGAGGTCGGTTCGTTCGGCCGCAAACTGCTGTACGCGATCAACGAGCAGGAGACCAACTTCCTGCTCTCCGAGGCGGTCAACGAGAACTCCAAGCTGCTGTACATCCGCAACCCACGGGACCGGGTGGAGAAGGTCGCCCCGTTCCTGACCATGGACGGCGACCCGTACCCGGCGGTGGTCGACGGCCGGATCCAGTGGATCGTCGACGGCTACACCACCTCGGCGACGTACCCGTACTCGGAGCGGGTGAACCTGCAGGCGGAGACCGCCGACGAGCTGACCGGCCAGGGCACCTTCGTGCTGGCCCGGGAGAACGTCAACTACATCCGCAACTCGGTCAAGGCCACCGTCGACGCATACGACGGCACCGTCCGGCTGTACGAGTTCGACGAGAACGACCCGGTGCTCAAGGCGTGGAACGCGGCGTTCGGCGGCGACCTGGTCATCCCGAAGGCGGAGACGCCGCCGGATCTGGTCGCCCACTTCCGCTACCCGGCGGACCTGTTCAAGGTGCAGCGCAACCTGCTGGCCCGCTACCACGTCACGAACCCGGCCGAGTTCTTCTCGGGCCAGGACTTCTGGGAGGTGCCGAACGTCCCGGACTCGCCGGACAGCGGGGTCAAGCAGCCGCCGTACTACCTGATGACCCAGCTGCCGGAGCAGGACGAGCCACGGTTCCAGCTGACCTCGGCGGTGACCCCGGCCGGCCGGCAGAACCTGGCCGCGCTGATCTCCGGGTCGTACGTCGACGGGCAGCCGCAGCTGCAGGTGCTGGAGCTGCCCGACCAGACGGCGATCTCCGGCCCGGTGCAGGTGCACCAGCGGATGACCAACAACGCGGCCATCCGGCAGCAGCTGAACCTGCTGTCGTCGAACCAGGCG
This sequence comes from Solwaraspora sp. WMMA2065, assembly GCF_030345075.1. Classification (NCBI taxonomy): domain Bacteria; kingdom Bacillati; phylum Actinomycetota; class Actinomycetes; order Micromonosporales; family Micromonosporaceae; genus Solwaraspora; species Solwaraspora sp. WMMA2065. Next base: position 6,242,587 of record NZ_CP128361.1, read on the forward strand.
CAGGTGCAGTACGGCAACCTGCTGTCGCTGCCGTTCGGCAACGGCATGCTCTACGTCGAGCCGGTCTACGTGAAGAGCAACCAGACCAACGCGTATCCGCTGCTGCAGCGGGTGCTGCTCTCCTACGGTGACGGCGGTTCGTACGTGGTGCTGGCCAACAGCGTGCAGGACGGCATCCGGCAGCTGATCGAGCAGGCGGAGGCGGGTGGTGCGCCGACGACCCCGCCAGAGGGCGAAGGCGAAGGTGAGGGCGAGGAGCCCGGCGGCACCCCGACCCCGACCCCGTCGGCCACCGGCGACCCCGGCCTGGTGACCCCGGAGCTGCAGGCGGCCGCCGCCGAGGTCAGCGCCGCGATCGACGAGGCCCGCGCCGCGCAGGCGGCCGGCGACTTCCAGCGGTACGGCGAGGCACTGGCCCGGCTGGACGCCGCGATGACGGCGTTCCAGGCGGCGCAGCAGGCGGCCGGGGTGGGTGGTGCCCAGCCGTCGACCACCGACCCGTCACCGAGTGCCGACCCGTCACCGACCGGCTGACGTCAACTGACTGACGCCGAACCGGCCTCGGTGATCCCGACTTGTCCGCTTTTGTGGGTGGATCAGGGTGGGATCACCGAGGCCAGTCGGTCAGTACGGGGGTCGTTTTGCGGCGGGCTGACGGTATGCGCTAGGGTTAACTCATCGCCGCGGGGTGGAGCAGTTCGGTAGCTCGCTGGGCTCATAACCCAGAGGTCGCAGGTTCAAATCCTGTCCCCGCTACCACGGTGAACGGCCCGCCAGGGATCTCCCTGGCGGGCCGTTTCGCGTACCGGACTCCCGCCCAGCCCCGTTGAGCCCTCGTCGCCCTCAGGTGCCCGCCGAGACGGCTATCGGACTGAAGCCGTATTCGTGCCGTCGGGGGACAGTCACACGGGAATCAGAGCGCTACAGTGACACAGTATGCGAGCGATCCACACTGGTCGGATACAGTCGCTGCTCGCCTGCCTCGTACTGATGACGATCGTGATCGCCGATCCGGCGCGGAGTCTGGCAGCCGAGCCACTGGATCGGGAGGCGTCGACGTTGGTCTGCTTGTCGCCCGCGCGTCAGCAGCAGGTCGGTCAGGCTGCGGAGTTGCTTGGCCTGGTCGAGTCGGCAAGCGGGGACCGGGTGGTACTAGATGGGCAGCAGGTGGCGATCTCGCGATGGCGGGACACTCAGCCGGCCGACTTTGACCGGGCGTGTGCGACCATGATCGCGGCGCTGAGCATCGATCCAGACGCAGCACGCGCCGGACCGACCTCCGAGATGCGTGGCTTGCTGATCGGTGGCGCACTCACCTTGGTGTCCGCTCTGATCAGCGCGTTGTTCACCAGTGTGCTGACGACCGGCGTCCACCGGCGGACTGAGGCGCGCCAGCAGGCCGCCCAGCTTCGGGTGGCCGTGGCCGAGTTCATTCGGGCAGCCGACGAGTCTCTCACCCGGTACGCGGATGCCTCCGCCAGACAACCGAAGGGGACCAGCCTCGACGAGCCCCGCCTCCGGCTGATGCTGCATCTCGATGCCCTGCCGGCGGTCCTGGGCCCATCGATGGAGGTGATCCGTGATTCTGTCGAGACGTTCTGTGAGTCGATGCGCGATTCGTGGTCCGGGCCGGACCGATCGGCGGACAGCCCTCGGGTACGGGAGGCGCGGACCGGACTCATGCATCTGCGAACGGCGGTCGAACAGGCAGCTCGAGAGGCGGAGCGGGCTGCTGGTGTCATCGGCTTGCGACGGTGACAACAGCAGCGGCGTGATGGGAGGGCATCGTGATGACACAGACCAGCAGTGCTCATGCGGGTAGGCCTGAGGAGATTCCGAACCCCTTCGAACTGCCCCCCGTACTGGGTCAGTCCCTCCGTGCGCTGCGCCCGTGGCACGACAGGGAACACGAGGCGTACTACCTCCCAGTGGACAGAGCCGAGGAGGGGTACCGCAGCTTCGTCAACCATCTACCGGACCCGTCGACGCACCTCACCAGATTCGGTCAGTTGGTGGTGGTGGCCGGGCCTACGGGCTGCGGGCGTACCTCGTTGATTCACAGGTGCGTACACCACTTGAAGCAGGAGTTCGATGGCGCCTCCGGCGGCCGGATCATGGCCGCGCCGGTGGCCGACCTCAGTAGAGAGCGGGCGTTCGATCTCGAGATGGTTGGTCGCAGAGGCGATTTCGACCAGTATCTGGCCCTGCTGGCATACAAGATCAGAAGCAGGCTGTCCCGGCAGCTGGAAGGGCTGTCGGACCCAGGGGATCAACCGATGCAGGGGAAGGTGGCTTTCACACGACTCGGGCGGGATCTCGAGGATGCGGACGCAGTCGCGATCATCGTGCTACCGCAGTTCAACGACGCGACGTGGAAGAGATCGATGCTTTCGCTGCAGGCTATGCACCCGATCAACCACTATCTCGACCTTGTCGGCGAGCGCATGATCCTTTTTGCGGAGAGCGATAATCCCCAGCAGATCAAGGACTGGAGCGATCGAGTCCGGGGTGAAGCCAGGGAGGGTGTTCTTGTGATCGAGGTAGGTATGCTGACCGGTACGGACGGGTGGACATTCGCTAACGGGCGGCTGCAAATGTGTGATCATCCTCGGGTTCCGACAGTTACCGCAGAAACTATGCACGCGGTGATGGAGGATCATCGTTCGATGTCCTTGAAGCAGCTCCAGAAGATGTGTTTTCATTTATGGGACGAGGCTCGGCGTCGCCCAGGTGCCAAGGAAGTCAGTAAGCACGACTTCGATCGATACTATGTAGACCGGCGCGACGGCTACCGGCCTCGTGGCCGGGGCATCAAGAATGGATGACCATGATTGCCTCATCGGGAGAGTCGCGGGCGGTCGGGGTCAACCCGTACTCGCCAACCGCTGTTGCGCGTGTCTCGGAGGTCGGCCAGGGCCTGCCGACGGTGTCGACCCGTGCGGTCGAGGAGGCGTTCCGCTATCTTGACGCCTTCCTGGCGCAGGCCGTCCCTCCGGAGCGGGTCGGGCTGTCCGGTCGCCTGTTGACTGTGGTGGGTGAATACGGCACCGGCAAGTCTCATCTTGCGGCGGCCCTGCTGCATCGGGCTCGTCGATCGGGTGACTCGGCGGTGCGCACCCTGTACGTTGAGGCGCCCCAGTTCGGCTCGTTGGTCGACCTGTACAAGCGCTTTGTCGGTCGTCTCGATCGGGAGGACATCGTCGACCTCCTGCGCGACTACTACTCCGAGGTGGTCGCCGATGGGCTCAGCCACGTGCCACATGCGCAGCAGATCGCTGACGACCTGCGGCGACATGTCATCGAGCCGCAGGCGGTGGTTGACGACCTCGGGTTGCCGGAGAGCGTCCTGCTGCCCCAGTTGCAGGACCGGCTGATCGAGGCAACCGGCGATGACGACCTTGGTACGGCGATGACGTTGCTGCTCGACGAGCGGACCGCAGTGCAAGCGTGGGACTGGTTGATCGGCAACCGGTCGGACGGCTTCGTCACGGAGCACGGACTGTCGAAGTACATCGATAGTTCAGCTGCTGCCATGTCGGCGATCATCGCGCTCCTGAACTTGCACGGCCGGAGTGGCCGGCGATTCGTCGTCGTACTGGACGAGCTCGACCGGGTCCTTGATCCGGCGGATCAGCGAGATGCGGGTGTGGTCGGGCAGTTTCGAAATCTACTGACTGCGGTGGAGGAGTCCGGAGCATTCTTGATCATCACCGGTCTGGTGGAGATTACCCCGCAACTGCAGGGAGACGTGCTGCAGCGGATGGGACATGCCGTCCGGATGACTCCGCTTACGGGGCAGGAGGCGCGTGAGCTGATTGAGCAAAGCCATCTTGCGGCCCGAGGCGACAGCGACATAGTCCCGTTCCTCGACGATGCCGTGCAGTACCTCGTTGACATGACCCACGGCGTTCCGCGGCAGTTCATCAAGCTCTGCCATCATCTGTACCGCCGAGCCGAGCTCGAAAGTACGGTGATAGGAATCGAACTTGTCCAATTGGTGGCTCGGGATCATTTCGACTTCGCCACCATTGATGATGTGCGGCGTGAGGTGATGCTGACTCTCGAACGTGAGGCCATCGGATTTGAGCGGCGTCGTCAGCTTGACGTCGACGGCCGGTCGTTGCTCGACCTCGTCGTGCTGAACGAGGACGGTGAGCCGAGTTGCGTCATCCTGCTCTCCGAGGGCATCATGCGGGAATCGGACGTCGAACGGGTCGCTCGCCGAGCTGCGGCCGCTCGATCAGAAGGTGTCGACGTCGAGATCATCCTGGTGGTGGTCGGCTACCTGGCACCCGACGTGGCCTCGAACGTCCGCAACGTCGTCCTGGCCGAGCCGATCGAGTACGAACGTCGAACCTTGGCGAGCGCCGTGGTTGCCAGGATCGCGCATGTGCTTCAGCGTGACCGGTTGAGCGAGACTGACCCGGTCCGGCTGATGGTTACCCGGGTCGATCGGCTCGTTCGCCAGCAAGCCGGCGCGTACACCATGATCGACCGGCTTGAGCAGCAGGTCCGTGACATGCGGCGGACGACCAACCAGCGCCTCAGCGAGATCTCCGCCGATGTGGCTGGCCTGCTCACCGGGGCAGTGTCAGTGAGCCGGGCCGTCCCTGTGCCGACCCAGCCCGGCCCGATGGACGAGATGGGCGAGATCGACGAACTGTTCGAGTCGGCGATCGACGCTGCCGTACGGCTCGGTGACGGACTGCCAGACGCCTTCACCCAAGCATTCAGAGCAGCTCCGGGCCTCTCAACGGCGATCAGATCCGCACAGGAGCGCATCCACGGGTGGACCGCCGATCCCGACAGCTTCAGCCTGCTGGGTACGGCCGTGTTCCTGCAATCCCTGATCGAATCTTTTCGACAGGCGGTCGTCGAATGGCGAATGCGGCGGGTGTCGGTGGACCGCGCCGACGCCGCGTCGTCGAGCACCGACCTGGAACGGCTGGACGTTCTCTGCCTCACCTACGAGGCGATCTTCGACTACGCGTCGTTGCAACATCTCAAACGTCTTGCCGAATCCATGGCGTTGCCGCCGGAAGCGGCCGCCGCGACTGGTCCGCACCCAATGCATCTCGACGACATCCGGGAGGTGTTCGGAGGGCTTGGCGCACGGGTACGGGCGGCGGCGCGACGCACGATCGGCGACGTGTGATCGGTCGGCGTCACGCCTGCGGCACCTCAACGAAGCGGCTGGACGGCGGCAGCGGCCGGGCCGCTCACCGCAAGGACGACCTCGGTCAAGTGATCGTCGGCTATATCCACCTGGTCCTGATCGAGGCACAGGCCGATGACGTACTCCCGTCCCGACAGACGGTAGTAGTAGATCGCGCCGATGTCCGTATCGAGTACCGCGCGGACGACCGGTCCACCGATCGCAGGGCGGGCGGTCCGGCCAAGCTCCCTGAGGTAGGCGGCAGTCGGGGGACCCATCGCGTTGACCTGCTGGCGTCGGTGGCTGGGCGAGTGGTGGTAGGCAACTCCACGTAGCTCGGGCGTACCGAGCGCGTCGACCGAGAACAGCTGTGCCTTGTCGATGAAGCACGCGACAAGGTGCAGCCCGGTGCCGTCGACGGCGGCTGCGCAGGCGTTGAAGGCCCAGTGACGGCGGTCGCCGGTGATCGCCAGGTCTCGCCGGGGGTCGACGGACGTCTCGAGGTTTCGCCGCGTCGTGGAACCGATGGCTGGCACTGGCTGGCGCGCGCCCGCCGACAGTTGGCGCGGACTGTCGGCCGCGTCGCGGTCGAACGCGGACTCCCGGAAGTGTTTCGTGTCCCAGGCACCCAGGTTCTGCCGGGGCAGCCGAATACTAGCTCTGATCTGATCGACCAGCTGTGAGAGTGCGCTGTCAGCCTCTTGTACGGCAGGCTGCCGGGCCAGTGACGCAACCTGGTCGGTGGCCAGACTCAGGGTCCCGGCGACGAGCAGCACACTGGGAACTACCCGGGCACAGTAGAAGGCTCCGCCGGCCGACTGGAGCACCGTGCGCAGCGGCACGCCCTGACCGAGGGGCCGTAACCACTCGTGCATCACCTGACCTGACTGAAAACTCAGCCGCCTCGCCACGCGGCGGCAGTTCTCGACACGTCGATCGTCGTCCTGGCCGGGCCCACCAGGTGCGTACAGGTCGAAGTCGCGGGATCCGGGACTGCAATGCGCCAGGTAGTGCAGCGGTCCGCCAGCCCGAAAGAGGCCTCGACAGTAGGCAATCCGATCGTCGACGTCGCTGAACTGGCGACCAGTCGGCTCCTGCGTCACGATGATTGCGTCGGAGTACTCTCGGTGCGGCGAGCCGATCACCGAGTCCGCATGTGGTCCCTGCTCTGTCGGCACGTGAGACTTCCTTTGCTGTGGTCGTGGTTCGCCGGGACGGGGGTCGGGTTTCGCCGGATGCTTCTCAGCGCCGCGGGATGTCGATATCGAGGTCGTGGGTGGATAGTGGGGGGGTGGGACCCGTGCTGGCGGATCGACGCGTTGCCTGCTCCCATACTCGAAGATTGGCACGCGCGATGTCGGGGTAGGGATGCCCTGGCGGCAGGTCCTCCTCACACAGCTCGACGGCCTGACCAGCGAGTCGCACTGCGGCATCTACCGCACCACCGTGCCCCAGGTTGCCGGCCTGGTTGATGGTTGCCGCGAGCACCCACGGGTGGGTCTCGGCCGGCACAGCGGTCCGGATGATCCGCAAACCGTGGTCACCGACCCGCCGGCTCTCGTCGAGATCGCCGACACCGCGTAGGAACAGCGCGAGATTGACCAGGCAGATGCCGGTGAGCGGATGCTCCGGGCCGAGTTGGCGCTGGTAGCCGCGGTAGCAGGACTGCCCGAACTCGACCACTCGTGCTGGTGTCTCCCGCAGCAGATGCATGTCGGTGGCCAGCGCGAGCCTGCAGGCCAAGGTGTCGAGGTGGTTCGTCCCGCGCAGCTGCTGGTACCCGCGCAGCGCGTCGGCGTGATTCTCCTTCGCCTGAGGCACCATGTTCTTGCGGCGTTGGGTGACCGCGAGTACCCGGATGATCCGCAGCGCGCTCGCGCTGTCCGTCGGGATCTTGCCGGTCGGATGGCCCATCCAACCGCGAGCATCGTCGATGGTCCGAGTCGCAGCGTGGTAGTCGCCCAGCTCACGTTGATATGTCGCCAGGTTGGCAGCGGCCCACCAGAGGAAGGGGTCTCTCGTGCCGAACACCCGCAATCGGCGGTTGACCACTTCTCGTTCCACCACCATCGCGGTGTAAAGGTCGCCGTCGAAGTACGACGACAGCGCCAGATTGTGCGCGACCATCAAGGTCTGCTGGTGCTCCTCGCCGTATGCCTTGCGCAGAACGTCGTAGGCGACGCCCTCATGACTCTTGGCGAGCTCGAACTCTCCGAGCGCCCGTACGTCCCCGGCGATCCCCTGCAGCGTGGTCGCGGTGTTCGGATGCTCCTGCCCGATGGTGCGCAACTGCAGTAGCCGCAGTTGCTGAGCAATCTCGAGCGACTCGCGGTACCGGCCCATCCAGCGCAGCAGACTCGCCTGCTCGCCCCGTAGCTGCATATTGATGCGATCGGTGGGCGGCACCGCTGACGACCAGTGGTCGAGAGCCTCGTCGATGACCTTCAGGGCGACATTCGCGCTGTCCCAGGTCTCCTGGCGGCGCATGTACCGAACTTGTCGGACGACCCACCTGCGCACCTTCGGGTCGGTCTCGGCCACGGCACCGCTGGGCAGCAGATGGGGTTGCAGCTCGGCGAGGCGGTGCCGTTGCCAGCGGCCGTCGACCTCCGCTCCGGTTGGGGCGTAACCTGCCAGGCCGAGCCGCAGGTGACGGCGAACCTCGGCGGCCCGCGCCGGCGGCAGGGCGCCACGTACCGCGTCCTGTACCGCTCGGTGGATACGGATCGAGGGACGCTGCCCCCAACGTACGTCGAAGACGCCGAACCGGGCCCCGGTCCAGACGACCTCGTCGAAGATCGCGGGGTCATTGCGCACGCGCTCTTCGCCATCGTCTGACAGCGTGGCCAGCTGATCGATCATCGAACTCGAACGGAGCAGCGTGAGACTGATGTCGTCGGACGACAGAAAGGAGCACATCTCAGCGAGGTGAATGGCTATCCGACCAATCTCCGTCTGTCGCAGCGTCGCCTCCAACGCACGCCAGGATCGCCGTAGCGCGTGGTAGGTGGGATCGTCGTCGGGCACCGACACCGCCGGCGATGCATCCGTATCGGCGGGCAGACCGGCCGGGGATTCGGGCCGGAGGCTGGCGACCATCGCTTCGGTAGCGGCTTGGAGATCTGCGGGCGCGTACGCCATCAGGTGGTGTCTGCTCTCCCGTAGCCACGCCCCGGTCAGCCGCAACGAAAGCGGGAGCTGCCCCACCTCGGCGACCACCGCGGCGCAGTGCTCCTCGCTGAGTTCCGGGACGTAGGCGCGCAGCAACTCGGTTGCGTCGTCCGTCCCGAGGTGGGTCACGACGAGCATGCGCGGGGTGGGCGTATCGGTGATCCTTGAGGTCACCACCACGTGTCCGGCGGCGGACCCGACCCACCCGAGAAGCTCCCGATCGTCGAGCCCGTCGAAGATGAATAGACACGGTCTCCTGGCGGCGAGCTGCAACAGGTGGTCGAATGCTCGTCGCGGCTGCTCCTCAACGCCATCGGTGTCCACCTCGGTTGGATTCGGATCCAGCAGCTGGAACTGATCGTTGAGTCGGCGAAGCGCAAGGGCGATCGATTCCCAGCTGTCCGCCGGGATCCACCAGACGATGTCGTAGTCCTTTTGGAACCGGTGGGCGTACTCGTTGGCCAGCTCGCTCTTGCCGACTCCGGTGGCACCAACTACCAGAACAGGCCCGGGGCCGTCAGCGAGTAACTTGTCGCGGAGCGTTTCAAGATCGTCGACTCGGCCGATGAACTGCTGATTGCGGCCGGGAAGGTCGACGGTCTGCGGCAGCTGACGGTGTTCAGGCAGGCCGCCCGGATAGCGCGGGCGGAACCCGGCACGGTCGTCGTAGGGCGTCTCGATGAGCAGGAACTGCCGACGTAGCCGTGCCTCGGCGTCACCGGCGGACAGGCCGACCAGATCGAGACATGGCACTGTGGCATCGAAGTCAGCCGGGGTCGGAGCGGTGACGGCCACCTGTACGACTGGGGCGGATTCGTCGGTGACCTGATCGGATACCTCAGTGGGCGAGATCATCGCGTCGCGGAGCCGTTCGGCGATGCGGCGTACTCGCCCGTCGGCCGTGGCGAGCCCGCCGATCACGACGAGGCTCGGCGGCGTCGACTGCTCGATCCACGAATCATCGGCGGGTAGCCGGCTGGTGGGCAGGCCCTGCTGTCGCAACCGGTCGGTGATCCAGTCCGCCCAGCGCCGGTCGGCCGGTCGGTACGCAAGGTAGACCTTCTCCGGCTCGGCCTGCGGATCGAACCCGAGCGCCCGTTTGTAGCGCATCCGTAGTCGTCGACCGACATCCGGAGCGGTCGGAACGGCACCGTCGGTCATCGCGTGGACGACGCCCGTCAGACCTGTCCGGAGGCTGCCGCGATCGAGAATGATGGCGAGAGCTTCCCGCTCGATGTCGTACGAGTGGCGCGGCACCTCGACGAACGACACGGTGACACCCGCGCTTGCCGGCCCGGCGAGCTGGGCGAACTGTTGCCGGGCGGCATGTAGCCACTCGGCCGCGTGAGGTTCGCCGAGCCGTACCTGGGTCGGGGTGGCCACCAGGCGCAGACCGACAGGAGCGGCGTTGACCAACGCGCCTGCCAGCCGCAACGCGTCCTGCTGCACTCGCTGGTGCGACCGGAAGCAGACCGCGGCGGCGTCACAGAGACAGGCGAGCTGGTGCAGCGCGCTCTGCGAGTTCTGCGGCGGTGCGTCGAGCAGCACGTAGTGGTAGCTGGTCTGCTGCAGCAGGCGTCGGAGCTGGCTACCGTCGCCGGCACCGTCGGGCAGCGCTGCCGGGTAGAAGCTGTCGGAGGTCGCGGTGACGACGTCCACGGCGTCGGCCCAACCAGCCGCCTGGAAGCGTTGGACACTGGTCTCCGACATCGTGTCGGTGCGGTCGGCGATCATCCGCAGAGCCGCGCCGAGCGGTTCGTCGACGGACGTGGTCACGTCAAGGAAAGGATGCAGGTAGTCCTGGACGCGGGGTGCGTTACCTCCCCAGTCGAGAATGAGGACCCGGTGTCCGGTGCTGGCAAGTATCCAGGCGATGTTGGCGACGATGCTCGTCTGCCCGGCGCCGCCGCCGGGGGAGACGAAGACCAACACTTCGGCCGTCTGCCGCCCCGTGCCAGTCTTGCCCGCCGCGGTCGTCGTCGGCGTGTCGGTCATCTTGAATCTCTTTCGATCATGAGGGTTGTGCGGCGCTGCTCGCCGGATCGCCATCGTGCTGACCAAGGAAGAAGGCGATCGGATTCAATCGTTCGTCGAGTAGATGATCGAGGGAGATCTGCAGGGCATCTGGTGGCATCTCGGACAGTGTGTGCAGGTCGACGTCGGTGAGGTCGACGAGAAGTGTCTCTTGCTCGTGCCGATCTTGGGTCATTCGCCGGTCCTGTCTGCCGGGGGTGCCCTGTTGCGCGGGAGCATCGTCGCTCGCTGCGGCGTGGAACGCCAATCGTAGTGCAGATCGCCGTAATCCTCACCGACGTCGCGCAGTCTCTGTGGACGCTGTGGGAAGTCGGATGTACGACTGTCGGACAGTCAGGCGGGTCAATGCCACTTCCCCAGATGATCGACCTTGCGCTCCACGCGGCGGCAATGATGTGCGATCATCGATGAATAGGTGGGGCGAAGATTGCGGTAGCAAGTCGGTAACCAGGAGCTTCGGGAGCAGGCATGATCCAACCGCACCGATTCTCGAGGAACATGCTGACTGAGTTCGCGCAAGGTGGTGGTGCCCCCGCCGGCATCCGGGTCCTCGCCGGACTGCAGAACAGCCGCAGCAGACTGTTCTGCTGGATGCTGCCCGACCTCGCGCGACGGACCAGCCACCCGGAAGCAAGACAGACCATGTACGCATACCGCCTGCTGGCTGATCTCGAGCGAGCCTCGCCCACTGCGGTGCACGACGTACTCTGCTATCCGGCGGTCGGGGCCTGGCTGGGCCGCACCGTGGCGGCGCTGTCCAGCCACCGACCCGCTCACCCGGGCCGACTCGCCCTGGTCGCGGCCGCAGTGGCGGCACGTTGCGGGGCCACCGCCGAGGTGCCGGTCGGCCCTAGTCGTTCCGACCACGGCATCGTGCTGCCGTCCCTGGGCATCGCGACCCTGCCGGGAGGCAGCTGCGACCCGCTACGCGTGCGGCCCGCGGACGGTGACCTGGCGCTGCTGGAACGGGCCGGGCGGCAGGTGATTGTTCCCATCCCGACGGCTCACCGGTCTGCGGCTGGGGACAGGCCGACCTCGCGGGACTGGGACGGTCTACCGCAGGTGCTGATCCGCCGGCAGGTCGCCATCGACGGTTCGGGGTGGCAAGGGCTCGGCAACGACGAACCAGGGTGGCCCCGTACCGTCGACGAGCGCCACCTCGACCTGCGCCGCTGGACCGGCGGCGTCCGCGCTGGCTGGCTGCTGCTCGCCGAACATCATCCCGAGGTCGCGGCGGAGGTCGCCGAGTGCGTCACCGCCGTCGTACCGATGCAACTGCTGGGCAGTTCGGTCGGCAGTGCTACCTTCGCGGGCGCGTTCGGTGCCGTCGCGATGTCCTCCCCGGACGACACGCGGACGGTCGCGGTCACCCTCGCGCACGAACTGCAGCACGCGAAGCTGCTCGCCCTGAGCGACGCCCTTCCGCTGATCGTTCCGACGGATGACGACAAGCGCTACTACGCGCCGTGGCGCCGGGATCTGCGGCCCCTAGCCGCGCTGCTGCACGGCGCGTACGCCCATCTCGCGGTCGCCACGTTCTGGCAGCGGCAGCAACGGGTCGAAACCGATCCGACTAACATCCACCTCGCCCAGGTGCGGTTCGCCCGGTGGCGCGCCGCCGTGCGGGACACGTTGCAGGTGATCAGTCGGAGCGGCCAGCTGACCGGGACCGGTCAGCTGCTGGTCGACGGGATGTGGACGACGGCGGACCGGCTCACGCGCGAGCGGCTGCCTGCCGCTGCCCGCCGCGAAGCCGCGGAGATCGCGGCCTCGCACCGCAGTCAGGTCGACGTCGGCTGAGGAAGGTGAACGTCGGTTGACTCTACCGCGCCCGGCGGACCCTGCTGTGGCCCGGAGGTCCCCGCTACCACGGTGGACGGCCCGCCAGGGAATCTCCCTGGCGGGCCGTTTCGCGTACTGGACTCCCGCCCAGCCCGGTGATCAGCTTGCCGCCTCCCACAGCCACGTCTGGATCAGTTGCGGGTCGCCCTGTTCGACCGTGAGCTGATTGCCGACACCATGATCGGACAGGTACAGGTCCTGTGGCACCCCGGCCACGACGGTACGGTTCGCCAGCGTCATCGACATCGACTGCTGGCTCTCGCACCACAGGTAGCCGTCGGTGTTGCCCCGGAAGTGGTGCAGCGCCACCGCCGCCCCGTCGACGGACACCCCGGTCGGCGCGGCGCTCAGGTAGCCGCCGGAGTTGACCAGGTAGGAGCAGTTCTGGCCGTCGGTCTGCCCGGCGGGAAGGACGCTGAACCGCTGGTTGTCGCCGTCGTTCTCAGCGTGCAGGATCGCCGGTGTGCCGTTGGCGGTGCCTCCGCCGGCGATGTCGACCACCAGGTCGGTCTGCTGCAGCGGCGGGAAGTGGTTGATCTCCCGCAGATCGGACATCGACTGCGTGGTCTGGAAGAACCAGCGTTGCTCGGCAGAGCCGTCCCAGTCCCGCCCGGCGACCGAGCGTGCGCCGGGCACCGCCGTCAGCATCTGCCGGGTGACCATGTTGCGCAACGTCCACGTGCCGTCGCCCTGATAGTCGGGCCGCCAGAGCTGATCCGCCGCCTCGTGGGGCCACTCCACCACCGGTGCGTCCGCTGCCCCACCCTCCTGGCCCATGAAACTGCGGGTGACCGGGTGGACCAGCCGGTAGTAGGACGGGAACTCCGCGCTTTCGTCCAACCACCACGGCTGCTGGAAACCCGAATGGAACGGTATGTCGAGGATGCCGTTGCCGATGCGGAAGGGGTCGATGTCGGCGACGTTGGTGGTGCCGGCGTTGCGCAGCACCGCGTTTCCTGGTGGGGTTGGTTGCTCCACCAGCTCCGGCGGGTCGGCTGCGGCTTCCAGGACCAGCCGGAACCGGGCCGGCAGATGATCCGACAACAGGACCTGCGACAAGGTCTCGGAACCGGTGATCCGGGGTATGTTGCCGGCGTCCGGTACGACCGCATAGTCGAGGTACCGCTGTGGATCCGCGGTCGGGTGGGTCGGTGAAGGCGGAGCGTGCACCCGGAACTGTCCGGCGGGCAGGGCGTTGGCCAGACTGTCCGGATCGCGGTTGAAGTCGCCCATCGCGACCCAGTCCAGTGACTGGTTGCCCGGCCCAGCGGTGAGCATCCGTTGTCGGATCGCGCCTAGCAGGCCAGGCATGTCGTTCCCGTTGCCGGAGAAGCCGTGCACGGTGAAGAAGACCGTGCCGCCCACGTTGACCCCCAGCGCCGGTCGGCCGCCCATCGGCGAGGCGACCACGAAAATCCCGTCCGCTGGCACCTGGCTGCGGGTGGCGATGGCCAGGTTGACCCGGCCCGGCCCGTTCGCCGAGGTGTCCGTGTGCAGCCAGTAGAGGTAGCCCTGGGGGCGGCGGGCGGTCCCGCCGTGGCGATACTCCCGCACCGGTGGGAACGTCCCGTTGGCCCGCTGGAAGTCGGCCTGCTGGTGGTCGGTCGGCGGCCCGGCACTGGGCGGTGGTGCACCGGCCTCCTGCAGGGCGATCACCGTGGCACCGCCGGTCACGGCCAGCGGCAGGACTCCGTTGGCGTACTTGTCCTCGTACTCGCCGTCCTGGCCGCTCCAGCCGCCGGACGTGCCAGCGCCCTGCATGTTCCAGGTGGCCGCCTGGCGGACCTCCTCGAAGCGTGGGTCGAGCTGCCCGACATTGATCAGGAACAGCGACGGTTGGCGGTGCCCGGTCACGGCGACTACACCTTTACCGCCTGTGTAGTCGAGGGTTTCCCGGCCTGACCAGTCGGGGATCACCGACCCGGCTGCGCTGAGGTGGCGGAACTGGCGCGGGTGGGTCGGGTCGGAGCCGAAGTGGTAAACCGTTTCGGACGGGTTGGTGGTGCCGGTGACCGAGTACGGCTCGTAGGTTGTGTACGGACCGCCGGGCGTGAGTTGCTTGGACAGTTCGTTGTGATAAAAGACGTTCTGCGGTCCGGCCGACCCGGACCATTTGATCGCCTTGGGCCCAGCCGCCCACCAGATCGGATACCAGGTGCCCTCGTCGACCTGGCCGCCCTCGCCCCCGCAGTTGGCGGTACAGCTGCCCGAACTGTGCTCGTACGGCACCCGCACGGTGTTGTCCTCGAACAGGTTGTACCGTTCCCAGCCGCCGTGCAGGTTCAGATCGGAGTCGAAGTCGTTGCGGAACGCCACATTGCCGCTGGCCGACCACTGGAAGGTGAAGTGCCGCAGGTTGCGGCTGGTGTTGTACGCGTACAGCGAGTTCCAGACGCGGCTGCCGCGCAGGTAGCCGTTGCCGCCCTTGCCCTTGTTCCAGGCCCCGTCGAACGTGTTGTCCTCGATCTGCAGGTTGCGGGCGACCTCGGTGACGATGGGGTGGGATCCGGTCATCGTGCCGGTGAGGCCACGGACCCAACTGTTGGCCGCCCATTTGAACAGCACCCCGTTCATGGCGTACTCGGGGGCGAGGTTGCCGTAGTTGTGCACCGCGTCGGCCGGGTCGAGGGCGTAGGTGCCGCCGCCGAGCTTGGGCAGCCCGGTCATCTCCTGGGTGAAGGCGAAGTTCTCCAGTCCGACGCCCTCGACCGCGGTCAGCGGGGTGACCTTGCTGGCGAACGTCGTCCCGGCCGGCAACGGCGGTGAGCCGTCGGAGATCGAGTCGACCGGTAGGTCGTACTCCAGTGGTCGGTCCAGGGTGATCGTCTTGGCTGACGAGTCCACCCGGGTCACCCGGAACATCTGCTGTCGCATATGGAGGTTCTCCATCATGCTGGCGTGTTCGGCGTAGGTGACGCCCTGCTGTTCGTAGAAGTTGACGCTGTTGGCTGCGCCGACCCAGATGTAGCCGCCGGGGGAGAACTTCGACATGTTGGTGTTGCTGGCCAGGTGGATGACGCTCTGCCCGGAGCGGGCGGAGAAGCCCGGGTCGTCGCTGCGGTCGGCGAGCTTCTGCCCGGAGACCCAGTGCTGGTTGACGGAGCCCTCGAACAGGTCCTTACGGTTGGTCGGTGCCGACTGCCACTCGTTCTGGTAGCGGCTCGCTACCTCGCGGGTCTGCACCTTGAACAGTGCCCTGCCCGGCCAGATCCAGCCGCCCTTGCCGATGTCGTTGCCGCTGCCGTAGCTCATCCCGTTCGGATCCCAACGGCTACCGTCGGTGCTGAGGGTGTCGTAGCGGGTGTCGGTGTCCGGCCGGAACACCACCTGGGTGCCGCCGGCACCGGAACCCTGGCCACGAAGTATCAGGAAGTTCGCGTCGACGTAGATCTGCCGGGACACGTCTATCCGGCCGGCCGGCAGGTTGATCAGTGACAGCTTGTGGAAGTTGGCCGACGGCGAGCAGGCGGCGCGGACGTGGTCGATGGCGGCCTGCAGGCCGGCAGTGTCGTCGAGGCCGTCGTCGGCGACCACGCCGAACTCGCCGGCCAGGCGACTCGGGTCGAGGCGGCAGGCCGCGTCGGCGGTGATCAGGTGCTCGCCGGGAAGCGGGTGTCCGCCCTGGTAGCCCACCCGCGACCAGTCGGGCAGTCCGTCGACGCCGCCGCGGATCCGGTTGGTCATGCTGAGGTCCGGGCGACTGGTCGACTGTGGCTCGATCGCGGTCGCTGCGGCGCTGACGGTGGTCGCACCGGTGGCGGTCGCCGGTGTGCCGGCCTGCGCCATCAGCTGTGGACTCCATGTCGGACTGGAGAGCGCGGCCGCGAGTGCGGCGGCTAGCAACAAGCGGGGTGTCATCACCCGGCCAGCCTTGTCCGGCAACTGCCCGTGAGTCATCAGTAGCAGGGTGTATGTTCACCATTCGTCGATTGCGGGTGTTCGTCCCGGTCCGTCGGCTCACCGGCTCCCCATGTCGTTGTCCCGAGGCGACCGGTCGTGCGGCCTGGTCTGCTCGACGGCGTGCGGCCTGGTCTGCTCGACGGCGGGCGGACCGGCCTGCCGGGGTACCTCGATCCGGGGCAGGATCATCGTGGCGGAGACGTCGTCGGGCTGGTCGTCGACCGACCGGCTGGCCAGATGCGCCGCCAGCAGCGCTCGTGGGATCTCCATGGTGATGTCCCCGGCCCGGTCCGGACCACGTACCTCCTCGATCGTCGGTGGTCCGCCGTCGCTACCGCTGTCACCCGTGGGCACCGGGTGGGAACGCCGGCGGAGGTCCCGTCGCCACAGCGCGACCGGTAGCAGACAGATCAGCAGCGCCACGCCGGGCCAGAGCAGCGACGGCAGGCTGGCGTAGTCGCGGGCAACGGCGACCCCGACCGCCGCGGCGAGCACCGCCAACCAGCCCAGGTGCGCCCGGAACGTGTACAAGCCGTCGCTGCTGCTGTGCGCCCCCTTCGGGGTGACCACGAACCGGGCCGGCCGACGCAGCAGCGTACTGACGAACTGCCCGGCGTAGATCGGTGCCGAGATGATCGACATCAGCATGCCCTTGAGCCCGCGGGAACCGGGTGCCTCGTACGGGCTGACGTTGTACCGCCGGTTGTGCAGGTAGAGCCAGAGCGAGAAGGCGGTGGCGTCGGTGTAGAGGGCGAACCAGATCTGCGGTGAGATCGTCATGCCGCTGACGCCGAGAGCCAGGAACAGCACCGCGTTGACGATGCCGAGCAGCCAGGCGACGGCCATCGACGGATAGAAGGTGGTGATCAGGGTGTAGTGCAGCATCCCACCGGCGGACAGCCGGGGGAAGCGCAGCCAGTAGCGGCCGAACAGCAGTTGGAAGGTGCCCCGCGACCAGCGCCGCTGCTGGGAGAAGTAGTCGCTCCAGCTGGCCGGGCCGTCGCCGGCGGAGAGCACGTCCGGGGTGTACACCGACTTCCACCGACGGCCGGTCGACGGGTTGCGGGTGGTGTGCACGGCCAGCCCGGTCGCCATGTCCTCGGTGATCGAGTCGGCCAACCCGCCGATGCTGCGCAACGCGCTGATCCGTACCGCGTTGTTGGTGCCGACCAGCATCGACGTGCCGTACGCGTTGGCGGCTCGCTGGATCACGCTGTGGAACGGGAACTGCTGCGACTCGGCGGCCCGGGTGACGAACGCCTCGCCGTTCTTGTAGCACTGCGGGCCGACGACGTACGCCACGTCCGGGTCGCGGAAGTAGCCGAGGATCCGTTCGGCGAAGTTGGCCAGCGGCACGTGATCGGGGTCGACGGAGAGGAAGACGTCGTAGCCGTCGCCGTGCGCGTCGACCCAGGCGTTGTAGTTGCCGTGCTTGGTCTTCGCCCGGAACGGTCCGCGCCGCTGGTTGTACCGCTCGATGCCGTTGCGGGTGAAATGTCGCACGCCGAGCTGGTCGCACATCGCCTTCACCTCGGCGTCGTCGCCTTCGTCGAGCAGCCAGATGTCGAAGACGCCCCGGTGCCGGATCCGCTTCGCCGCTCGCAGCGTGTCGCGGACCACCGCGACCGGTTCCTTGCTCGGCACGATCGTGGTGAGAAAGGCGACCCGCAGCCCTCGGGGCGGGACCACCGGCACCGGATCCCGCGCGATCACCGAGGCCAGCGACAGCGACAGTACGTTGACCAGCCGTAACGCCTCGACGACGGCAATGGAGCAGATGACGAAGACATTGGCGAGCCGGGCAGCCTCGGCCACCGGACCGGGATTGGTGTCGGCGAAGTGCCCCGGCTGCAGCAGCCAGACGAAGAAGAACACCTCGAAGCAGATGTTCGCCAGCGCGATCAGTACCGCGGTGACGATCTGCCGGCTACCGTGCGCTCCATGCATGCTGCGGTAGCGGACCCGGTACGGCACGCCCTCCGGCGGATCGGTCAGCGAACCAGCGAGCCGGCTATAGGATTCGAGTCGAGCCCAGGACCGGCCGTACACCGGGATGTCGAATGGTTCCGCCACAAGCAGCAAGCCGCCCCGCAGTCGTGCCCACCGGCCGCACGCCCCGACCGACGGTTTCGTCGATCCTATGGCACCGGGGAAGTCTGCCCGAATCAGCCAGTTGAGCTAGTCTCGGCCGTGCTTTACGCCACTGACGGAGGACGAACGGTGCTGTGGTCGATGGTCCGCCGGTCGACGTCCGCGCTTTCCGTCGGCTCGCTCCTGGCGTTGCTGGCTGGTTGCGGCACAGCCCCGACGGAGCCGGCCGGTGATCTCGGCGACCAGATCACCGATGCCCGCACCACTGGCGCCAGCGGCCCGCCGGTCGCGGTGCCGCTCGCCGGAGCGGAGCTGTTCGTCGACCCGACCGGAGCCGCCGCCGACCAGGTCACCGCCTGGGTGGCGGCCGGCCGCACCGGTGACGCCGACCGGCTCCGACGGATCAGTGAGCAGCCGACAGCGGTCTGGGTCACCAGCAGCACCACCGCGGTACGCGCCGGCGTCGACACCGTGCTGACCCGGGCCGACGCTGCCGGCGGCATGCCGGTGCTGGTGGCGTACCACATCCCGGACCGGGACTGCGGCAGCTTCAGCGGCGGCGGTGCGGTCGACGGCGACGACTACCGGGCCTGGGTCCGGGAGTTCGCGGCCGGAATCGCCGGTCGTCCGGTCACGGTGATCGTCGAACCGGACGCTGTGGCGCACAGCCTGGACAGCTGCGGCGCGGGCTCCGCCGACGAACGGTTCGCGTTGCTCGCCGATGCGGTCGCCGTGCTCAAGCAGACCGGCAGCGCCCAGGTGTATCTCGACGCCGGCCACGCCCGCTGGGTCGCCGACCTGCCGAGGTTGGCCGACGCGCTGCGCCGGGCCGGGATCGGGCAAGCCGACGGCTTCGCGCTCAACGTCTCCAACTTCATCGGTACGCAGGAGAACGTCGACTACGGCCGGCGGCTGTCCGACGAACTCGACGGGCGTACCAGGTTCGTCGTCGACACCAGCCGCAACGGCGCCGGGCCGGTCGACGGTGCCACCGTCGACGGTGGTCCGTCCTGGTGCAACCCGCCCGGCCGGTCACTGGGGGAATCACCGACTACGACGACCGGACTGGACCGGGTCGACGCCCTGCTGTGGATCAAACGTCCGGGCGAGTCCGACGGCGACTGCCGGCCGGGTGAGCCGCCCGCCGGCGGGTGGTGGCCCGAGTACGCCCTCGAACTGCTCGGCAAGGCGGGGTGAGTGACCGCCCGCTCAGCGCACCATCACCGGTACGCCGACCGACGGCACCCCGTCGGTGTCGATGGCGAACAGCAGGTACGGCCCGGACGGCAGGATCGTCGCCTCTTCCGGCAGGCTCAGCTCCAGTCGTCCCGTGCTGGCAGGGGTGAAGTCTACCGCCACCGACCGCTGCTCGTTGTTGAGCATGTGGGTGGCGGCACCCGGCCGGATCAGCCGCACCCGGTCGATCCGGTCGGCGTGCGGGCTGATCACTGTGACGCTGCCGCCACGTTCGATCCGCTCCGGCACGCTGCCGAGGACCGGACGCACACCGCTGAACAGGTACGGCGGGGAGTACAGCTCCAGCCGCTGCTCGAACTCACCGCTGATGCTGTTCTTGGCGTCGCGGAACAGCGGGTCGGAGCCGACGGTGAGCACCCGGCCGTCGGGCAGCAGCAACGCCGCCGAGTGGTAGTTACGACCGACATGGGGGTCGGCGGCAACCGTCAGAGTGTTGCTGTCCGGGTGGAAGATCCGGGCGGTGTGGTTGTCGCTGAGGCCGCGACCCCGGTAGTCGCTGGCGCCGTTGGTGATCAGCACGGTGTCGTCGGGCAGCTGCACCAGGTTGGGGTAGCGGGTCCCGTCCGGCAGGTCCGGACCGGGGGTGAACCGGGGGTTGTCCGAGGTCAGGTCGATGAGGTCGATTCGGTCGCTGGACAGGGCCGACTCGCCGACCCCGCCGCCGCCGACGACCATGATCCGCTGCTCCTGCACCGGGCCGGCCCAGGCGCTCATGCTGGTTTCCAGTTGGTCGGTGTCGCGTAGCCCGTCGACCTCGGTGAACGTGTTGTCGCTCAGGTCCCACAGGCCGGGTTCGCGGCCCTGGTCGTCGGGTCCGTAGCCGGCGTTCGATCCGGTGTAGAACAGCAGGTCGGGCGTTGCGGTCTGGAACAGACTGGGGTACGTCGGGAAGTACCGTTCCAGGTCGGGTCGCAGGGTCCAGCTCCTGGTCTGCGGGTCGTAGGTTTCGTGCTGCGTGCCGTCGAGGACCTGGCCGCTGCCGTCGAGCCCGGCCACGGTGAGCACCTGCCCGTCGGGCAGCGTGGTCAGCGTCGGGTACCAGCGTTTGACGTGCATGTCGTCGACCCGCTCGTACCGTTCGGTCCACGGGTTGAACTCGAACGCGGCGTCGAGTCCCTGGTAGTCCTGCTTGTCCATGGTGATTGCCTCGGCGAGGCCGTAGATGTCCTGCACCTCGTCGCCGACCAGGCCGTTGACCCGGTACTGGGTCTGCCGGTCGACGACGTACTCGTCGCCGAAGCCGGCGGCGTCGACCCAGACCTCCGTCTCGCTGGCGGTGACGACGACCCGGTCGCCCGGTTCGTCGGTCTTGGTGGCCGGCGGTACGACGAAGTCGTGCCCGGCGGAGTAGCGCCGCCCGTCCGGGGCGACGAACTCGGTGCCCTTGACGAAGCCGCGCGGTCCGCCGTCCGGGGACTCGTTCTTGACCAGCATGGTGCCGCCGGCCCGGTCGATGTCGGGTTCGAGGACCTCGTACCGCTGGGTGCCGCCCGCGACGAGCAGGTTGCCGTCGGCCAGGAACGAGTGCCCGGAGCAGAACAGATCCTCCGGGGTCGGTACGAGTTCGGTCTGTTCGGTCGCCGGGTCGAACAGCAGGGTCTTGAACGTGCCGGCGTCGAACTGCTCCCGGTCGTTGCCTGAGCCGGCGATCAGCAGCACCTTGCCGGTGGGCAGCAGCGCGGCGTGGATCGCGTTGACCCGCTGGTCCTCGGGGAGTTCGAGGACCTGCCAGTAGCCGTGTTCCCGCTGGTACTCGACGCTGTTGAGCTTGCGCTCGTGCAGCCAGTCACTGGTAAAACCGTACAGTGGTGGCACGTTTGCGCTGAGTAGTAGCGCTACGCCGAGTACGGGTAGCAGGACGCGGTGGCGCAGGGTTGCGGGGGTAGGCCACTTCACCCGCTGCACGCTAGCCGCCGCAATCGCCACTGTGGAGCGGCCGACCGGGCCGGCGAGCCCGACCGCCCGCCGCAGCGGCGGTGGGTCATCGGCCCAGTCGTGGTCGGCCGTTGGGACTACACCCGGTCGAACTACTCGCTCTGCTCCCGGATCGTCTCCGCCACGTCGAGCAACTCGCCGATGGTGCGCGGTTTGCTGCCGGCAGGGTCTGCCGCCGCCGTGCCGGTGTCGGCCCGGAACCGCTGCCGTAGTTCGGCGGTGACGGCCAGCCCGTCGCCCTGCAGCAGGCCGAGCAGCGCGGTGTCCTTGTCGGCGGAGGGCAGCTGAGCGATCCAGTCGGCCAGCCGGGCCGGGTCAGCGGCGGCGCCCGCGGCCTCCGGGGCACTGCCCTGCGCCGCGGCGGCGATCAGGTCGGGGTCGATCCGCAGGAACTCGGCGAACTCGTGCAGCGCGCCGGTCAGGTCACCGAGCCCGGCCGGCACCGCCGGTTCGGTCGCCTCGTCGCCGAACTCCCCGTCCTGGATGAGGAACAGCCAGGCCAGGTAGAGGGCACGGTAGTCGCCGGCCGCGAGCTGGTCGCGGACGCCGACGATGCTGGCGAGCCAGCCCTCACCGTCGCGGTCGAAGTCCTCGACGCCGTCGGGGTCCTCGCTGAAGAAGTTCAGGATGAGGTTGTCGCCCGACTGGTACGCCTCGGCCGGCTCGGCCCAGCAGTACTGCTGGGCGGTCTCCAGGTCGAGCAGCCGCAGCGGCAGCCGCAGCACCAGCTGCCGGGTGCCCCAGTTGGTGATGTAGAGGTGCGCGTCGAAGTACTCCTCGACCATGGCGAGCGGATCGCCGCCGAAGCTGCCGAAGTGGTACACGTTGGTGAAGCTGGTACGGGTGATCTCCGCCCGGGTGGACAGCGTACGGAGCTCAGCCATCTGCTGCTCGTCGAGTGGCCGGTCGATGGCACGGAAGTCGTAGTACTGGTACTCGCTCACCCGGCCATCATTCACCGGGTCGCTGCCGGCTGCTGCCCGGGGTCAGTCCCGCAACCACCTTGACGGACCGGCGGAGCCTGCCCGATCGGTATCGAACAGATACTTTCCGGCCGATGCCGTGTCGGCCCGAGCATGGATAGGCTCTGGCGTTCTACATCGGTCGTAC
This sequence comes from Solwaraspora sp. WMMA2065, assembly GCF_030345075.1. Lineage (NCBI taxonomy): Bacteria > Bacillati > Actinomycetota > Actinomycetes > Micromonosporales > Micromonosporaceae > Solwaraspora > Solwaraspora sp. WMMA2065. The sequence goes on from NZ_CP128361.1 coordinate 6,265,082, forward strand.
CCCTGTGGAGAGTTGTGGATCATCAACGAATCCGGCGTCTCGCCAACCAGTCCGCCAACTTCGGGTTCCTTGTGGATCATGGATTGCTGGTCTGGTACGGCGTCGGCGCCGAGTCGTTGATCTACGTGGACGCCCAGTCGTCGATGTTCAAGGCGCGGGCGTTCGGCGACACTCTCGCCCGTGAGCTGGTGAATCGCACCGGCACCAAGGCCAGCAGTGACAGGTTCGTCGACCAGGTGCAGGCACTCAACGCCAACGGCGTACTCACGCCGAAGATCAACGAGGCGTTCACCCGGCTGCGCAAGGTCGGCAACCAGGCCGTGCACGACCACCTCGACCAGGTACGGACCGCGCTGGAGCTGCTGCGCGACTGCTTCGAGCTGGGGGTGTGGTTCCACCGGGCGTTGACCGACGACCGCCGCCCGATCGGTTTCGTGCCGCCCAGCCCGCCACCGCAGCAGGTGCCACAGCACATCGTCGTCGGCCTGCAGGCCGAGCTGGACCGCTACCGCCAGGAGCTGGCCGAGGCGAAACTTCTGCTCGACGGACAGCCGTCGGTGGCGGCGGCGCAGGCTGCGGCGGAAGCCGCTGCCGACCGGGCAGTCACCGAGTCGGCGGCCCGCCGTACGGTCGCCGCCGAGCTGGTCGCGGACCTGGAGCCGCAGATGACGGTGGCCAGTGCGGAGTTCGCCGCCCGTGCGCCGGCGAAGGTGTCGGCGGCGAAACGCGAGGCGTTCATCAGCCGCGCCCGGCGCGCGTCGGCCGAGCCGCTCAACGAGGTGCAGACCCGGGTCGAGATCGACCGGCAGCTCATCGCCGCCGGCTGGCAGGTCCAGGACGAAACCCAGATCAATCTGTACGCGGGGACCGGGGTCGCCGGTGTCGCCGTACGGGAGGTCACCCTGGCCACCGGCCGGGCCGACTACCTGCTCTACGTACAGCAGAAACTGGTCGGGGTGATCGAAGCCAAGCGGGAAGGCACCGCGCCGCGTGGGGTGGAGGCGCAGCTGGACCGCTACCTGCGCGGGCTGACCCGCGAGCAGCGAATCTCCGCCTGGCGGCGGGACGCGCCGCTGCCGTTCGGCTACGTCGCCACCGGCACCGAGACGGCGTTCGTCAACGGGCTGGACCCGCAGCCGCGTACCCGGGAGGTTTTCGCCTTTCACCAGCCGGAGACGCTCGCGCGCTGGATGCGCGAGGCCGACGACGACCCGGCGGCCCCGACGCTGCGGGCCCGGCTGCGGCAACTTCCGCCGCTTGCGGAGGAGGGGCTGCGCCAAGCCCAGATCGACGCGGTACGCGGCCTCGAAGGCGCGCTGGCCGCAGACAAGCCTAGGTCGCTGATCCAGATGGCGACCGGTGCGGGGAAGACGTTCATGGCGGTGACCAGCAGCTACCGGCTGCTGCACCACGCCAAGGCAGTCCGCATTCTGTTCCTGGTCGACCGCAACAACCTGGGCCGGCAGACGCTGCGCGAGTACGCCGGCTACGCCACGCCGGGGGACGGGCGCAAGTTCACCGAGTTGTTCAACGTGGACCGGCTGGCCGGGGCCGGCATGCTCGGCTCGTCGGCGGTGGTGATCTCCACGATCCAGCGGCTCTACGGCGCGTTGGCCGGGCGGGAGCTGCCGGACGTCGACGTCGACGACCAGGCGTACGACAGCTATGACCTGGATGAACCGGCGCAGGTCGCCTACAACCCGGCTATCCCACCGGAAGCGTTTGATCTCATCATTGTGGACGAATGCCACCGGTCGATCTACGGCAAGTGGCGGGCGGTGCTCGAGTACTTCGACGCCTTCATGGTCGGGCTGACCGCCACGCCGGTGAAGCAGACCCTCGGCTTCTTCCGACAAAATCTGGTCTCGGAGTACACCTACGAGCAGGCGGTCGCCGACGGGGTCAACGTCGGCTTCGACGTCTACCGGATCCGCACCGAGATCACCGACGCCGGCTCGACCATCGAGGCGAAGACGGTGGTGCCGCTGCGCGACCGGCGCACCCGCGCCGAGCGCTACCAGGAGCTGGAGGAGGACTTCAGCTACGTCGGTAAGGACGTCGGCCGCACGGTGATCTCCCGTGGCCAGCTGAAACTGGTGCTGGAGACCTTCCGGGACCGACTCTTCACCGAGATCTTCCCCGGCCGCACGACCGTACCCAAGACGTTGATCTTCGCTCGGGACGACAACCACGCCGAAGAGATCGTCACCATGGTCCGCGACGTCTTCGGCCGCGGCAACGACTTCGCCACCAAGATCACGTACGCGTCGCGGCGCACCGGCGACAACCCCGACGAGCTGATCCAGGCGCTGCGCAACAGCCCGGAGCTGCGGATCGCCGTCACCGTCGACATGATCGCCACCGGCACCGACGTCCGGCCGCTGGAATGCCTGCTGTTCCTGCGCCCGGTCCGCACGGCGACCTACTTCGAGCAGATGAAAGGCCGGGGCGCCCGCACCATCGACGCCGCCGACTTCCAGGCCGTCACCCCGGACGCCCAGGTCAAGGACCGGTTCGTCATCGTCGACGCGGTCGGCGTCACCGAGCAGGAGTTGGACGAGGCGGTGCCGCTGCACCGGCGCACCGAAGCACAGATCTCACTGCGCGAACTCCTCGGCAAAGCCGGCACCCTCACCGCCGACCAGGACGAGGTCGCCACCCTGGCCGCCCGACTGGCCCGGCTAGACCGCCAACTCACCGACGACGAACGCGCCGAGCTGACCGACCTCGCCGACGGCCAACCCCTGGCCGCAATCGCCCGCCGACTCACCGACGCCGTCGCCCCCGAATCGCTGATTCCCGCGCACGAGGCCGGCCCCGACGCGGTACGCGACCTGCTCGCCGAAGCGCTCCGGCCGCTGGCCGCCGCACCGGAGCTGCGGCACCGCATCCTGGAGATCCGCCGCGCCCACGACATCACCATCGACGAGGTCAACCGGGACACGCTGCTGTCCGCCGCCGGGGTGCCGGCCGCCGAACGGGCGCAGAAGGTCGTCCGCAGCTGGCACGCCTACCTCGAAGAACACCGCGACGAGATCACCGCGCTGCAGGTCTTCTTCGACGGCAAAGGCCGGGTCGACTTCGACCAGCTCAAAGAGCTGGCCGCGCGGATCTCCCGACCACCGCAGGCGTGGACGCCGGACCGGCTGTGGGAGGCGTACGTGCTGCTCGGCCGCACCGCCGAAGCCCCCGGCGACCGGGGCGTCACCGACCTGATCACCCTCGTGCGCTACGAGCTCGGCCTCGACCAGGAGCTGCGCCCGTACCGGTCGGTCGTCGAAGAACGCTTCCAAGGTTGGCTGCTGCGCCAGGAGCAGGCCGGCGCAGCCTTCACCCCCGAGCAAGTCTGGTGGCTGGAAAGGATCAAGAACGTGATAGCGGCAAGCGTTGCCGTCACCCCCGACGACCTGGACGGCGCCCCGTTCACCGAACGCGGCGGCATCGACGGGTACGTCCAGACCTTCGGTGCCCAGGCCGAACCCCTCATCACCGAACTCAACCAGGAACTCACCGCATGAGCGACCTACCCCCCGGCTGGGAATGGGCGACCCTTGGCGAGGTCGCTGACATCAGGGGTGGCATCCAAAAGCAAGCAAAACGGCGTCCGGTCGAAAACAAGTACCCATTTCTCCGTGTCGCCAACGTGCTCAGGGGGCAGCTCAACCTGTCCGAGATCCACGAGGTTGAACTCTTCGAAGGTGAGCTCGACCGCTATAGGCTGCAGCGAGGGGACTTGCTTGTTGTCGAGGGCAACGGGAGCCCGGATCAGATTGGCCGAGCCGCGCTCTGGGACGGAAGTATCATCGACTGCGTCCACCAGAATCATCTGATCTGCGTCCGTCCGTCTCCGGCTGTACTGCCTGAGTATCTTGAGTATGCGTGGAACTCTCCGACTGTTTCGGCTTACGTTCGATCAGTCGCGGGTTCCACCAGCGGGCTGTACACACTAAGTGTGGGCAAGCTGAGAAGCGTGGTACTACCGGTTCCGCCACTCGCTGAGCAGCGCCGCATCGTCGCGGCCGTCGAGAAGGAACTTTCACGGTTGGAAGCGGGGAAAGGATACTTGCAGCGAGCAGCGGCACGTCGGCTGCCATTGCGTAGGTCACGGTTGATGGCGCTTCGCGAGGAGGCGCTCCTTGCGGGTGCCGTTCAGCTTCCTCTAGGGGAATTGGCTGATACGAGCCTGGGAAAGATGCTCGACGCGAAGCGTTCTACTGGCGAGCTGTCGCCGTACCTTCGGAACATCAATGTTCGCTGGGGTTCTGTGGACCTCACCAACGTCGAGCGCGTGCCGCTGGGGAGCCGCGAGCGGACCAGGTTCGCGTTGCAGGCAGGCGACCTGCTGGTCTGCGAGGGTGGTGAGCCGGGACGCTGTGCCGTTTGGCGAGACTCACGAGAGATGGCCTACCAAAAGGCTCTGCACCGCGTTCGAGTCACTGAGCGAGTTCTGGTGGACTGGGTAGCGTTGATGCTTGAGGAGTCCGTCCGGAACGGCCGGATCAACAAGCTCCTTACGGGAACTACTATCAAGCACCTTCCTCAAGAGAAGCTGCGAATCATCACCATCCCTGTCCCTGATTTGGAGTATCAGCGTAGCGCCATTTCGCGTTCCGCCGAACTGGATGTGAGCCTCGGAGAGGTAGAGCAGTCAATAGCCCACGCCGATCGGCGGGCGGGGCGGCTTCGTGAGGCGTTGCTGGTGGAGGCATTTGCGGGGCGGTTGGTGGAGCAGGAACCGGCGGATGAGCCGGCGTCGGAGTTGCTGGCACGCATTCGGGCGCAACGGGTGGTGGTGCCGAAGCAGCGAGGGCGGCGTACGGCCAAGGAGCTGGCTGCGCCCGCGACCAGGGCGATTGGGACCGATTTTCAGCAGGGAGAGTTGCCGCTGTGAGCAACGTGGATTCGCGCCGGCTGGTGCAGAAGCTGTGGAACTACTGCGACGTGCTGCGCGACGACGGGGTTTCCACGATCGACTACGTGGAGCAGCTGACGTACCTGCTGTTCTTGAAGATGGCCCACGAACGGGCCAACCGGCCGCTCAAGCCGGAGCAGATCGTGCCGGCGGACCTGAGCTGGCAGACGTTGCTCGACAGCGACGGTGTCCGGCTAGAAGTGCAGTACCGCAACATCCTCAGCGGCCTCGGGCAGGAGTCCGGCACGCTCGGCACGATCTTCCGCAAGGCGCAGAACAAGATCCAGGACCCTGCGAAGCTCAAGAAGCTGATCGTCGACCTGATCGACAAGGAGCAGTGGTCGCAGGCCGGCGTCGACGTCAAGGGCGACGCGTACGAGGAACTGCTGGCCAAGGGCGCGGAGGATGCCAAGTCGGGTGCCGGGCAGTACTTCACGCCGCGTGCGCTGATCGAGGCGATCGTCGACTGCGTGCAGCCGACCCCGGGCGACACGATCACCGACCCGGCGTGCGGCACGGGTGGGTTCCTGCTGTCGGCGTACGACCATATCCAGCGGCACCACGGCGACAGCCTGACCCGCGACCAGGCCCGGCACCTGGCCAACGGTGGGATCACCGGCACCGAGCTGGTCGACGGCACCGCGCGGCTCGCCGCCATGAACATGCTGCTGCACGGCATTGGTACGGCGAGCGGCCCGTCGCTGATCGACGTCCGCGACTCGCTCGGGCGGGAGCCGTCGAGCAAGGTCAGCCTGGTGCTGGCCAACCCGCCGTTCGGGCGTAGCTCGTCGATCCGCATGATCGGTGAGGACGGGCGGGCCAGCCGCGAGGAGCGGGAGATCGAGCGCGCCGACTTCTGGGCGACGACGTCGAACAAGCAGCTCAACTTCGTGCAGCACATCGCTTCGATGCTGGAGATCGACGGGCGGGCCGCGGTGGTGCTGCCCGACAACGTGCTCTTCGAGGGCGGGGCGGGGGAGACGATCCGGCGGCGGCTGCTCAAGCAGTACGACCTGCACACCATGCTGCGGCTGCCGACCGGCATCTTCTACGCCGGTGGGGTCAAGGCCAACGTGCTGTTCTTCGAGCGCAAGCGCGCCCGGGAGGAGCCGTGGACCAGCAAGCACTGGGTGTACGACTTCCGCACCAACCAGCACTTCACCCTTAAGCAGAACCCGCTGCGGCGGGAGCATCTGGAGGAGTTCGTCAGGGACTGCTACCTGCCGGGCAAGGATCGGGCCGAGCGGGTGGAGAGCGAGCGGTTCCGAGCGTACGACTACGACGAGTTGCTGAGCCGGGACAAAGTCAACCTGGACATCACCTGGCTGAAGGACGCCTCGCTGGAGGACGCCGACGCACTGCTGCCACCCGAGGTCATCGCCCAGGAGATCGTCGAAGACCTACAAGCCGCCCTACGCGAGTTCGCCGCCATCGCCGACGCGCTCACGAGTCGCGCTGCAGTGAATGCGCTACCTTTGCAGAAGTCGGAGTCAAGAGTTCCTGATGCAAATACTACTTTGCAGTAGAGTGGAAAGAATGCGGTGCCCACTCCAGACGGGAGTGCGCTCTCTCTGCAAAGATCCGGTTTCTGGTGCCTTGTTGGTTGTGGTTAGTCTGACAAGCCTCTCCGACAATCCAAGAACAGTCCGGCTATGCGGGAATTATATCCTGCGGCCAAACCGAGGAGTGCCAAATGCCCCCAACGCTGGTTAATGGTAGATTTGTACTGACCGACGAGTCGCCAAAACGGGGTGGCTTGTCAGAGGTGCGGAAGGCGTTCGACAGTGCAAGTGGCGGGTTCGTCGCGGTCAAGATGCTTAACTCGCCTACGGGTGACGGCGTCATCGAGATTTTCTTGCAGCGGGAGACGGAGACACTCGGAAAGCTGCAGCACAAAAACATCGTCCGCTTGCTAGACTCCGGATGGAGCGCAGAGCTCGGCAAGTACTTTATGGCCCTGGAGTGGATCGACCGTAGTCTGAAGGACGAACTTGACGCAGGACGCGTTTACGAGTGGCAAGAGTACTTTGACAAGATTGGCCTTCCGCTCGCAAATGCGTTGAGTTTTGCACACGCAAAGGAAATTGAGCATCGGGATGTCAAGCCAGGAAATGTGCTGCTTGATCCCGAAGGTGAGGTAAAGCTTGCGGACTTTGGAATTGCAAAGATTCGTTCAAAAATGACGGATCCGGACCGGACTGTTTCCGGCTTCCGGTCTGGCTTGTACGCACCTCCCGAAATGGATGATTCGGTTCCTTATGTGCGCGACATATTTGCATTCGGGGTACTTGCGGTCAAGGTGCTTGCGTCGCGTGAGGTCGCAAGTTACGCAGACCTTGAGCCGGCGCTAAATAGTCTCGTAGTCGTGCCAAACGAGATTCGTGATGTCCTGTGGAATTGTGTCGCCCTCGATCCAAGTGATCGCTTCAAAAATGCTGCAGTGCTGAACCAGAAGCTGACGGATGCTTACCAAATTTTCCGGCAACGGACCTCTCGTAAGAATAACGTTCTTTGGCTTGGGATGACCCGTGCCGCCGCTGGTGCGATCCTGCGCGTTGAAAAGGAGAAGGTTGACCAAAGGCGGGCTGAGGCTGATGTCCTCAACGATTTGGGTGATGTATTGCACATCGATTATGGATACGACGCAAGAAGTCGGCAAGTCGACCGCGATGTGATCGTTCTTGCCGGCAAGTCCATGATGCTGCGCGTTGTGCAGGACCACGAGTATGACGACCGGGCGCGGATCGTGAGTGCTAGTGTCAGAGACGAGGAGTGGCTACGGCGATGGCGAGAGAAAGCTGTCGATTTCAGCCGACTTCTGACTCTCCGTTTCGATGATCCGGGCGAGGCGGCGGCCAGTGCAGGCATCGATTTTGTGCTTGATCGCTTGGACGAGGATCAGTCAAATAAACGTGCTGCAGCCGAGAGTTCGGCAGAGAACGGGGACAAGATTGGTGACCTGTATGAAAAATGGCGCAGGCTGCTGGAAGCGCGCGAAGTCCTTGCCCGTGGTGCCCGGAAGCCAATTGTCTATAGGGGAATTACTCAGCGTGGCCGAAAAATCATTTTTCATCTGACCGAACCTCATGAGATTTCCCTGATGGGGGAGGAATGGGAGGTGGCCCACTCACCTCAGGGCTATTCCGTCGATCGTGGCGAGGTGATTGAGCAAACAGATGACGGCATACGCATCCAGTTCCGGAAGCAGACAAATAGGGTTCCCCGAAACGGCGTCCTGGTGCCGTACCTAGGACCGAGCAAGGTCGCCCTGCAGCGGCAGCAGGAGGCACTCGTCAACGTCCGTACCGGCCAGACAGCGAACCCACGACTGGGGCAGATCATCCAGGATCCGATCTCTCTACAGGCAGGAACGCCAGTCGAGGTCACGGAGTGGTCGCGCGGTAACCTTGATCAGAGCAAGCAGCAGGTGGTCCGGCACGCTTTGGGGACACAGGATCTCTTGCTTATCCAAGGACCGCCTGGTACCGGCAAAACGACGGTCATCGTTGAAATCGTGCGGCAGACGATTAGGCGACAGCCGAACGCCCGGATCCTAATAGTCAGCCAAACCCATATCGCAGTCGACAATGCGCTGGAGCGCTTGGAATCGGCTGGCGTTGAGGGCCTCGTACGGCTTGGACGTCCGGACGATCCTAGAGTTTCCGGGGATGTTCGACATCTGTTAATCGACGGTCGGATCAAGAAGTGGTCACGTGGTATACGGGCAAAGGCTGCCGCATACTTAAAGCAGATCGCATCCGCTCAAGGGCTTAATTCCCGTCATCTCGAAGCCGCCTTGCTGTTGGAAGAGTTGGCAGCGATTCAATCAGATGCGAGTCACGTGCGGGAAGTCGTTGCTCGTCTGGAGTCTTCGATAACCGGTGATAAGACTAGTGCAACGAGAAACGCTGCTGGCGATCTGATTAACGCTCGGGAGCGGTTGGAGCGGCTGCAGGAGAAGTCCGACGAGCTGATGGTGGATATCCAAGTTCTCCTTGATGGAGCACTTACGCTTCCAGCCCGACCTAATGCCTCCGTGGCGCGCTCTGCTATCGGCGCGCTGCTTGGTGATGCACCCACAGCACATAATCTGATGAACCTTCTCAGATTGCAGGGAGAGTGGCTACAACGCATCGATACCGACATGAAGCTAGTAACCGCGTATTTGCGTACCACAAATGTTGTTGGTGGTACGGCGCTTGGATTCCTCAGCCATCCTGCTGCGCGTGAGTTGGATTTTGATCTGTGCATCTTCGACGAGGCATCGAAAGCTACTGCGACCGAGGCTCTGGTACCACTTGCTCGAGCTCGGCAGTGGATCCTGGTGGGAGACACCAACCAACTGCCGCCGATGGACGAAGACCTGTTGCGGGAGCCTCGATTGATAGACGAGTTCGGACTCACCGAGGAGCTGATCAAGACAACGCTATTTCAGTACCTATCAGATCGGACTGCAGCGCCAATCCGGCACATGCTCACCGAGCAGTACCGCATGACGCCTGCAATTGGGAACCTTGTCTCAACTTGCTTTTATCAGGGCGAGCTCGTTTCGCCGAACCGCCACCTGCTGAAGGGCTACGATTGGCTCAACAAGCCGGTGCTCTGGATTAACACGCGTTCGCTAGGTGAGGCGCGGCGCGAGTCAATACGTAGCTTTGGAAATACGAGCGTCGCCAATCCGGCTGAGGCGAGTCAGGTGATCGCAGCGCTTGAGGTGATGAATCGGGCGGTCGATCTGCACATGGTCGAACCGGGCGGAGATAGGCTCAATATTCTCGTGATTGCGCCATACGGGCGCCAGGTGGAGGACCTTCGAAGGCGAGTCGCGGGCATGCGTCCGACGCATCTGATCGTCGAAGTTCTGTCTGTCGATGCGGTGCAAGGGAGGGAGTGCGATATTGCAATCTTCTCCGTCACGCGCAGCAACGAACGCGGGGAATTCGGATTCATCGGCGAGCACTACTGGCGGCGAATAAACGTTGCGCTCTCTCGTGCCCGTTTTGGTCTGATCGTCATCGGGGACGCCGAATTTTGCCGAGGTAAGCCGGGTGCGCTGCGTGATGTCCTATATTATATCAGCGAGCACCCAGAGGAGTGTGGTATCCGTGATGCAGGCAACTAGCAGTCCAGACAACCAGTTGGCGTTGCGGTTCCAGGGAAGTCGTCCCGGTTGGGACCTGGTCGCTATTGTCGATGCGGCCATTCCTGTCACTCTAGTCAGCGCGGATGTGCTCGCCCAGGATAGGAAGAAGCTACCGCCACTAGACGAATTTATCCTCCGATTTCTTGCTGCAGACGTTGTAACTGTCGAAGACCTCACCGGTCTCCTAGGCCTTCCGGAAGCTATTGTCACTGACGCCATCGCCGGCCAATTGTCGTCTGACAACATCGCCTACCGTCACCACCTAAATCGAAAGACGCTGGCGCTCACTGGTCGCGGTCGGGTTACGGCCCGGGAACTTGCGTCGGTGAGCCCTGTGAACGTAGAGCTTCCGTTGATTTTCGACCGGCTACTCTGGCGAATTCGGCCGTATGACGATGGTCAGACAATATCCCGAAGTGAGGCCCAGCGAGATGATGTCGTCATCCTTCCGGAGTTGCGGCCACATAAAGTGGCGACGACGGATATAACCGCGGCGGAGATTAATTCGATTCTCCAGACTGATGGGCTAGCGGAGCGCGAGGTGCTGGTTGTCAAGGGGGTTCGGCAGCGACCCGCAAAGCGCTTTATGTCGGCAAAGTTGATGGTCTTTGCGGACGCGTCGCGAGAGGAAGTGCAGCTAGCTGTCGTTGTGGACGACGAACTCAGCCAAGAGCATGAGATGGCTTTGCTGAGTTTAGGCGGCGCATCGAGGATTGGGATCAAGGCCGAGCCTGCTGAGCCAAGACCGTTGCTCTCGGATGAGTTGGAGAGCTTACGTGTCCCGCTGGAAGAAGTGACGCGGCAGCAGGCGGAGTCTCTATCCGATGGCCAGCGCGACGAAGTGGCTCTTCCGGTGGACATGCCGGAGGTCCGTGGGATCGGAGTCGTTGAGCATCCCGGCCTTTTGGATGAGGCGCTGACTCAAGCATCACGCCGTGTTCTTATCGTGTCGCCTTGGATCAAGAGGAATGTCGTCAACACCTCTTTTCTTGGGAAGCTCGAGCAGCGACTACGACGAAATGTTTCAGTGCATATTGCGTACGGGATCGACCCAGGGGATCCAGAATGTCACGAGGACGCCGTGCGCAAGCTGTCGAACCTCGCGGGACGATATCCCGATCGGTTCACCTTCACTAGGTTGCGCAGGACGCATGCCAAGGTGCTTATTTATGATGACGTATGGATTACAACAAGTTTCAACTGGCTTTCGTTCCAGGGATCGGCGGACCGCACCTATCGGATGGAAGAGGGCACGCTCGTGCGAAGCAAGGAACTAGTTGATGAAAATTACCAGAAGTACTTAAGCTTGATTGCGCAACACCGCCTCACTGCGTGACTTGGTGTGGGATGGTCGTGGTATGGGCCTGCCCTCGATCGACTCCTAGTTTGTTCCGGGATTGTGCGGATTCCGATTTGTGGGGTTCTATCGTGTTCCTGAGAAAAGGTTGGGGCGTTGACCCTGTTCACCAGGTGAGTGGGTTGCGGTTGTGAAGAGTCGGCCGGTGTGTCCGTGGCCGGGCAGTGTGGCCAGCCAGGTGAGTGTTTCGGCTGCTTCGTCGGGGGTGTGGTTGGCTTTGCCGTAGGGGAGGCGGGTGTTGCCCTTCCCTGGCGAGGCGGCGTTGACGAGGATGTTGTGGTCGTGTAGCTCAGCCGCGAGGATCTGGGTGAGTGCGTTGACGCCCGCCTTGGAGACTCGGTAGGAGACGCTGCCGGTCCCCATCTCGGCGGACGTGCCCATGTGGCTGGTGACATTGACGATCCGGCCGTACCCGTTTCGCTTCATCTCCGGGATGGCGGCGGTGCAGCAGCGCCAGGTGCCGATGAGGTTCGCGTCGAGGGTCGCGGTGACCTTTTCCATGTCGACTGCGCTGGCTGCCTGGCCTCGGTCGATGGCGATGGCGGCGTTGTTGACCAGGACGTCGAGTCGGCCGTACTGGTAGCCGATGTCGGCCATGGCGCGGGCGACGCTGGCGGGGTCGGTGATGTCGAGCTGGTGGCCCGAGACCGGCAGGCCGAGTCCGGTCAGCTCGGCGGCTGTCCGTTCTGCGGCTTCCTCGCTTCTGGCGGTGACGACGACGTGGAGGCCGGCCTGGGCGAGCTGTTGGGCGATTGCTCGGCCGAGCCCTCGGTTGGCTCCGGTGACCACCGCTACCCGCTGGAGTGCCGAGGCTGCGCCGGCATCTGCTGCTGCCTGCGTGGCCTGAGGACTGCTACCGGTGGGTTGGTCAGTCACGGTGGGCACCGGGCGGCCAGATGATGTTCACAGGGACGCCGCGAGACTTGGCGTAGGCGACGGCCTAGGCGGTGCCGCCGTAGCTTCGGGCGGGCATACCGTCCCAGACGGCGAAGAGCCGATCCGATTGGTCGACCATCAACTCGCTTGCCGCCATGTGGGCATCCGAGTCGGAGACCCGGTAGTCGCATCGGTGGACCTTCGCGGCCTGACTGATCAACTTGTCGTACGCGGCGTGGGCGTGCTCGGGCAGGCCGTCGCGGTACTCCTGTGCAGGGACGACAACTTCAAGCCGACCGCCGCACCGGAGCACCGCTTCAGCGAAGAGTTGATCTGCCCCGTCAGCGAGGCAGGTGACGCCAACGAGGTCGTCGGTCAACTGCGCGAGTTGCACACCGAGGGCTCGCGCGACAAAGCCGCTGACCTCGTCGCTGAGCCCTCGATGTCCGGTGATCGCTATCCGCATGGATGCCAAGTCAGTGCTTGGTGCTGACCTCGGCGATGAACGACTGCCAGGCAGCCGTCGCGAAGGCCAGGGTGCCGCTGTCGCGGTCCTTGCTGTCGCGGACGAGCACGCGACCGGGGACGTTGGCGGCCACCTCCACGCACTCGCCACCGTTGCTGCTGCTGCGGGATGATTTGCGCCAGATCGGTTCAACCGTGCTCATCGATCATCCTCCGGTTGAGTCTCGCGGCTGCTGGTCGGGGGAGCCTCTGAATCTTCCCACGGATCCATCCTGAGTCCAACCGTGAGTGCAACTGCTCCGTGCACCCGCCGCGATCTTGCTTGGCTGCGACAATATTGCGACATGCGTGATCTGGCGCGGGCAGCGTCAGCTGTGGACAGCGTTGGTATATCGATGGCAGCATCGATCACTGCCGGAGATAGTTCGTACGGGGAAGTGGCAGCGGATATGGCAATCGGTAACGCCGGTAAGGATCATGAGGTCGGCATGATCAAATCGCAGGTGATCGCCGAAGCGCGGAGAGCGCTGGGACGGCAGCTCGCCGCCTACCGGGAGGCCGCCGGGCTCATCCAAGAACAACTCGCCCCTTTGATCCACTACGGTCGCAGCACGATCGCCAACGCCGAAACTGGCTATTCGATCTGCAGCCGTACCTTCTGGGAACGGTGTGACGCGGAGCTGAACGCGCATGGCGTGCTGCTCCGCAGCTACGACGAGTTCAAAGCACTCACGCGCGGACAGCGAGCTGCGGCCGCCGAGCAGGTGAAGGATGACCGGCTCGCCAAGCTGCGGCGGTTGCAAGATCATTCGAGTGGGACCTCCGGCGTTGGCACGGTAGGCGAACCATCCGATGTGCCTCTCCAGCGGATACCGGAGCCCTCGTCGTTCGCCGAGAGCCGGCCGGACGAGCCCTGGGGCCGTCTCGCGTACTTCATGCAGCATCCAGATCAACTGGACGAGCCCACCGTCGAACACCTTGAGTGGTACACCTGCGAGATGTTCCGCCGCGAGGAGCACCTGCCGAGCGGAGATCTGACCAGGCACCTGCAAGCGCACATCATGCGTCTGAATCACCTGCTCACCGGGCCGCCTGTGCGATTCCAGCGCCGGTTGCTGATGGCGGCCGGCGAGGCGCTGGCCCTGGCCGGCTGGCTCGCCTGGGATCTGAGGGACTTCGCCGAAGCGGACCGTCTCCTCGGTGCCGCGTCAGATGCGGCGCACCAGGCCGGAGACGGACCGCTGCTCGCCTGTGTCCTGGCCTACCGCAGCTACGCCGCCGAAGCAGACGGCGACACTGGAAACGCCCGCGAACTGCTCGTCGCGGCCCAGCGCTATGCGCGCAGCCCAGAAAGTGCCACCACGCGGGCATGGCTGGCAGCACGCGAAGCCGAGATCAACGCCACTCTGACGGACGAGATGCCCGCGCTGCGGGCGCTCGACCGGGCGATGACGGCCTACGATTACGCCCGTCCTCACAATGAACGTTCGTGGACCGCCTTCCTGACGCCGACACGTCTGGGCAGCATGTCGATCACCACGCATGCCCGGCTGGACCATGCCGATCTTGATGCGGTCACGGACTCGGTCATCGCCTCGCTGGAGGCGACAGACTTCAAGAAGGTCATCGTCCTCGCGGACGTGTCCGCTGCGGCTATCCAGCGCGGACGTTACGACCAAGGTGCGGCGCTCGGCCACGAGGCTCTTGACCACACAGGAGCAAGGAAGACCCGCCTGATTAGCCAGCGGGTGCACGGCTTGCGTCAGCTGATCCGGGACAAGTCCGATGTCCCGGCGCTCGCCGAGCTTGACGACCGGCTCCTGACCCACGTGGCGTGAACGTTCAGCGCTCCTGCGTCTCGGCGACAATCCACTGCAGGTACGGTGCGAATCCGGCGACGATCGGCACACACACGATGCCGGGCACCTCGTAGTTGTGACGCGCCCGGATGTGCTCCTCCAAGTCCGCGTACCGGGTGATCGTGGTCCTGAACGTCACCCGCCACTCCTCGGCGGCCACCACCTCGCCCTGCCACCTGTAGGTGCTCCTGATCGGGCCGGCGATCTGAGCGGAAGCAGCCAGCCGCGCCGCGACGGCAGAATCGGCCAGCGCTTCGGCCACCGTACGGGAATCGGTAGCCGTGACGACGTGGCAATGCTGCTGACTGGACATCGATGGCTCTCCCTCGGGGATCGTCTGGTCGTGACCGTCAAGTTGGCAGGGTCGGCGGCGCGCCTCCGGTCTGGAGATATGTGACCGCTGCTGCGATGGCTGCCTCCGGTCGGAGGCGGAGGTGTTCGGCGGGATACTCCGTGGGGACGCCGCCGAAGTCGAAACTGATGCCACCCGCCGGGGGTCTGACGTCCGAGGCGGCGAGGTGGTAGCCGTTGTCCGAGATATGGGCGACGAACGCGTGGATGGGGTGGCCGAGTCCGATCTGCAGGCCGGGTGGCAGCTCGTCGGGGTCAGTGGGTGGCTCGGGGTAGATGGTCACGACAACGGGCTCGGCCCGGTCGTGGATCTCGCGCAGCAGGGAGCCCAAGTCAGCGGCGTCTATTGATGTGGTGCTGTGGCGCTCCCGGAGGCCGCCCTTGTCGTATGCCCAGTTCACTTTCATGCGATGGCGTTTGAGCTGCGCTGCCACTCGGTCAGCAGTTCGCGCTCGCGGTCTTGCGGCAGTCCGTGGTCGGCGGCGCGGGCCGCTTCGCCTTCGCCAACTATCCAACTGCCGCCCTCGGTCAGCCACGCCCAGGTGTCGTCGATGGTCGCCGTCAGAGGTACGCAGCGTAGCCCGGCGGCCTGTGCCCGTGAGCTGTCGACGGCCCACACACCGCCGTGGGTACGCCACAGCGGCAGGCCGGTCCACTGCTCGACGCCGTGTGCGGTCAGCCAGTCGGGGTCGGCCCAGACCGGCTCGGCGTCCGATCCGGTCGCCGCGATACAGCCGGTGACCAGGTCCGCGAATGTGGCGTGCCCTGGCGGGGCGGTGATGTTGAAGGTGCCTGAGGTGCCGTGGCGGGCGCAGCGCAGGGCGAAGTCAGCCACGTCGCGTACGTCGATCGGCTGAATCGGTCGTGCCGCCGGGGCGGGCACGAGTAGCTGACCGCCTCGGGCGGCGCGAGCCAGCCACCAGGTGAGCCGGCCTACGTACTCGTAGCGGCCGAGGATCACACCGGGGCGCAGGATCGTCGTTTTATCGGTGCCGACAGTCGCTGTCACCGCCTGTTCGCAGCCGGCTTTGAGCGCGCCGTACTGGCCGGCGTAGCCGAGGTCTGCCCCGAAGTCAGCTCCGGCGTCCGGTGGGCAGTCGAAGACAGGGGAGTCCTCGTCGAGCGGCTGGTCCGGCCAACCGGTGTAGACGTTGACAGTGGACAGGTAGACGTAGTGCCCGACGACGGGGGCCAGCGCCGACGCGGCGGCCAGGACCTGGTTCGGGACGTAGCCGATGGTGTCGATCACGGCGTCCCACGGGCCGTGGTCGGCCAGCCGGTGGAGGTCGTCGGGGTTCTCCCGGTCGCCGTGGACAGCAGAGACCCCAGGCGCGTCGGCTGCTGACGAGCCCCGGTTGAAGGTGGTGACCGCCCAGCCGGCGGCGAGTGCCCGCTCGGCCAGGTGGCGTCCGAGGAACCAGGTCCCGCCCAGGATCAGCAGCCGCATGTCCTCATCATGGCGCAGCGACGGATCGACGGCTGATGTGCCTGGACTGTCAGCCGATTGCTGCCGTCAGCGTGACGCCGTAGCCGACAACGAGATCGGGCGAGTTCGCTCGGTGGGCACGTGATTCGTGTCCGTTCGATCTTGCGGGAGACGACTGTGGAAAGACTGCTGGCGTTCACCATGGTGGGCTTGGCCGCCGGATTCATGCTCGGCTTCTTCACGTTCCGGTTGAAGCAGCGGTGGTGTCCGGTGTGTGGGGCGACGTTGCGGTGTCCGGAGTGTGCGCCTCGGCATTCGATGCGGTTCAGCCCGACCGGACCGTCCGGCGTGCATGGTTCGGCGGGTGCTGGTCGGACTGGTGCTGTCGGGCGGGCTGCGGTGGACGCGGCTCGGGTGAACCGGGGGCGGTGGTCGCGGTGAGGGCGCGGTTGCGGGAGCTGGCCGCTGCTGGTGGTGGGGTGCTGGTCGTCCGTCATGACGGGCATCCTGGGGTCGGCCGGGTCGGCGGCTCTGCGTACCGCGATGTGACCGGTGTGGAGCCGGCGGCCGACAGCGGCGGCGGTGGTGGTCATGTGGCGGTGCGGCCGTTGTGGTCGTGTGCCGGCTGCGGCGAATTGTGGCCGTGTTTGGTGGCGCGGGTCGAGTTGGCGGGGGTGTTCGGGCCGGTCGCGTTGGCGACGTATGCGGTGGAGCGGATGACCGAGGCGGCGTTCGACCTGCCCGATGTGACGGCGGCGGAGTTGTTCGACCGGTTTCTGGTGTGGACGTGGCGGCCATGCTGACCGTACGGGCGGCGACGGTCGCCGACGTGGAGCCGTTGGGGGAGTTGTTGGCGCAGTCGTGTGTGGTGGACCCGGTGGTGGCGTGGCTGATCAGCGACCACGCGTTGCGCTATCTGACGATGCACCGGTTCTTCACCGCTGAGTTGGAGTTCGGTGTCCGGCACGGGATCGTGGACGTGGTGGGGCACTGCGACGGGGTGGCGATCTGGTATCCGCATCCGGCGGACCGGCTGCTGGGTGCGGAGCATCAGCGGCGCAGGTTGCGGTCCTGTGGTGACCGGCATGGCCCGTACGCGCACTACACGTTCACCGCCGGCCGGCTGGAGCCGACCGGCCGACACCACCACCTGGCGTTCCTGGCGGCGGCACCCTGGCTGAGACGCCAGGGCATCGGGTCGACGCTACTCGCGGCGCATCATGCCCGGCTGGACCGGATCGGCATGCCGGCGGTGGTCGAGGCCAGCAGCCAACGACAGCGGAAGTTCTACGAACGCCACGGTTACCGCGTCGTCCGCGTGGCGCACCTGCCGGCGGGCGGGCCGCCGCTGTCGGCGATGCGCCGCTCCGGCGACCCGGTCGACCAACCGCCCATGGCCGCAGCGCTGCGTGTCGGCTGAGTCGGATGCTGGCCTGCGGCCACGTTGTCGCAGGCCAGCGGGTCACGAGGCGAGCGGGAACTCCGCACGAGTGCTGGTGCCGGTGATCTTGATGTCCAGCTCGCCTTCCAATGCCCCGGCCAGGCGATGCAGCAGTGGAAGCGTCGGCGTGACCGCGCCACCTTCCAACCGCGAGATCACTGTCTGTGTGGTGCCAGCCCGAGCGGCGAGCTCGGCCTGGCTCAGGCCGAGCGCGACCCGACGATCGTAAACGGCCTGCCCGAGGGCGATGCGGGCGCCAGCCTCGACGTACTCAGGGCTCGCCCGGTGCTCGTCCGGAACAGTCCACCTGGTGTGGTATCCCTTCATGGCCTCATCCTCTCCCGATCGTAGGAATGCGTCGCTGGCTGATGCTGCTCCCGACACCACCACGAACAACTCCCGTCCGTACGGAAGGAACCCGGTGTCCTCAACTCCGGCTACGCCCACGCCACGGGTGGTGGTGTTCGGCCTCGGCGGCACCATCGCCATGACCAGCAGCACCGGTGGCGGCGCGGTCAGTCCCGCCCTGACCGCCCAGCAACTCGTCGACGCCGTACCCGGGCTCGCGGACGCCCGGATCGCGGTCGACGTCGTCGACTTCCGCCGCCGCCCCGGCGCAAGCCTCACCGTCGCCGACCTCACCGAGCTGCACACAGCCGCGACGCGCGCCTTGGCCGACGGCGCGGCCGGTGTCGTCGTCACCCAGGGCACCGACACCATCGAGGAAACCGCCTACCTGCTCGACCTGCTCCACCACCGCCCCGAACCGATCGTGGTCACCGGCGCGATGCGTAACCCCACCCTCGCCGGCGCCGACGGCCCCGCGAACATCCTCGCCGCCATCCACACCGCCGCCTCCCCACAGGCGCGGGACCAGGGCTGCCTCGTCGCCTTCGCCGACGAGATCCACGCCGCACGTTGGGTGACGAAGACCCACTCCACCAGCGGCGCGACCTTTCGCTCCCTCGACACCGGCCCCCTCGGCTACGTCCTCGAAGGCACCGTACGGATGCTCAACCGGCTGCCCCACCGGCTGACCATCCCCGCCCCGCACCGGGCAGACACCGCGACCGTCGCCCTGCACACCGTCACCCTCGACGACGACCCCACGCTCCTCGACGCCATCAGACGGCACTGCGACGGACTCGTTGTCGCCGGATTCGGCGTCGGCCACGTCCCCGAACCACTCGTCGACACCCTCACCGCCCTCGCCGGACGAATCCCCGTCGTCCTCGCCTCCCGCACCCCCGCCGGACCGACCCTGACCCGCACCTACGGCTTCCCCGGCTCCGAGCAGGACCTCATCGGTCGCGGTCTCATCCCTGTCGGCTGGCTCCACCCCTACAAGGCCCGCATCCTGCTTCGTGCCTTGCTCGCCGCCGACGCGAGCCCGCACGACATCGTGGCCGCGGTCGCCGCAGCCGGTGGAATCATCGAACTCACCGCCTGGCCCTGGACCACCACCGCCACCAGCGACGGCCGGCCGGGAACGAGCCCGACGGATGGGTAGAGCGGCGGCCAGACTTGGTCGAAGTGGTTGACGGGCGCCTCGATGAGCTACCCTGCCCCCGTGCCGGAGGGTGGAAGCTGCAGTACTACCGATCCTGCGCGACCGCTCGATGTACGGCAACCGAGGCGCTGCGGCTGATCGACGCCCGGTACGGCTGCCTGGAGTGACGAGATGAAGCTGGGTCATGTCATCTACAAGGTGAACGACCTCGATCGGGCGGTCGAGGAGTACACCGCAAAGGGCTTCATGGTCGAGTACGGCAAGGCGAAGAACCCCTACAACGCGCTGATCTACTTCGCCGAGGGACCCTACTTCGAGCTGCTCGGGTCTACCGGCATGCCTGGGTTCGCCAAGCGGCTGTTGAGGCTCTTCGGGAAGCACGCCTTCGTCGACCGGCTGGATGCCTGGGACCGGGCAGAGGAAGGCTTCATCGGACTGGGCCTCGAGAATGACCGGCTGGAAGTCGACCAGGAACAGAAGATCCTCGATGAGGCGAAGGTGACCTACCTCAAGGGCAGGTCGGGCAGAACTGACCCGAAGGGTCGAAAGATCCGGTTCCGTGGCATCTTTCCGGACGACATGCAGCTCCCGGTGTTGGGCAGCGCCTTCAACGTGAACGTGCGCCCCTCCGGGGGATACGTGCACCCCAACGGCGTCAAGGCAATCAAGAGCGTCGCCTTCGGCACCCGGGAGGAGCTCATCCCCGTCATTCGCAGGCTATGTGACGACGAGGGGCTGACCCTGTTCATGGGGCAAGGCGTCAAGGACGTCGAGTTCGAGTACGCGGACACGACGGCCGACCCCGAAAAGAAATGACCCGCGAGTCACCTTGCTGAACCTCTGACAGCGTCATCAGCACGAGCAACGCCTGAACGAGCGGCTCCGCCAACGCAATGACCGACAAATCCTGAAATCCGTGCGCTCGCGCCGGTACCTGCCTCGACGGACTGGGCTGCCGTTGCCTCGCTGCCGATGCCGTCGGGCTACAGCAGGTCGTAGACGTCGCTGCGATGGCCGAGGTGCACCACGAGAACGATCAGCTTGCCATCGTCGATCTGGTAGACCACCCGGTAGTCGCCGACGCGGATTCGCAGGAGCCCAGGGTGTCCTGTCAGGGCTTTGACCCCGTGTGGTCGTGGATCGATGCTGAGGGCGGCGATGGCGGCGACAAGTCGGGACTGGACGGGTCGGTCCAGCTTGCGCAGCAGCTTGGCAGCTTTCGTATCGAGCTGGATTTCGTACGGTGGCCGCCGAGTCGGTCCGGTCACAACCCGAGCTCGGCACGAAGCTCTGCCAGCGAGACGGGCTTCTCGCCCGCATCGATGCGGGCCAGCGCCTCGCGGGCGGCCGCGACGTCGGCGGCGTCCTCGGCACGCTCGATCGCCTCGGCCAGGTCGGCAGGGACGATCGCGGCGAGTCGTTGACCCCGTCGAGTGACGTAGGTGATCCGGCCGCTGTAGTGGGCGCGGGACACGATGTCGGCGAGCTCATCTCGGGCGGCCGAGATGCTCAGCTCCTGCTCGGGTCTGATCGGTTCTGCGGTCACGTACGAATCGTACGCCTTGTACAAGTCGTACGCCACCGTCTGCCACTACCCGCACCTATTTTCGTGTCATATGAGTGCTCTGTTGCCTCACCTCGGCGATGGGCGACAAGGCAACGCCGGCACCCGAGCCGGCCGCCGCTGACGATGCACTGCCCGGCCGGCGCACCACTCGACAGGCGGCGCGGCGCTCCACTGGCGTGCCGCGTTGGTGACACGGTGACGGTTGTGCGACGCTGCGCAGTCAGTTTTCGGTGGCCGGTGGAGGCGTGGTGCGTGAGGTCGAGGTCAAGTACCGCGTCCAGGACCGGGAAGCGCTGCTCGTCGCGCTCACGGCGCGCGGCATCGAGCCCGGTCCGCCGGTCGTCCAGGACGATCAGGCGTACGCCCCGACCACCTGGTCGTACGGCGACAGCAAGACCGGCGTCCCCTTCGTACGGTTACGGACCGTCGACGGCCGGCACACCTTCACCCTGAAACGTCCAGTCGACAACGCGCTCGCCGGCGACGAGTACGAGACGGCGGTCACCGACCGCGGTCAGATGCACGCCGCCATCCTGGCGATGGGCTTCCGTCCGACCGTACGGATCGCGAAAGTACGCCGTACCGCCGATTTGCCCGACGGTGAGCTCTGCGTCGACGACGTCGCCGGCCTCGGCACGTTCCTTGAGGTGGAACGCATCGTCCCCGAGGGCGTGCCCGGCGTGGCGGTGCAGGCCGAGTTGGCGGCGTTCGTCGCGTCACTCGGCCTCGCGGCGATCCGCACCGAGGAGACGTACGACTCGCTTGTCCGCGGGGCGACCTTCCGGCGGCAGGCTGTCGTCGGCAGAGAGCAGGCTTAGATGCGTGCTGTCCTACTGCGGACACCCAAACAACGAACCATCCGTGTTGAGGATCAGGTGCGGGCAGTCAGCCAGGCTAGTAGCCCAGCCGCCATTGCTGGTAGCCGTTCCCCGCGATGCATCCGTACCCGTAAACGGCACCTTGGGAGTTGCCGTCCAGGCACAGGTCGCTGAACCTGTTCTTCAGTGCCACCTTGTACCAGTCTCGGCCACCGACCACCTCCCACTGGGTGCTCTTCGCCGAGTTGCACTCACTCAGCCCGGCTCCACCGCCCGTATTGACCTGGACGCAGTAGCCGGTCTTGACGTGCTGCAGCATCACCAGATCGTGGCCGTCCCAGCTGCCTTGATCGATCGGCCGCCAGAGCTGATAGCGGTTCGAGCCGACCGGCATGCTGCACGGCAGGGTGTACATCTGCCCCCGGTCGTTCGCGTCCAGGCACCTGCCGGTGCTCCAGTTGCGTAGATAGTTCTGCCCAGGTACGGCCTGTGCCGGTGCTTGCGCCGCCACCACCGAGATCGCCGCCGCGCACACCGCGACGAGCATCATGGCCAGCAGCCGCAGTGGCCGGCGAACCATTTCCCCGGTGCCGATCGACCAATTTCGGACTCGAGACACGCTTGCTCCTAGTTGCAGATGACATAGACGAGGCCCACGCTCGAGGGCACGATACATGTGTTGCCGGCGGCTCTCGGTGGCGGTCGATTCGGGTGCCGGCGGGGCCGTTCGGTGCCCTGACCTCTGCTTCTATCCGGCTCCGATGATGTCGGGTCACGGTCGAGGTTGCTGGGAGGTGGTCGGATGACGACCGTCGTACCGGTGAATACTAGGCAGTTCACCATCAGCGGGGTGGGTGGTGCTGCAACTGTTCAGTGTGGCTCCTCGGTGTCGGGATCCCCGGAAACCGGGGATCCCGACAGATCACTTGTCGTCAGGAGTGCGTGACGAGTAGTTTGTACAGGCTTGTCTGACCGTAGTTCGAGCTGCTGCACGGGGAAGAGTTGCCGCAGTTGGCCTGGGTGTAGGCGCCGGCCTTGAAATAGTTGCCGGACGCGGTGTGCGAGATGGTCGTCTGCAGGGCGCCGTTGTAGTACACCTTGATCTGACCGCCACTGACCACGAACTTGCCTTCGAAGACTGTGTGCAGCTTGTAGCTGCTGGTGATCAGCTTGTGATTAGTGGTGTTTCCTTTGGTGACGTACAGGTTGGTGCCTTCCAGGCGGAAGACGGTGACGTCGTCGTCGCCGTCGTGGATCTGGGCTCCGACGACGTGTGCCTTGTCGTTCGGGAGCTTGTTGAACGCGAGCCGGAAGGTCATGGTGCGGGTGCCCGAGGTCGCCGACCAGGAGGCATTCGCGGTGCCGTTGCTGGCCATCTCGCGAAGCTCGGAGCGCGCGTAACTCGAGTTGGGCGTGGTCACTCCGTTGACCGGGGATCGGAACTGAACTCCGGTGCAGGCGGAGTTGACCGTGAACCACGGATTGGCCGAGTAGGTCTTGAGCTGCGGTTGCTTGATCTCGGTCGGGGATCCGGATGAACCGGTCGGCAACGTGACCTTCCAGTTCGTCAGGTTGAGCTGTTGGGCCGGGTAGTCGCACGGGGCGGCGGCGGTGGCGACGCCTCCCGGGGTGAGGAGGGAGGCTGCCAGGACGACTGTGGTCGCCAGCAATGCGGTCACGAGTCGCTGTGTGCGGTGCGTTGTCATCGCGGGTTGAGGCCTTTCGGGTGATGGTGATGGCGTCGGACGGCGATCGGCACCCATGGCGGACGATTCGTCGCGCGTCGCTTCATCGCGCCAGGAGTGCGCATTCAGTTCACAGTTGTGAACTGTTGGGCACTAGTGCCAGGTGAGAGTAGGAGACGCAATCAGATACGTCAATAGAAGTTTTTCCGCTGCACGGAAACAGGACCAGACCCGGTACGGCGGCCACCTGGCGACCGTACGTGTCCGGTCCTGTTTCTGGCCCTGGCCGTGGGGATGTGCGGGTACGAGCGTCGACTACCGGTATCCCCGAGTCCGTTACTGGAGCGGACCACCCGTGTGTACGACGTTACTGAAGGTGACCCTGGCCTTGCTGATGTCGGAGTCGGCGAAGTACTGCCGCCAGAGCACCTCCGCCTCTGCCGGACTGCTGGCTTCGCCGTACGGTACCCACCCGGGGTACTCGCAGTCGAGATCGTTGGTGACGTTGCAGCCGCTCTCGGCGTCCTGGGCTTGGACGTAACTCCCGAACTTCATGTAGGACGCCTGGGAATCCTGCATGTCGTACGTGAAACTGGTCGACGTACGGCCGATGGTCGAGTCGACCGTGACCACGCCGTAGTCGTTGATGAACTCGTACCTCATGGTCTCTCCGCTCCGGACGGTGCCGAGGTCGAAGATCTCCTCGTTGATCTGGCCGTCACCGCTCACGAAGCCCGGGATCTGAACACGAACGTACACGTCGAAGACACCGTTGCTGGGTACCCCCTCGAGCAGCGGGTAGTCGTCGATCGAGAAGTCCTGTTCGCCCTCGCCTTTGAAGATTCCGAGTGGGCTGGAATCCTGGACGTAGAGCTTGACCTGGGTGGAGAAGCCGGCACCGGTGCCGGCGTGGATCTGGTGGGCGATGAGCTTGACCCCGTCGTCGAGATCGAACCTGATGTCAGCCGAGAAGGATTCGTAGATCTCGTCCGAAGCCTTCCTGGCAGCCACCGGTGTCTTCAGCTCGTCGCGCGGACCGCCGCCGCTGCCGGTGACGGTGAACTGCTCCAAGCCGTCGAAGCTCAAGACGTACGGGTCGCTTGACTTGATGTAGTCGCCCGCCTCCGAACTGTCCCAGACGCTCGGGTCGAAGCCGGCGCCCGGTGCCGGTCCGGTGGACAGGGTGAAATCGTCGAACCGGCCGGTCTTGCCACCGTAGGCCGCGAAGATTTCGACGGTGCTGGCGCTGCCGGTGTTGAAATCGACGCTGACCGGCTCGAAGCCACGGCCACCGCCGGAAGAGGTGTAGGTGTCGCCGCCCACCCTGGCGCCGATGACGCCCTTGCCCCGGACGTACGCGGTCAAGGTGTAGTCGGTGCCGGGCGTGACAGTGACGTCTTGCCGGACTTCGCCGCCCGTACCTTGGATCTTGGCCGAATGGTGGCCGGTGTTGCCGATATCAGAGAGAGCCACCTTGCGGGAGTTGATGATGCGCCAGCCGTCGAAGTAGCCACTTTCGAAGCCGGGATTGGCGACGGCCACGGAATCGGCACTCGCGGTGGTGGCCAGCGTGCCGGTGGCAACCGCGGCGATGAGGCCTACTGTTGCTATCCGCGCGAGTGACGTGGTCCGTCTTCTGATTGCTTTCATGGTGCGGGTTCCTTCCGGGTCGCAGATCGGGACGGTTGATACGGCGAGGCCGGTCCGGCGTCCGCGCGGCGGCACGGCAACGGCACCGCAACGGCACCCCGCAGGGCGCCACAGGGGGTCCACGGACCATGACGCAAAGTAGTCGCATCGTCACCTAGACTCAGTGCATCGGTTTACTGAGATTCAGGATTATCTGTTCCTGGTGGCCTGGCTGTCAATGCTTGGCGATGGCCCGAACCCCCGGGGTGGGCGTGAGCAAGGCTGCGACATGCCGCACCGGCCCGATGAGGCGCTGCGCAAGCAGAGACTTCGCGTCACAGACGGTCACCCGAGCTAGTCGACCGATGCACTAGAAGTCCCGGATCGGGGCAGGTGACTGCTGACATACTGCGAGAGCATGTCGGGCCGTCCACGCGGCACCAGCGAGGCGGGCTCGCTCCCGCTACAGCTGGCCGCCGGTGCCGGTCTGCCAGAAGACCTGCCGGGTGGACCCGGACCGCAGCACCAGGTTCCCGTCGTCGCGCAGCACCAACTCCGGGCTGGGGCCAGCCCCGACGGAATCCGACGCCCACACCGCCGCCGCATCAGCGGCTGAGTTGTCGTAGACGACGAGGTTGCCGTCGGGCTGCATCCTGGTCTCCCGCACGCTCATGCCGCCGACGACGATCTGGTGTGTGCCGGACGACCAGAGCACGCTGGTGCCGGGCCCGTACAGGACCAGGTTGCCGTCCTGCTGTTGCATCAGGTGGTAGACCTCGTTCGGCGAGGACAGGTACCGCAGGGTGGTGAGCCGGTAGCCGGCCGGCATCGTGCCAGCGTACGACAGGGAGCTTTTCTGTTCGGACAGGCCCGTCAGCGTCATCACCGTCGAGCCGTCCCTGCGGGCCAGATGGAAGTGTCCCTGGTTGGTGACCATCACCCTGGTCGCGTCGGAATCCTTGGTGTTGGATGCCCAGGCGACGCTGCCGTCGGGGCGGTAGATGACGAGGTTGCCGTCGCTCTGCATGACGACCCGGCTTCCGGGCTGGCCGTTGGTGTTGCTGGCCCACCAGTCGTAGGGGCCTTGGCAGATGTTGGGTCGGGGCGCCCCGCAGGGCGACGGACCGTAGGCGACGAGGTTGCCGTCGGTCTGCATCAGCAGGCCGAACCGGCCGTCGGGGGAGAGGATGTACTCGCCTGCGTACATGGTCGTGTCCGCGTTGAGCTGGCTGCCGATCCTGGTCGCGCCGACGAACGCACCGGTCCGGATCGCGCCGGTGGCGGGTTGCGCCGGGGCGGCGGGCGACATCGACCCCGGCGACGCCGCCGCGGCGACGGCCTGCCGGTCCGGGCCTGCCTGCGACGCCGTCGGGCTCGGCGTGGCACCGGGCGACGGTGCTGCCGGATCGGGCGTTGCCGGATCCGCCGGCCCAGCGGACGACTCCGCCGTCGGCTCGCCGGTCAGCGCCACCGCCCCCGGCGTCTCGATCTCGTCGGACCGGTTCGCGAAGGCCACGGCCGTTGCGATCGTCAGCACCACGGCGACCATGCCGAGCGCGCCGAGCAGCAGCGCCGGCCGCCGAGGTCGGGTCGGCGGCGCGTTGTCGCCCGGGCCAGGATGCGACACCCCGACGATTTCCGTGGCGGCACTGTCGATGCCGACATCGCCGCTGCGCTCACCCGTCGGGGTGCCGGTGACGACAACTGCCGGATCGACATCCGCCCACGGGTCGACCGGATCATGCTGCGACATTGACATCTCCTGACGGACCAGCGACAAGGTACGGGTCGTCCGGAATCCGGACGCGGCGCACCGGGGCCAGGCCACGGTGCCTGGCGCGAACAAGGCACCAGCGGGAAATCCTGCCAATCCCTGGAGGCCGTTGACCAGTCGCGACCGGCGAATCTAGGCAGTCGCCACGTCTGACCGTGGACCTTGACCCGCGCGTCGCGCTCGTCGCGTACGGGCAGACGTTGGCGTCGCTGCGTTGGGCGATCCGCACCGTCTGCGGCCTGTTGATCGGCGCGATGGCGCTGCCGGTCGGCTTGCAGACGACCCCGGTGCTGAGCTTGATGGTGCCGTAGCGGCGCGGTCCCGGACGCCGGGCCAAGGGCGCGATCACCCCTGGCCGATGCCGGCGTCGGGGGGCAGCCGGAGCACCGGCCGGCCGAGCATCGGCAGCAGGCTGGCCAGCATCCCGACGGCGCACACCCACAGTGCGGTCCGTTCCCCGATCGCCTGGACCAGGAAGCCGCCGAACAACCCGCCGACCGGCATCATGCCCCACATCAGGAACCGCATGGCGGAGTTCATCCGCCCGTGCAGTTCCGGCGGGCAGATGGCCTGACGGTAGGTGATCTGGGCGACGTTCTGGATGGCGCTGCCGCCGATGTAGGCGGCGTAGCCGATCGGGTAGAGCACCACCAGCCAGCCCTGACCCACCAGCGGCATGAGCAGCAGCAGCGGAAACGTCACGGCGAACGGCAACCACAGCGTACGGGCGATGCCGAACGTCGCGACGAAGCGGTTGGCGAACACGCTGCCGACCACCCCGCCGACCGCGACGGCCCCGGTCACCAGGCCGTACGCCGCCGGCGACAGGCCGAGCGTGTTCACCAGCAGCAGCGGCTGGACGGTGAGCAGCGCGTACTCGAACAGCAGGGCGATCATGCCGTGCAGCACGACCAGCCGGAGAATCGGCTGACCGGCGACGTACCGCACTCCGATGGTGAGCTCCCGGCCCAGCCGTGGCCGTCCACTGGGCCGGTCGACCTGCGGTTCCGGTGGCCGGATCCGGCCGAGCAGCCAGGCGGAGGCCAGGTGGCACACCGCGTTGAAGGCCAGCGCGCCCGAGGCGGTGACGATCTGCACCAGCGCCCCGCCCAGGGGCGGTCCGGCCAGCTGACTGCCGTTGCCGGCCACCTCCAGCTTGCTGAAGCCGGCCAGTAGGCGGTCCTTGCCCACCAGGTACGTGACGTAGCCCTGCTGCGCGACGTCGAAGAAGACGTTGCCGACCCCGATGACCAGGGCGACCACGTACAGCTGCCCCAGGCTCAGCGCCCCGAACGCCGCTGTCACCGGCACCGACAACAGCACCAGCGCGCGGACCAGGTCGGCGGCCACCAGCACGGACCGCTGCCGTAGCCGGTCCACCCAGACCCCGGCCGGCAGCGCGACGACGAGGAAGGCGAGCGTGCTCGCCGCCACCAGGAGCCCCACCTGCTGGGCGGAGGCGTCCAGCACGAGCACCGCGAGCAGCGGCAGGGCGACGAGTGCGACGTGGCCGCCGGTGCGGCTGACCACATCGGAGGCGAGCAGCAGACGGAAACCGCGATGGGAGCGCAGCAGGTCGTCGGCTGGCCGTACCCGCTCGGGCACGTCCACTGTCGTCAAAGAACCAACCTCCGGGGTGTCATCGACCGGACCGGACCCGCTGTTGCCGTGGCGGCGTGCGCCAACCGTCGCACGATCTCGGTGAGGATAGCGGGGGTGGTGGCGAAGTTGAGTCTGAGGAAACCCGTGCCCGGCGGGCCGAACTCGGCACCGTCCATCACGCTCACCCGCGCGCGTTCGGCGAGGTCTGCGGCCGGCGGGTAGTCGCGCAGGTCGAGCCAGCCCAGGTAGGTGCCTTCGGGCGGGGTGTAGCGGGCCATCGGCAGGTGCACGCCGAGCAGCTCGGCCAGCAGATGCCGGTTGCGGTCGAGCCGGCCGAGCACCGTGTCGAGCCACGGCCCACCGGCCAGGTACGCGGCCGTGGCGGCCAGCACGCCCAGGGTGGCGGTGCCGTCGGTGTGCAGCCGTCCGAGCTCACCCCACCGCTTACGGTCGGCGTCGTTGCTGGTCAGCAGCTGAGCGCACTTCAGACCCGCCACGTTCCACGCCTTCGACGTCGACGTGGCTGTCACCGTGTGTCCGGCCGCCGCTTCACAGCAGGTGGCGTACGGGACATGCCGGTGCCCGGGATAGACGAGCGGTGCGTGGACCTCGTCGCTGAACACCCGGCCACGGTGCCGTTCGACGACCTCCGCGACGGCCAACAGTTCACCGGGCTCCATGACCGCGCCGAGGGGGTTGTTGGGGTTGCAGAGGACGAGCGTGTTCCCGCCCGCCGCGAAGGCGCGGTCGAGAGCGTCCAGGTCGTAGCCGTAGCGGCCGCCCGACTCCACCATCTCGACCTGGATGACGCGTCGACCGAGCAGCCGGGGTACGGCCAGGAACGGCGGGTACGCGGGCACCGGCACGATGACGGCCGAGCCGGGCCGGGAGAAGCAGTCGATGGCGACGTGCAGGGCACGGATGACGTCCGGCAACGGCCGCACATCCGCCGGCGAGAGGTCCCATCCGTACCTGTCGTGTTGCCAGGCGGCGCACGCCTCAGCCAGCTGTGCCGTCAGCTGCGGCGTGAGGTAGCCGACCTGACCGCGGTCCACCGCGTCGTGCAACGCGTCCGCAACGTCGGGTGCCGTACCGAAGTCCATCTCGGCCACACACGCCGCCAGTCTTCCCGGGCCGGCGGCGGCCCACTTCAGCCCACCGCGCTCGCGCAACGAGTCGACGGTGACGACGTCGGAACCTGTCCACACCTGCGTTGTCACCTACTCCGTCAACACGTGTTTGCCGGCGGCGATGCTCGCCTCCCAGTTCTGCCCGTCGAATTCCACAAACTCGATGTTCTCGGCGGGGGAGAGGTCGAGGCACCGCGCGTTGACGCTGAAATAGCCGGTGGGATGCGATCGGGGGCGGTAGAACGGCAGCACGCCGCAGACCGCGCAGAAGGTGTGGTCCGCGATGCGGTTGCCGAACCGGTACGGCTTGAGGAACTCCTGTCCCTGGTGCAGCTTGAACCGCGCCTCCGGGGTCATCAGTTCCTGGTGGCCGTGCCGGTGGCAGATTCCGCAATTGCACAGGGTGATGGTCAGGTTGCGACTGGCCGCTGCGGAAAATACCACCCCGCCGCAGTGGCAGCTGCCGTCGTACCACACGCGTTCGATGGTCTCGGTCGTTCCCGTCACCTCTTCGGTCATAGCGTCACTCCGATCAGTTGGCGGTTGCGAGCGCGGGCAGGTCGGCGGGCAGGCCGAACGACATGGGCAGCATGCGGTGCGGGGCGACCGAGTCGTACCGGAACGAGACGTGCCCCTTCTCGGTGGGCTTCCTGGTGAAGAAGATGAGCATGTCCCGGATGGCTGGCTCCGTGTCGTCGATCGGGTAGACCGGCGAGACGCTGTGCTTGTACTCGTGATCGACGACCATCAAGGTGTCCAGGAATTCGCCGTGCCGCGCCCTGCCCTTGACCAACGCGGGGTCCGTCTCGTGCCAGCGGCGGCCGTTGACCTCTCTCATGTCGTGCAGGAAGGTCTCCGCGCTGTCGGTGGTCATGTTGCGCGCGGAGAGGAACGTGGTCATGGTGTGGTCCACCCCGTCGGAGTGCACGCCCTCCAGCGCGGGTTCGCCCAGCAGGCCGGTGGTCGTGACGGTCCGCAGGTTGAACAGGGTGCAGATCCACTCGGCGCGGCCGTAGTCCAGCCGGGGCCGCTGTGCCACGTCGATCCCGTGGGCGACCAGGAACTTGAAGACCAGCATCGCCTGCAGGGCGGTGTTCAGTTGCAGGTCGTCCTGCACCTCGTCGAACGTGCGCAGCGTCTCCGAGTCGTGCCGCACGAAGTCCTCCTCGCGGGAGAGAACGAAGGGCTGCGCCTCCAGCCGGTACCCGCGCCGGGTCTGCGGGTCGAGGCAGATCCGTCCGTTCCTGCTCTTGCGAAATGGCAGGGTCGGGTCCGACTCCAGTTGGTCGCTGATCACCTTCAGGCGCTCGAAGTCCTCGTCTGTCGCGCCGAGCGATTGCAGCATCGAGACCATTCTTGCCCCGTCGACGAAAGCCCATCGGGCGCGGATGTACTCGGATCTGACATCCATGACGTCGGACACGGCGGAGTCGTATTTCACAGCCTTCTCCACTCCCTGAAATGACTTTGACAGCAAGCGCTCTGAGATCCACATCATGGTGCGGGCGGTAGGCCTCCGCTTCTTCTGAATTGCCCTCACGGAGGGTGATGGGTTACCGGTGGTAGTCGGGGATTGAGAGCAACGTGGGAGAAGACAACTGCCCCGGGGCGGGGAACCGTGTACACGGTCGAGCGTGCTCGTCAGCCGCGCCTCTTACCGTTTCGAGATTTGACACCAACGTGGTAAGTGCCCTGCTCGGGGACACCACGACAAACCGGGAGGACGACCGTTGCCAAAGTTGATGTTCGCCAATTCGACCAGCCGTGTGATGGCAGCTCGGCCGGATGACGTCCCGGACGACGCGAAGGACTCCTACCGTTTTCTCGCCAACCGGATGCTGTGGTCGATGGACGAGGGCGACGTAGCTGTTCTTCCTGGCAAGGTCAGTGACGCGTGGCTGGCGTACGTCGCCGATCTGCTCGGCCTCGCGTCACCTCCCACGGTGCTTTCCCTGGCTGACTACCCCGGCGCCGGGTGGTATCCCGGCGACCGACCGCAGCTCGCCGATGCCCTGCGCGGTCTGATGGTGGCCGGTGGCGGCGCCACGGACCCGTGGCGTCTGGAGTGCTACATCCACGACCGGGACATCGCCTCCTGGGAGCGACTGCTCGGCATCGGCGCGGAGGAGTCCGTGCGCTTCGCGCAAGGGACCGCCGAGCTGGTCAACTCCAAGTCGGTCTTCCGGTCCATGGCAACGGCCTGCGGGATCCCGGTCGCCGAGGGGCGCGTCGTGGACCGTGGACCTGAGCTGGTCGACGGCGCGTCCGAACTGCTCGCCCGGACCGGCGCCGTCATCATCAAGCAGGACGTCAACGCCGGCGGAGACGGCAACATCCTGCTGACCACGGTCGAGGGAGGAAAGGAGGCCGGCGCGCACTACGTGGTTCACCTGGCGGCGACCGATCCCGCGACGGTCGCGTTGGCGCTCGAACCGTTCGGCCTGACGGCCCTGCCCGACCTGCCGGCCGGCGCCAGCCCGGCGCACAACATCATCGAGGTCTACCACGAGTCGGTCCGCGAACTGTCCGCTGACATGACCGTGCCACGCGTCGGCGCGCCGACCCTGATGAGCTACAGCGACCTACGCATGGCCGAGACCTGGAAGGGCAGCATCTACCCGCCGCAGAACCTCACCCCCAGATTGCACGCGCATCTGGGCGCATACATGCAGCAGGTCGCGATCGTCGCCCAGCAGCTCGGCTACTACGGGCCGATGAACATCGACGCGATCGTTACCGGATCCGGCGAGCTGCTGTTCAACGAGTTCAACGGGCGGGTCGGTGGCACCACCGGCATCGACATGATCGGACGGCGGCTGCTCGGCCAGGACTACCTCGACCATCACGTCCTCGCCTCGCGTATCGACGTGCCCGCGCCCGGCTGCGATATCCTCGTGAAGGCCCTGGACGAGCAGGGACTGCTGTTCACCCGGGGATCAGACCACGGCGTGGTCGTCTACAACGACACCACCGAGCAGACGGGCACGATCGAGTACGTGGTGATCGGCCGTAGCTGGGCGGAGACGTCCCGTGCCGAGGAGCAGCTGACCAGCGTCCTGAACAAGCTCTGAGCGACTCCGAGCGACTCCGAGCAGCTTCGAGCAGGTCCGGCAGGTGGTCCGGCTGCGGGTTCGTTCAGCGCAGTGGCGATGCCGTCGACACTATGTGGACGACTCTGGGCGCGGCCGGGGCGTGAGTCCGTCGTGCAGGACGGTGAGGATCCGTTGCTGGCCTTTCTGGTCGGGGCCGACCTGCTCCAGCGCCCGCGAGGTGCCGATCATCAGCCCGATCAACTCGGCTGTGGCGATGTCCGGGCGTACGGCTCCGGACTGCTGCGCCCTGGTCAGCAGGTCCCCCATCGCGTCGCGCAGGTCCGCGCCGGCTGAGGCGATCGCCGCCCGTACTGCGGCCATCGCCTCGTCATCGGAGTCGACGGCGTCGGTGAAGGCATGCTTGACCGTCGACTGTTTGACGGCCTCGGTGAAGAACGCGAAGAAGCCGGCGCCGACGTCGCCGGCGGTGGCCATCTCCCGCGCGTACGCGGTGATCTCCCGTAGCCGGGACATGAACACCGCCTCGATGAGAGCGGCCTTCGTGGGGAAGTGACGGAAGACGGTGCCGATCGCCACGCCGGCGAGCTCGGCGAGCTCCTCGGTCGAGGCGGACGGACCGGCCGCCGCGAAGACCTGTTCGGCGGCGGCGAGGATCCGGGCGGCCGTTACTGCCTGGATCTGTCCGATCAGGGCGGTCCGGCCGGGCCGGACTCGTACGCGCAGCCGCTGGCCGGGTGTGCGGCCCGCGCGATCACCTCGTCCAGGCGGGAGCGGGCTGCCGTCAACTCGGCGATCCGCGCGTCGATCCGGTCGCGCTCGGCAGCCAGCCGGGCGCGTGACTCGGGCGTGTTGACCTTGGCGTCCACACAGGGCATCAGGTCGGCGATGGTCCGGCTGGACAGGTTGGCCGCGTACAGCCGCTGGATCAGCCGGACCCGTTCGACGGCCGACTCCGAGTAGCGGCGCTGACCGGCCGGGCTGCGCTGCGCGACCAGCAGACCCTGCTCCTCGTAGTAGCGCAGCGCCCGGGTGCTCACCCCGGCGCGGTCGGCCAGCTCACCGATCCGCACAGTGACCCCCATCACAAGTCTTTGCCTTTGACGTCAATGTCAGGTTTTAGCGTAGCCAGCATGCAGATTTTCGGAGCAACCGCCCTGGTCACCGGGGCCAATCGTGGTATCGGCCGGCACTTCGCCGCCCAGCTGGTCGAGCGCGGTGCCGCCACGGTCTACGCCACCGCCCGCCGCCCCGAGTCCGTCGACCTGCCCGGCGTACGGGTCCTGCCGCTGGACGTCACCGACCCGGACTCGGTCGCCGCCGCCGCGGCGGCCACCGGTGACGTCACCCTGCTGGTCAACAACGCCGGGGTCACGACCGGAGCGGACCTGGTCGGCGGTGACCTCGGCCTGATCCGCCAGGAGATGGACACCCACTTCTGGGGGACGCTGCACATGATCCGGGCCTTCGCGCCGCAGCTGGCCAACGGCGCGATCCTCAACGTGCTGTCGGCGCTGTCCTGGAGCGCCTACCCGGGTGCCGGCGGCTACGCGGCGGCGAAGGCCGCCGAGTGGAACCTCACCAACGCCGTACGGCTGGAGCTGGCCGCACAGCACACCCAGGTCACCGGTCTGCTGATGGGCGCCGTCGACACCGACATGATGGCCTCCTACGACGGACCGAAAAGCGACCCGGCGGTGATCGTCAAGGCAGCCCTGGACGGTCTCGAGGCGGGTGAGTGGGAGGTGCTCGCCGACGAGACGGCCCGTGCGGTCAAGGCATCCCTCGCCGCGGACCCCTCCGGCGGTCAGAAGACCTGACCAGAGCGTACGGCGGTGAACAGCAGCGGCGTGCCGACGCCGAGCCGGGCCACGGCGTCGGCGGCCGCCTCGGCCAGCCACCCGATCGCGTCGCAGGACCACTCGACCAGCTCACCGCGAAGCACCACACCGTGCAGTGGTGGGCCGTTCCAGAGGCTGTCGTCGAACAGTGGAGCCGGGGTGGTGTCGGCGGCCGCGAGGTCGTGCGACCGGTATCCGAACACATCCGGACCCAGGTCGGCGAGCAGCTCGGTGAGCTGGACCGCCACGTCGGGTAGCGACGGCTCCCGGCCGCTGTTGACGGTGATCTCGACCGGCGTCCGGTCCGCCGGACCGTGGCCGGTGAACCACGGGCTCGTCCGAGTCGCCGACACCGGCGCGTACGGCGGGCGGGACGCCGGGTCGAGCCCGTGCACCGGTAGCAGCAGTTGTACCGCAGACAGGTCGAGCGGACCCCGCCGTGCCGTCACCTCTGCGGCGCAGTGCAGGAACGGCTGCACCGGCAGTGGCCGGTCGCCCGCCACCGCGCTGGCGTCGACCTGGAACCAGGACAGCAGGGCGGCGTCGGGCGCGGCGGCTGGATGCTGCCACCCGGCGTCGTTCGTCGCCCACAGGCCACCCGACCGGAGCATGCCGTTGTCGCGATCGCCGCCAGCCGAGGAATCGTCGAGCCAGCCCATGGCGAGTGACCGGTGGTAGAAGAGCGAATAGGCGTCCAGCTCCCCGTCGGCCCCGTGTGGCACATCGTCTGCGGGTCCGGTGAGGAAGCTGCCGTAGAGAGCGGCGAACATGGTGCCGGCGACCCGAAGGGTCGCCGGCACCACGCCGGGCCGCGTATTGATGCTGCGTTCCGGCATCTGTTTCCTGTGCCTTTCCAGCTGCCGCGCAGCTGCGAGTCTCCTGTTTGCGAAAGGGTCAGTATACGCGACAGGCGACGTCGTTCTGGCGATGCGGCCACTCGCCGGTGTCGATTTCTCCGATCACGTCGACGTCGACGTGATTGCGCCACGACGTCATCTGGGTGTCGTCGCAGTCGTGACGCGCGACGGTGCGGTCGCCGCTTCCGGTGTAGGGCCGTAGTTCCCTGGTCGACGAGCAGGCCTTCTGCCGCCAGGTGTTGTCCCGGCCGCTCTCTGGTGTGCAGCCGATCAGAGCCGTGTCTGCGGCCGTGCCGGTGGTCGTGGCCATCGGGATCATCCGGCCGGCGCGGTCCAGATATGTTGCGGTGCCTGCGGAACCCGATGGCGCGATTCCCGGCACCGCGACCGCAGTGTCCGTTGGCTCAGCCATCGCCTGTGCGGGCGTGGCAACGCCGACGAGGGCGAGGGTGGTTGCGGCCAGGGCGCTGAGCACCCGTGTTGCTTGTTTCATTGATCCTCCCCGTGCTGGAACAATTGAGGACACGCGACTGAGATAGCATTTCCTGCAGTCAGGGGTGAATTGTCGGCCGGCGAGTGGGGGTTGATCAATTCGCCCCGTACGACGACCAACGACCACGACGCTAATCGATTGACTCTCGAGGTGCAACCCGGGGTCGACGTGAAGCAGACCGATCATGAAAGCAGACCGATCATGAAACATGGGTGCGCCGGTGCGGCTCAGCTTGCGGACGCGGTTTCACCAAATGGTCGCCGACGCTTTGGATGCTCTGCGGACCGGCCTGATGGTGCAGGCGCATGTCGATGCATCTGCGCCATCAGGATGGCGGAGTCGCTTGCCCTGTCAGAGGGGCACGGTCGGGGTGACGGTCGACGGGGTGAAGGTGTGCGGGCGGCCGCAGTAGTCCGGGATCGGGGTGATGTCGAGCAGTGACACCCGGCAGACCTGGATGGCGACGCGGTCGATTCCTCGGACGGCGGCGTTCGCGCCGAGGACGAACTCGATCTCGACGACGCCGTTGTTCACCCGGCGGGCGGTCTCGTCGACGACCCGCTCGCCGGCGTACGCGGTATAGCTGGCGATGGTGTAACGGCTGTCGTCGCGGCAGACGGCTCCCGGGTCGTTCGGGAACGGACGGTCGGCGAGCATCCCGGTCACCCGTACCGCGCTGGTCGGCGGGGCGGAGCGCCACTCCAGGTGACCCAGGGTGTAGCCGTAGGTGCAGTTGTCCCCGGACGGGACGGAGAACCGCTGCAGGATCGACGGGCTGGCGGTGGCTCCGCTGGCCGCGAGGGCAGCGGCGGCGATCGCGGCGGCGAGGACGGTCGCCGCACGCAGGACTGCGCGCTTCATCTGCTTCCTTTCTGCTGTCTCGGATGCTTCGTGGACGGTCATCGGCACCTGGTGCGGGTGTGACGACAAATACATCAAAGATTACCGATGTATAGCTGTGAAGTCATCTGCTGGCCGATGGGCGTTGTGCGTGAAGGAGTCGCCTGTTGGGTACCGGCTCGGGCAGTGGCATCGACCCGACGAGTCCACCCCCGAAGGAGACATGGCATGAGCCAGGTCACCGAGGCCGCGCCGCAGCGGTCGACCGGCGTACCCGAACCACCGACCGGCTGGCGCCGATTCCGCTACATCGGCCCCGGCGTGCTGTGGGCGCTCGCCGCCCTCGCCACCGGCGAACTGCTGTTCACTCCCCGGGTCGGAGCCCAGTACGGCTACAGTCTGATGTGGGCGCTGGTCGCCGTACTCGTCCTCAAGCTCTTCGTCACCCGGGAAATCGGCCGCTACAGCGTCGTCACCGGCCGCCGGCTGCTCACCGGCCTGGCCGGCCTGCCCGGCCCGGCCGGCTGGGCGATCTGGCTGATCCTGGTGCCGCAGCTGGTCGTCGGGATCGCCGCGATCGCCGGGATCGCCAGCGCCGCCGGCAGCGCACTCGCGCTCGCCGTACCCGGTCCGATCCAGGCCTGGACCGGCGCGGTCCTCGCGGCCGCCGCCGGGCTGGTGCTGGTCGGTCACTACACCGGCGTCGAATGGGTGTCCCGAGTCCTCGGCATCGCGCTCGCCCTCGGCGCGGTCGTCGCCGCGATCCAGGTCGGGCCGGACCTGACCGAGGCCGCCGCCGGGTTCGTCCCGGTGCCGCCGGACGATCTGCAGGTAGCCGAGATCCTGCCCTGGCTCGGCTTCCTGTCCAACGGCGCGGCCGGACTGATGTGGTACTCGTACTGGATCACCGCCAAGGGCATCGGCCACGCCGGGGTGGCGGCGGCCGACCGCCGCGACCCACGGGACCTCGACAGCCACCAGATCGACCGGGTACGCGGCTGGCTGCGGACGATGACCCTCGACTCGACGTTCGCCGTGGTGGGCGTCGCGCTGATCACCGTCGCGTTCCTGATCCTCGGCGCCGAGCTGCTGCGGCCGGAAGGCATCGTGCCCGCCGAAGCCGACGTCGCCCGCGACCTGACCCGCCTGTTCAGCGAGGTGTTCGGCAGCGTCGGCTTCTGGCTGATGGTCGTCGGACTGGTCTCGGCGTTCTGGACCGCCACCCTCACCAACATCGACGGGTGGCAGCGGCTCTACACCGACGGCGTACGGCGTGTGCTGCCGGAACGGCTCACCGAGCACAGCCTGGCCCGCCCGGCGGTGATCAGCCGGACCGCCGTCGTGGTGTGGCTGGCGACCCTGCCGTACGCCGTGTTCCTGATCTTCGGCAATCCGGTCGCCCTGCTGACCCTCGCCGGGTCGATCGAGGCCGTGCACATCCCGCTGGTCGCCGGACTCGTGCTGTGGCTCAACCGGCGGACCATGCCACGCGCGTTGCGCGCCGGGTGGGCCGCGACCGCACTGGTGGTCGCCGCCGTGGTCTTCTTCACCTGGTTCGCGCTCTACTACCTGTGGCAGCAGTTCGCCGGCTGACCGGAAGCGGCCAGCCGAAGAGGGCAGGCCGGTTGCGGTCGGTGGCCAGATCCGCCACCATGGTGGACATGATCACTTCCTACCGGAAGGGCGGAACCGCCCTCGCGCGGTGACCGCGCCCGCGCGGCGTGACGCCGCCCGCTCCACCTCCCCAGCACCAGCTTCCGATCGGCTCGTCGCCTACTGGCGGCTGGCCGAACCCGTCCGGCGCGAATGGCTCGACCACGGGCTCGACACCGCGCCCGCCGGCCGGGCCACCACAGAGGACATCCTGTCCCGCATCTATGCCCGGCACTCTCGTCGTCGACCCCGGTTCCGTTGGGTCGACTCACCACGTCAGGCACTGCCGCTGCTGGCCGGTCTGCCCACCCACGACCTGCTCCAGCAGTGGATCAGAGCTCGACAGCCGGCCGGGAAACCCCCACTAGCCAGCGACATCGCCGCCGGGCTGTCCCGGCTGCGCAGCGCCCTGGACGCGGCCGCCGACCATCCCGACCTGACCCCACCACAGGCCGGCCGGAAGAAGGACACCCGGAAGAAGGACGCCTGGAAGAAGGACGCCGGCCAGAAACAGGACGGTGCCGGATCGAAATGGCCGGTGCTGCCGCCGATCGAGGCGCTCGCGGCCGGCGTACCGCTGCGGGTCGTCCTGCAGCAGGGGGTCCGCGACGCGCTGCGGACCAGCCTCGTTGACGGCTTCTCCCTACCGGTCCGCGCGGCACTCGCGGCCGTCGGGCGACAGCCCGTGCCGACCGCCTGGTACGGCCAGCAGGACGCGCACTGGGTGGCGTACTACGACGTGCTGCGCCGGCTCGGGCTGGCCCGGTACCGGCGGGCCGACGAGACTCAGCTCGACGAGTGGGCGACGTTGGCCCGGTCCGCCGGCTGGTGGTGGCCGGGGGAGCGGACCTGCGTACTGGTCGAACGTCCGGCGGTGATCCGGACCGGGCCGGTGCCGGGCGCCCGGCACGGCGAGCAGCGCCCGGCATCGGGGGTGGCCGGCCCGGTCGGATACCGGGACGGCTGGCGACCACTCGGGTAGCCGTCCGGCGGCTGAGTCTGCCGGGCAGATGGTGGACAGACGCCTCCTCGCTACTGTGGTGCGGACATAGGCGATCATGATCTGCCCGGCGGCTCCCGGCCGCCGAGGCTCGAAGGGCGGTGGCTGTCCTGATGCACTCGCACCAACATGAACCCGTTGGCCGTACGCCGGGTGCTGCCCGTGGCAGCGGTGCACCTGCCCTGCGTCCGGCATCGAACCCGGCACACCACCTGCAGCGCCGGTACGGCAACCGGCAGACCAGGGCGATCATCCAGGCGAAGCTTGCGGTGGGCTCCACCACCGACCCACTCGAGCGGGAAGCGGACCGGATCTTGCGGCTGGCAACCGGCGGGTCGGCGCAGCGGGCACCCGAGGCGGTCGGGCAGGAGCCCGCGACGGCGGTGGGTGAGTCGGCGGGCGCGGCGGTGGAGCAGGGCGTGGCCCGGGCCCGGGCGGAGCAGGGCAGGGAAAGCCGGTCCGTCGCCGGGGCGGATCGGCGTCCACCCCACACGCGACCCCACGGCTCACGACCGAATCGCTAGACTGTGGACTGTGTCCAGGACC
This sequence comes from Solwaraspora sp. WMMA2065, assembly GCF_030345075.1. Taxonomy (NCBI): domain Bacteria; kingdom Bacillati; phylum Actinomycetota; class Actinomycetes; order Micromonosporales; family Micromonosporaceae; genus Solwaraspora; species Solwaraspora sp. WMMA2065. Next base: position 6,304,907 of record NZ_CP128361.1, read on the forward strand.
GTGAAGCGGGCGTTCAGGTACCGCTTCGACCCCACCCCCGGGCAGGCCGCCGAGCTCGCCCGGACGTTCGGCTGTGTCCGGCTGGTCTGCAACATGGCCGCTGGCCGCCCGCACCGAGGCGTGGACCCTGCGTCGGGAACGGGTCACCTACAACGCCACGTCGGCGATGCTGACCGGGTGGAAGAAGACCGACGACCTCGCGTTCCTCAATGAGGTGTCGACGGTGACCGTGTCGCAGGACCCGGCGGGCCGCTGGTTCGTCTCCCTGCTCTGCGACGACCGGATCGAACCGGCCCCGGCCACCACCGCCGTGGTGGGGGTCGACGCCGGCCTCGACAGCCTGTTCACCCTGTCCACCGGGGAGAAGATCCCCGACCCGGGACATGAACGCCGTGACCGGCGGCGGCTGGCCCGGGCCCAGCGGAACCTCGCACGCAAGGCCAGAGGCTCCGCGAACCGGGCCAAGGCTCGGCTGGCGGTGGCCCGGGTTCATGCCCGGGTCGCCGACCGCCGCCGCGATCACCTGCACAAGTTGACCACCCGGCTCGTTCGTGAAACCCAGACGATCGTGATCGAGGACCTGGCCGTCCGCAACATGATGGCCAACCACCGTCTGGCCCGCGCCGTCTCGGACGCGGGCTGGCGGCAGTTCCGCAGCATGCTGGGGTACAGAGCGGACTGGTACGGCCGGGATCTGGTGGTCGTGGACCGCTGGTTCCCGTCGACCCGACTGTGCTCGGGCTGTGGTGTACTGGCTGAACACCTGCCGTTGGCGGTCCGGTCGTGGACCTGCCGGTGCGGGCAGGCCCATGACCGGGACGTGAACGCGGCCCGGAACATTCTCGCGGAGGGGCTCTCCGTGATTGCCTGTGGAGGCGGTGTGAGACCTCACCGGGAGTCCTCCTCTCGGACGGGGCGGTCGTCGGTGAAGCAGGAACCCCCTGGGGCGACCCAGGGAATCCCCGTCCCTTCAGGGCGGGGAGGATTGTCAAGGTCTGCAATGGTGCGGGCAGTGAGGTGCCCCGAGGATTCCGGACAGGGAGCGAGACGATGTCGGTGACCCCCAGCGACGGCCGGTTGGACAGGGTCAGCAGGTCGTGGACGACGCGGGGCGGGCCGACGGTAACCGGCTGGGACGGTTCGTCCGTTTCCATGCCGAGATCCACAGACGTGCACGCGCTGCCGGTGGCGAGAGCGCGCAGGGTCACCGACCAGATGGCCAATCCCTGGCTGACCCGGGACTGAGCCTCGATCCCGTACATGTCGTCGCTGTCGAGGACGCGCAGGTGTAGCACCTTGTCACCGACGACGGTTTCACCGAGGTCGATCGGTGTCGCATCAGGATCGTCCAGTGCCCACCGGCTGAAACTCTCGTGTGCCAGCTCCACGACGGCCCGCGGTCGGATTCCTCGGTGCAGTCCTTCCAAATGGCTCGGTAGAGAAGGCTCATCTGCTGCTCCCGAGTCACTCGGCGACGACACGTGGGCTGCGGACGAGCCCATCGCGTATCGCAGAGAGTACCGAGCTGATGCACGTACCGGCATCGACTGTACTTCCATGCCTGACCGACCCCGGCGTACGCCGCTACGGCGCCGAAGCGCCTACGTTGCCCCGACCCGATCCGGTGCCGACTAGCGGTAGAACGGGTAGCCCGGGTACACGTACCCGACGCCCCAGAACGGCGGGCAACCGTAGTAGCCGTACAGCTCCTCGTAGTACTTGTCCTGTGACACGAGCTCCGGATCGTAGGCCGGGGCACCGGCCACCCGCTCACTCGACTCGTTGATGTGCACGACGCCGTCGGTGATCCGGACGATCGCGTCGACCGGGACGAACGACGGAGTGGCCCCGAGACCGAGGATGCCGCCGTGCTCGACCCGCAGCAGCCGGACCTTGTGTTCTGCCTCGTCGATCAGCAGGTCGTCGACCTTACCGATGTCGTTGCCGTCCGCGTCGCACACCTTTCGGCCGCGAATGTCCTCGGCCGGATCGGCGACCATTTCGTGGGCGTCGCTCATCCTGACCAGCTTCGCCAACCCCTCGGTCATGGTGCCCCCTCCTGCTCGCCAACTGCCTCACCCCTTCCGGGTTACCACTTCCGTCGGCCGGCAAACCCGCCGGCCGGCGGTCACAGCAGCAGGGCCCTCGGATCGGCGTCCATGGTGTGCAGGAGATGGGCGGCCTCGTGTGCGCCGGGGCAGGAAGCGGCGGAGAACGCCCGGGCCAGCGCGATCATCTCGGCAGCGGGTAGCAGGGTGCCCTCCCGGTTGCGCAGCGGCAGCCGGACGGTGCCGTCCGGGCCGCTGACGGTGAGCACCGGGGTGCTGGCGGCGCCGCCGCCGCTGTCCTGTTCCGTGCCGCTGTTCTGTTCCGTGCCGCTGTTCGGTTCCGCATCGGTGGTCGCGGGGGAGCCGAGCGAAATCGTCACGGTCTCGGCCGTACGCAGGTCGACGGTGCGGGTGGCGAGTCCGCGTACGGTGAGCTGGGTGCCGGACAGCCACGCCCCGGTCCGGGCGACCCGGGCGATCGGCAGGCCGATACCGGCGGACGCCCCCAGAGCGAGACCGGTGCCGAGCAGCACCGGCAGGGTCGGCTCGTCCCCGCCGCCCGAGACCACCAGCCCGAGCAGGCTGCCGAGGCAGCACCCGGCGGTGACCAGCCCGACGCCCAGTACCGACAGCACCGCGAGCCGGGTCGGCCGGCTGGTTGGGTATCCGATGGACAGTTCGAGTCTGCCGTGCCCGTGATCCATGGCGGAGATCGTGCCATTGTCGATCAAGGTCGGCGACGGCGGTGGTGGCGACCGGCCATCGCAGCGGTGGCGGTGGCCGACGGGACGGTGATGGGGAGGGATCCCGTCGGCCACCGGGATCACCCGCGCGAGGCGTGGGACCTACCAGCGTATCGGACGACCGCCGGTCTCGGCATCGGCCGGCGCGTCCACCGTCCTCGTTGGTCGGCGTCGTGGTGGGGGCCGATCGGGGCGCTGCCATCCGGATTCCGGACGACCTCCGAGGAGTCGACGAAGGTGAACCCGCAGCTGTTTCGGGGTTTTCAAACTCTCGGCGCGGTTTCACCGGCGCGTTGAGCGTTGCACCACTGTGGGTACCCTGGCAGACTCGATCTGCGTCCGCCGATGGCGGTCAATCGATGGTGTCCCAGGGTGAGGAGTTCGCGATGGCGAAAAGCCGTGGCACGCGCTGGGAGATCACCGACGGTGCTGAGCTGAATGATGCTCGGGTCGGCGCTCTCAATACGTCGCCCGGTGGCTATCCGTCACCACTGGCCGGTCTGCTCTTCTGTGCAACTTGCGAACGGCAAATGATCCCGATGGCCAGGCTCAACGGCTGGGTGTACGGTGCCCCGTGCGGCTGCCGGCTGAGCCCGGTGGACGCGCTCACCGTCGAACGTCTCGTGTTCAACGCGGTGGCGGCTCATCATCCGGATCTGTTGGCCGGCACCGCCGTCGGGGATCTTTCCTCGGCGTTCCGGGAGGTGCTCTCCGAGGTTCGGATCGGTGGTGCAGCCGACGAGTTGGAATTCATCTGGTCCACGTGACCAATGTCCGCCAAGCGCTCTCCCCGACCTGGATCTTCACGTTAGAGAAAACGACGTCCGGATCGCCTGCCGTGCTCCGGATGGCGACGCGTGCCCCCGGTGGCGCGTCCGATGATTCCGGCTGGATCGATATATATGACCTACAATGTTAAGAACGTGGAAGTTTCGGAGTTGCCGCCGGGTACGGTGCTCCGATTCGCCGTCTCCGAGTGGCAGTACGGGCGAGGTCCCGTGCCCGGCGAGCCCTTCGATCTGCTGATCACCTACGTCCGGATCGGCTCCGCCCGCAGCTACGGCGGGCAGTGGGTGTGGGTCGACGGCCACCACGTCGACTGTCGACCCGACCATCCACCTTGCCAACAGGCGCTGGTCAGCGTCGCTGCGGTGCGGCGGGCCGCCGTCGGCGAACACGCCAGTATCCAGCCGCCGCCCGCCGAGCAGGTGGTGGTCGACGGTGCCGCTGCTCGCCGATGAGTTCTTCCTGCTTGCCCACCACGATGTCACCGGTCGCGCCCGGCTGCACCCCCGGGCGGTCGGGCTCGGTCTGGCCAGCGCGGTCCTCGCCGAGCTGGTCACCGCGCAGGCCGTCGCCGTCGATGCCGGTCACGTCTGGGTGGTCGATCCGGCGGCGCCAGCCGATGCGCTCGGTCGTTCCGCGCTGCGGCTGCTGCTCGACGAGCCGGAGCACACCAGCCTACGGGTCTGGCTGACCGTTCTGTCGGAGCGGGCCCCGGACCACGTCGCCCAGCGGCTGACTGCCGCCGGGGTCGTCCGACCCGAGCAGGTACGCCGGCTGATGCGCACCCGGACGATCTACGTACCGGTCGACATCAACCTCGCGGCCTGGCCGTGGGCGCGGTTGTCGCTGCGGCTGCGCCGGATGGAACCGCTCGACGAGCCCGACCTGTTCCTTGCCGGACTGGCTGCGGCGACCGGACTGGACACCTATCTGCTCGACGGTGCCGAACCCGAGGTGGCCCGTCACCTCGATGTCCTGCTACGGGCGCTGCGGCCTGCGCTGCGCGACCTGTTGGGCCGGACCGGCGCGGCGGTCGGCAACGCTGTGCTGAGCGGGCGTACCTGAGCCTGAGTCGGCCAGCCGGGGCCGGCACGACCTGCCACCCGCACGATCCTCCTACCGCGCAGTCCCTTTACCGCGCGACCCAGCTGTTTCATTCCACCTGTTCCATTCCACCCACACTCACCCTCCTGGAGCGTGCCGATGAACGCGACCACACCCGCCATGACCGTCCGGGCCGCCACCCACGACGACATCCCTCAGGCGGCGACGCTGCTCACCGAGGCGTTTCTGATCGCACCGGTCTCCCAGTGGTTGGTGGGGGACATCGACGCCCGGGTCACCACGTTCCGGTCGCTGTTCACCATCGAACTCGAACACGCCATCGACACCGGTGCCGACGTGTACGTGGCGGGACCGTTCACCGGGGTGGCGATCTGGTACCAGCGTGATCAGCCGGAGTCGGCCAACCACATCACCGTCCACCAGCGTCGAATGATGCTCGCCGCCGGCATCTGGCAGCACCGCGTCGCCGCCCTGCACGGCATCCTCAGCGGACACCGGCCGGACCGGCCGCACCGGTATCTCGCGTACCTCGGGGTCACACCCTGGCTGCAGGGCCGGGGCGTTGGCACCGCCCTGCTGACCCACCAGCACCGGCAGCTCGACGCCTCGGGCACCCCGGCGTACCTGGAGGCCACCACGCCGCGCAACCGCGGCCTCTACCTTCGGCACGGGTACGTCGCCGCCGAACCGGTCCAGCTGCCGGACGGCCCGCCGATCTGGCCGATGTGGCGCGCGCCGGCTCAGGGCGACCAGCTCTCCGGCCGCGACGGCGACCAGCCCTCCGGCCGCGACGGCGACCAGAGTCGGGACCAGCGCCCCGGACCCGGGTGACGATCAGCTCTTGCCGGATCATCGGGACCGCCGGGAACCAACCGGCATCGGCGGCCGACCAATCCACCAAGCTCCCGCCCAGAGGCACCCTCGGCGGCCCGATGATCGAGAGGTAACCCGTCCATGCACTCCACCCTTCGTCGCGTCGCCCGGTCCGGTGCCGTCGCCGCCATCGCCGGCGGCGCCATCCTGCTCGCTGGCTCCCCGGCGGCGGCGCACGTCACCGTCACCCCCACCGTCACCACCGCCGACTCCTACACCGTGCTGACGGTGTCGGTGCCGCACGGCTGCGACGGCTCGGCCACCACCAAGGTGGCCATCCAGATCCCCGACCAGATCAACTCGGTGACACCCACCATCAATCAGGGCTGGACGGTCGAGAAGGTGATGGCCACCCTCGACCCGCCGGTCACCGACAGCCACGGCAACGAGCTCACCGAGCGGGTCGCGGAGATCGTCTACACCGCCAAGACCCCACTGCCCGAAGGTCACCGGGACGTGTTCGAGCTGTCCCTGCGACTGCCCGACGCGGCCGGGGAGACCCTCGTCTTCCCCTCCATCCAGACCTGCGAGCAGGGCGAGACCGCCTGGGCCCAGGTGCCGGCGGACGGCCAGGACAGCCACGAGCTGGACTACCCGGCACCCTCGTTCGTCATCACCGCCGCCGACGCCGACGGCACCGCCGCCGGTGACGAGCCCGCCGACGACGCCGAGCCGACCGAGCTCACCACCGCCGGCTCCACCACCAGCGACGGCGGCTCCGTCGTCGGCTGGATCGGCCTGATCCTCGGCCTGCTCGGCTTCACCGCCGGCGGCCTGGCGCTGCAGCGCACCCGGAAGACCACATAGGGGTGTGGTCGCCGCACCGGGTACGGCGGGCCGCGCTGCTCGCCGTACCCGGACTGTTGTCCGGAAGCCTGCTCGGTCTGCTGCTCGCGCTCGCCGGGGCCGGCCCGGCCGCCGCGCACGCCACGCTGCTGACCAACGATCCGGCGGACGGCGCGTTGCTCGCCGAGGCGCCGCCGTCGGTCACCCTGACCTTCGACGAGCCGGTCCAGATCCGCGCCGAGGGCGTGCAGGTGCTCGACGCCGGCGGGTCCACGATCGACGTCACCGCCAGGTCGGTGGACAGCACCGTCGTCATCGACCTGCCGACCGGCCTGGCCGACGGCACGTACGTGGTCAGCTGGCGGGTCGTTTCCGCGGACAGCCACCCGGTGGCCGGCGGGTTCAGCTTCGCGATCGGCGCACCCACCGCCGGCAGCGTCGCGATCCCGGTCACCGAGCCGGACCTCGCCCTGCGGGTGCTCCGCCCGGCCACCGAGGCGCTGCTGTACGTCGGCGTGCTCGGCGGCACCGGGCTGGCCGTGTTCGGCCTGTCCTTCCTGCCGATCCCGGCGCGTCGACGACAGCTGCCCACAGTGGTCGGGCTCGGGGTCGTCGCCCTCGTCGCGGTGGCGGTGATGCCGCCGGTCACCACCGCATGGCAGGACGCGGCCGACGTCGGCGCGTTGGCCGGCCCGGCGCCTTGGCGGACCGGCTACCTGTCCGACCTCGGCCTGGCCGCCGCACTCACCGCCGCCGGCGTGCTCGCGGTCCTGGTCGGAGCCAGGCTGGGCAGCGGCGGTGCCGGTGCGGCCCGCCGCCCGGCCGGTGTAGCGGTGTTCGCCGGGGCCGGGCTGGCGCTCGGCGCGTCGGCGCTGGTCGGCCACACCCGCAGCTTCGGCCCGGCCTGGCTGACCCTGGGCAGCGACCTGCTGCACCTGGTCACGGCCGCGGTGTGGCTCGGCGGGATCCTCGGCCTGGGTCACCTGCTGTCCCGGCGGACCGACACCCCGTCGGCCACGCAGCGGGCCGGCGTCGTGGCCGCGTTCTCCCAGACCGCCGCGTTGCTGGTCGCCCTGCTGGCGGTGGCCGGAGTCCTGCTCGGTTGGCGGATCGTCGGCTCCTGGTCGGCGTTGCTCGGCACCACGTACGGGCTGGTGCTGCTCGGCAAGGTCGCGGCGGTGGCGGTGCTCGTCGGAATCGCCGGCTGGAACCGTTATTTGCTGGTGCCGCGTACCCGCCGACCTGACACCGAGGCCGCCGCCCTGCGTTCACTGCGCCGCACCGTCCGGGCGGAGGCGGTACTGCTGGTCGGGGTGCTCGCCGTCACCGGTGTGCTGGTCACCCGAGACCCGACCAACCGGGCCTCCGAGACCGACAACGCCGCCACCGGTTCGGCCGACGGCCGTACCAGCTCCGTTGAGCAGGCCGTCGTCGCGGACGCCGCGCTCGGCGACGGCCGGGTGCAGATCCGGATAACCCCGGGTGCCACCGGGATCAACGCGCTGGAGTTGGCGCTGTTCGACGTCGCCGGGCAGCCGTTGGAGCCGGTCACGCCGCCGACGGTCACTGTCACGCTGCCCGAAGTCGGGGTCGGGCCGCTGGAGCGCCGGCTCGCCCAGACGGGCCCCGGAAGCTACGAGGCGGTCGCCGACTTCCCGTTGCCCGGCAGTTGGGAGGTCACCGTCAACGCGCGTACCTCCCGGTTCGACAGCCCGATCGCGATTATTCCGGTGGAGATCCGATGAACAGGTTCCGACGACGTGCCGCAGGACTACTCGGCGCGGCGCTGCTGGGCCTGGCACCGGCGGCGCTGGTGACGCTCTGGTCGGCGGCGCCGGCGGCGGCCCACACCCAGCTGGCCGGCGCGGCCCCGAACGGTGCCGGTGCCACCACGTTGACCTTCACCTTCGACCACGGCTGCGACAACGCGGACACCGACGAGCTGGTGGTCGAAATGCCGGCCGGGGCGATCGCCGGTTCGACGACCGGACAGCCGCCCGGGTGGGCTGCCGAGGTCACCCCCGGCCGGGTCAGCTGGACCGGGCCGGCGATCAGCGCCGAGCAGATCGCCGCCGGGGTCGCCGAGTTCTCGGTGCTTGTCCGGTTGACCGGGACGGCCGGGCAGACCTTCTGGTTCCCGGCGGTGCAGCGGTGCGTCGACGGCGACAGCTACGAGTGGTCGGACACCGGGCCGGGTGCTGAGCGGCCCGCCCCGTCGCTGATCGCGACCAACGCGGTGCTCGCGCCGGCACCACCGGCGGCTCCGGCCGATCAGCCGGCCGGCGGTGGCGGTGCCAGTGTGGCGCAGGCGTTGACCGCTGTAGGGCTGCTGGTGGTCGGTGCCGGTCTGGTCGGCTACCGACTGACCGGACGGTGACGGCGGAGCTTCATCGTGGCCAGTGGCCCCGGTTGATCGGCACCCGGTGCAGGGTGCGGCAGGGCAGTTCAGCGCCACACCGGCAGGTCCGCCGCCACCGGCGCCACGACCACTGTGGCCGGTGTCGGCGGGCCAGTGTCGCCGCGACGGCGAAGAGGTACTCGTCGTACGAGACCATGTCCCTCCCTCCACGACAGTCCTTCACGACGGTGCGAGCGCAACAGGGGACCGCCGAGCGGAGCCACAGGTGCGACCCGGAAGCCGGGGTGCGACACCGGGGGCTCTCCACTGACACCCGGCACCGCACCCCGTACTCATGACGGTACGAGACTGCAAGCGGATTCTGCGTAACGAGCGGTTACGTCGAATGATCCTCTGGCGAGAGTGGATCGATTCCCATCCGTACCGCGAGTTGCCGAAGCTCGTCGGAGCCACTACGGGGCGACGAGTCCCGCACGATGTGCGCGATGATCTCCCGGACGGTGGCCCGGCTGCGGGTCTCGTGCGGGGCGATCGCCTCGGCCCGCAGGAACGCCCGTACCGCCTCTTCGTTGCGCTTGGCGGCGTGGAACCCGCGCCCGGCGTCCATGTGCAACCTGGCCCGGCGCTGCGGGGTCCGCAGCGCGCTCTGGTCCACTTTGCGGGCGAGTTCCGGGGCGCGGCCCGGCTCGCCGTTCTCCAGCACCACCCCGACCCGCCACACCGCGACGTTCGCCGAGGTGAACTCCATCCGCCACGGATCACCAGCGGTACGCCGGGCGACGTCGGCGGCCTCGGCGATGTGCGTTTCGGCGACGTCGTGCTGACCTAGGCTGGCGGCGGACAGCGCGGCGTGCAGGTGCAGCATGCCGTACCACGCGCGGCCTTCGTCCGTACTTGTGTGAAGTTGGATTCGTTCGGCGGCGTCGCAGGCCAACGTCCAGGATCGCTTCCGCAGCCCGGTGGCCAGGACCGCCTGGGCCAGCGCGTAGTCGGCGGCGGCGACGCAGGCCGGGTCGTCGGCGAGCTGCGCCGCCCGGACGGCGCGCTCGGCGAGCCGCATCGCCAGGTCGACGTGGCCCTGTGGTTTGAGCGCCAGCGAACCGGTGACCAGGGCCTGCACCGCGATCCGCAGTGCGACTGGGTCTTCGTCGGCGTTGGCCGTGGAGCGGATCTCGGCGATCAACCGGGGCAGCAGGATGCCGAGGGTCGGGTTGTCGCAGGCCATCCGGGCCCGCATCGCCCGGTCGGCCTCGGCGGCGAGCAGCGCCGCCGGGCGGGCCGCAGCCGGCTCGTCGTCGTCCATCGCCTTGCGGATCGCCGGTACGGCGGCGTAGAGCGCCAGGTCGTTGCGGGACCGGGGCAGGTACGGCTGCGCGGTGAGGTCCATCGTAGAGACCCCGAGCGCGGTGGCGAGCGCGATGAGCATGGACCTCTTGGTCACCGCGCGCTTGCCGTTCTCGATCATGGAAACGTACTCGCGGCTTACCCCGATCTCGGCGGCGAGCTGTTGCTGCGTCATGCCGGCGATGTCACGCCACCGCGCGACCCGCAGGCCGATGTAATCCTCCGGCATGGGGGACCTCCCATGCTGACGGTACGGTCGAAACGGCGTGACGTCGACCAATGTAACTGGTTGTTACGCCTGTCCCGCCTGTTGGTGACCCAGGTGGTCGGCCGACCTCACTCTTCGTGGCCCGGTCAGCTGTTCGCCAACACCGCATTGGCCTGTGCGACGAACTCCTCGGCCGCCTGCCGAGGGGTCGCCGCGCCGATCTGTACGCTCTCCGCCGCCGTGACCAGTAGTGTCCGGACCGTGGTGTGGCCGGGCGGCGGGGGCACCGGTGCCGGACCGAACAGATCGGACATCTGCTGCTCGAACGCGACCGACGCCTGCATCTTCTCGTCGGCGAGCGTCGCCTGCACCGTCTCGCGGACTTTCAGGTTGGAGCTGAGGCCGCGCTCGGTGCCGAGGATGCGGCCAGCCTGCGGGTCGTTGACCAGGAAGTCGATCAGGTCCACCACTTCCTGCTGGTGCCGGGTGCCCCGGAATCCCGCCCAGTACATCGACGCCCGCGCCCACTGGCCCTCCGGGTCGCCTGGATAGGCGACCACGCCGAGGTCGGCGGTGGTGTGCTTTTGCAGCTCAGCCAGCTGATTGGACCACATGAACGACGTCGCCGCGTCACCGGTGACGACGAGTTGCTGGGTGGCGTTGCCGTTGTTCGCCGCCCTGATCAGCTCGACGCTCGGGGTGGCGTCCGCGTCGCGGGCCTGTTGCCACAGGTCGAACCAGGCTTTGAGGTCGTCGACCTCGAAGCCCAGTTGCCGTCCCCGGTACAGCTCGAGTTCGTTGCTACGTAGCCAGAGCCAGAGCGCCTTGTAGTCGGCCGACGGGTCCATCGTGCCGGCCACCTCGCCGTCGGTGAGCGCGGTGATCTGGCTGGCCCAGTCGATCAGCACCGGGTAGGTCATTCCGATCGTCGGTTCGTCGACACCGAGCTCGGCCAGCAGCGTCTTGTTGTACACCATCGCCGGGGTGTTCGCGGCGGCGGCGACCGCCACCGTCCGTCCGCCGATCTGTCCGTACTGGACCAGGCTGTTAGGGAAGCCGGAGAGGTCGAGCTCGCCGCTGTCGACGTAGGGGGTGAGGTCGAGTACGACGTCACGTTCGGCGTACTCGGTCAGGTAGTTGTCGTCGATCTGGAACAGGTCCGGCGTGTTGCCGGCGGCGGCCTGGGTGGCCAGCTTGTCGTAGTAGCCGGTGTAGCCCTGCCAGGTCACTCTGAAGGTGATCCCCGGATTGCGGGCGGCGTAGACGTCGAGCGCCTGCTGGGTCAGCTCGGCCCGGCGCTCCGCGCCCCACCAGAAGACGGAGAGTTCGATCGGCCCGTCCTCGGTCGGCTCGCCGGTGTCGTCGGTGGCGCAGGCGCCGAGTCCGATGGCGACCGCCATCAGGACAGTGAGTGTTCGGGCAACGGCTCCGCGTGTCGATACGGCGGATGATGACACGGGTTTCTCCTGATCAGGGCTGGGCTGGCCGGTCTACGGCCCGATCATTTACACAAGCGACCAGGTCGGGTGTCAACGGGCCGTCCGGCTGTTCGTGCCGCCTCCTCAGTCGATGCATTGACGGTGTGTGGGCTGATCGCGTAGCGTTCGTCCCACTGGAAAGCGTTTTCCTGAGGAATATCAGGGCCAGTACGCGTCGCTTCGTCGGCCCGGGTAACGCCGACGAAGCGGCGGCCGGCCAGGATCGAGCCCCCAACCTGGCCAGCCCGTCCGCCCGCCAGCCCGGGGCGGACGGGCACCCGTCTTCGCCGGCCGCCGTCGTGATGTACTTGCCGACGTGGAGCTGCTGCACTCGGGCAAGGTCAGGGACGTGTACGCCGACGGCAACGACCTGATCCTGGTCGCCTCCGACCGGATCAGCGTCTACGACGTGGTGCTGCCCACCCCGATCCCGGACAAGGGCAAGCTGCTCACCGCGCTGTCGCTGTGGTGGTTCGAGCAGCTCGCCGATCTTGTGCCGCACCATGTCGTCTCCGCCACCGACGTACCGGCCGAGTTCGCCGGCCGGGCCATCCGCTGCCGCCGCCTCGACATGGTGCCCGTCGAGTGCATCGCTCGTGGTTACCTCACCGGACTCGGGTTGAAGGAGTACGAGAAGTCGGGCTCGGTCTCCGGCATCGCGCTGCCCGCCGGCCTGGTCGAGGCGTCCCGGCTGCCCGAGCCGATCTTCACCCCGACCACCAAGGCCCCCGTCGGCGAGCACGACGAGTTCATCACGTACGCCGACGTCGTCACCCAGGTCGGCGCGGAGACCGCCGAGCGGCTGCGGCAGATCACCCTGGACGTCTACCGGCGCGGCGCGGCGCTCGCCGCCGAACGCGGCCTGATCGTCGCCGACACCAAGATCGAGCTTGGTTGGGCCCCCGATGGCACCCTGGTCCTCGCCGACGAGGTGCTGACCAGCGACTCCTCCCGCTTCTGGCCGGCCGACGCGTACCTGCCGGGCCGCCCCCAGTTCTCCTTCGACAAGCAGTACGTGCGGGACTGGGCCGCCGGCACCGGCTGGGACAAGCGCCCGCCCGCCCCGCAGGTGCCGGCCGACATCGTCGAGATGACCCGGGCCCGCTACGTCGAGGTCTACGAACGAATCACCGGCCACACCTGGTGATCCGGGCGCCTCGCCGCTACCGCCGAGCGCGCAGTTCGGCGACGCTGACCCCGAGTCCGGATCTCTCGAGGCGGTCAAGTACGTCGTCGAAGCTCCCAGGCGGGTTGCGCCACGAGTCGGCGATCTGCTGCACCGCGGCGTGTACCGTGCTGCGGTCTAGACTGATCTGGTCGCGAACGAACTCGTCAGGTGACTTCGGGTCGATGTCCCAGCCGGTCAGCTCATCGGCGGGGAAATGTCGGAGGTTGCCGGTGACAGTGAGTTGAGCCCGCGCCCGGATCGCGGCGGCAAGCACGTGACGGTCGTCAGGGTCGGGCAGTTTGAGCGAGTCGACGAGCGGCTCGTAGCCGGTGATCTTCCAGTCCCGGACCGCAGTGCCCATCAACCTTCGTGTCCGTGCGAGTCTGGCCTCGTCGAGGTCTGGTCGCTGCCGGCGTAGGGCGGCGAAACCTCATTGAAGAATCTGCTCGGTCCATTTGGCGTCGACCAGACCTGACTGGGCGATTCGCAGCAGTAGATCCCGTAGCGTGCTCGGGTACGACACGCTCGCGTCGAAGATGACAACGAAGGTCATGACTCAGGTGAGGTCCATCTCCTGGGCGAGCCGGGTCAGCTCATCGGCTGCGGCACGACGGCGGGCGTCGTCCCGGTGTTTGTACGCCAGCAGTGATCCGGCGAGTACCCGCCGGTGGGTGCCCACCCTGCGGAACTGGATCTCACCCGCCTCCAGTAGGCCGATCAGATGCGGGCGGGAAACGTTGAGCAGCTCGGCTGCCTGCTGAGTTGTCAGCTCCGCGTGAGCCGGAACGACCGAGACGCTGTGGCCGTTAGCCATGTGGGCCAGAACGCGCGCCAACAACTCGATGGCTCCACGGGGCACCACGAGTGTGTCGCCAGCGCCGTCCTCCACGAGTCGAACGGCTGCCGCAGCCTCCTCGTGGGTGCGCAGGTAGGCCTGCACCCGCGTCAGCGCCTCAGCTGCCACCTCGACCGACTGCGGATCAGGCGTGACCGGACTGACCGCGAGAGTCATGATCACCTCCGGGAGGGCAGTCGAAACATGTGCAGCAAGTGTGGCAACCGAAACGACTGAGTTCGAGCGTTCGGTGAATCTGGTGGTTGGCGCCCAGACGAACCATGGGCACCAACCACCAGCACGACGACCTGACGCAAAGCGCGTTCAGCCGGCGACCGCGTCCTTCGTGGGATCCCCTGGCGACGGTTCCGGCTGCTCGGCTCGTGGCCGACGCTGCGGACCCCGGGCGAGCACGTAGCCGAACAGGAGCACCATCACCCCGACGCCCACCCACATCGCCTGCTGCCAGCCGTCGACGAACGACTGCTGTGCGGCCCGGACCAGCTCGTCGGCGTACGGGCCGGCGTCGTCGGCGGCGGCGAGAGCGGTGGCGATACCCTCCCGGGCCGCGTCGGGCGCGTCGACGGCCAGCTCGTCGAGCCGGGTGCCGACGGCGTTGCGGTAACCGGCGGACACGATCGCCCCGAGCAGCGCGACGCCGAGCGCGGCACCGAACTCCCTGGTGACGTCGTTGAGCGCGGACGCGGTGCCCTGCCGGGCGCGGGGCAGGGCGCTGGTGATCGCCTCGGTGGAGGGGGTCATCGACAGGCCCATGCCGAGCCCCATGGCGAGCATGCCGGGCAGCACCGACAGGTAGCCGCCGTCGACGGAGACGAAGCCGGCCATCAGGGCCAGGCCCGCGCCGCCGAGGAAGATCCCGGCCGCCATGGTGGCGCGGGCACCGACCAGCGCGGCCAGCCGTGGGGCGAGGCCGGAGGCGACCATCATCAGCAGGGCCATCGGCATCATCGCCAGCGTGGAACGCAGCCCGGACCAGCCGAGGACCGCCTGGAAGTACGGGAAGAGCACCACGAAGATGCCGGCCTGTACGCCGAACACCGCGAGCAGCGCCACCGAACCGCTGGACAGGCCCCGATCACGGAACAGCCGGACGTCGAGCAGTGGTGCCCGCCGGCGCAGCTCCCAGGCGACGAAGACGGCGGCGCCGGCGACGCCGACGAGCAGACCCGCCAGCGTGGCGGGCGCGGTCCAGCCGTGTTCCGGACCCTCGTGCAGGACGAAGATCAGCCCGACGGCGGCCAGCACCGACGACAGCGAACCGACGGTGTCGAACGGGTGGTCCGACTCCTCGCGGGAGTTCGGGACGTACCGGATCGTCAGGCCGGCGGCCACGACGACCAGCGCGACCGGGAGGGCGAACAGCCAGCGCCAGTCCGCCACGTCGACCAGCAGCGCCGACAGGTACATCCCGAGCAGGCCGCCGCCACCGGCGACAGCGGTCCACGCGCCGATCGCCCGGGACCGCTCCTGGTCCGGGAAGGTCGAGGTGATCACGGCCAGCGTGATCGGCATGATCATCGCCGCGCCGACGCCGCTGAGCAGCCGTGCGGTGATCATGATCTCGGTCGAGGTGGCGAGGCCGGCGGCGGCGCTGGCGGCCCCGAAGACGACCAGCCCGGCGAGCAGTACGGGTTTGCGGCCCCACCGGTCGCCGACCGCGCCGAGCGGCAACAGCAGTGCGGCCAAGGTGATCGTGTAGATGTTGATGATCCACAGGACGGTGCTCTGCGAAGCGCCGAACGCGACGGCGAACTCCTGCTGGGCGACGTTCAGCCCGGATACGGAGGCGATCACCGCCATCAGCGCGATGCAGACCGCGATGAGGACGGCGCGGCGTCGACGCGGATCGTGGATCGTCGGGTCGGAATCGGCCGCAGCGGCTTCCGTCCCGGCGGACACCTGCGGAGACAGGCTTGGAGAGGTCATGCGGGAAAGCTAACGCCGGCTTGCTCAATCGGCACCAAGGCTTGCAGTAATGGCAAGACTAACTGGTTGGGGCGTCTCCCGACGACTGCGCGTGTGCCCGCTCGCCGTCCTGGTCGAAGATGGTGAGGATCTCCACCGGCCCGTTCACCGCGCCGATGGAGTGCGGGATCATCGTGGAGAACTCTGCCGCGTTCCCTTGGCCGACCGGGATCTGCCGCTCACCCAGGTGCAGCAGTGCGGTGCCGCTGAGCACGAAGAACCACTCCCGCCCTGGGTGCACGCTCAGATGCCCCGGACCGGTACGGCGCTCCGGAGTGATCCGCATCTTCGCCACCATGCTGCCGCCGGGCTGGCTTGAGCCGCGCGACAACACCCAGGTGGCCAGACCCGGCTCCTGGTGCTTCATCGGCCGGATGATCACGTCGGCATCGTCGACCGGCTCGACGAGCTGGTCGATCGTGGTGTCCAGGGCCCGGGCCAGGGCGACGAGCTGGTCGAGGTCGATCCGCCGGTGGCCGGTCTCGATGCGGCTCAGCGTGGACGGGCTCAGGTGGCAGCGTGCGGCGAGGGAGTCGAGACTCCAGCCGCGCGCCTGCCGCAGGCCACGGATGCGCTGCCGGACCACGTCGGAAAGCTCGACCCCTGACACGCCCACCATGCTAGGTGCCCCCGCTGCCGGGCCTCGCTGTTGTACGGCACCTTCTTGCGGAAACCGCATGAACTCTTCCGATTGCCGAAAGGCTCACTACCGTCGAAGCATGACCAACGAGACCCACGCGGGCCATCCCGCGTTCAGTGCCGACTGGTGGGAGCAGCACTATCAGGCGCACCCGGCGGGACACGTCTCGCCAGGACCACAGCTGGTCGCCGAGGTTGCGGACCTGCCCCCCGGTACGGCGCTCGACGCGGGCTGCGGCACCGGCGCCGACGCGATCTGGCTCGCCGGCCGGGGCTGGCAGGTGACCGCCGTCGACGCCTCGTCGACAGCGGTCGGCCGCGCCCAGAAGCTTGCCGCGCAGCAGGAACCGGGCGTCGCGCAGCGGATCACCTGGCTCACCACCGACCTGACCAGCTGGGAGCCGTCGCAACGCTACGACCTGGTGACCAGCCAGTACGTCCACCCCGACCTGCCGTTCGACCAGTTCGTGGCACGGCTGGCCGCCGCCGTCGCCCCCGGCGGGACGCTGCTGGTCGTCGGCCACGACCACGCCGACACCCACTCGGCTGCCCACGCCCCACAGGCCGCGTCGATCGGTCTGGACGCCGTCGTCGGCTCTCTACCCGAAGCGCAGTGGAAGGTGGTTGTGGCGGAGTCCCGTACCCGCGAGGTGCACCACGAATCGCAGCAGCTGATCATCCACGACTTCGTCGTCCGGGCCCACCGCACGCCGTCGCCCTGAGAAACCGCGCTGGCTGCTGCCTCGATGCCGTCTGCCGGGCTGGCCGTGATCGGCCAGCCCGGCAGACGTCTGTCAGCAGTCGGCTGTTGCGTGCAGGTCGCCGGGCCGGCCGGCGCGTCAGCTCCCGCCGTCGGCGTAGGGCAACTCCACGTACGCCGTCCAGTAGCAGAGGTCGGCCCGGTGCTCGACCAGCGTGACCGGCTTGCCGCAGTGCTCGGAGATCAGCGTCGCCGCCTGATCGAGGTCGACCACGTCCGCCTCCCAGTGGTGGTCCAGGTAGAGCTTGAGCCCCGGGTTCTCCCGGCCGAGATCCAGGACCTCCGCCTCCTCCGGCGGCAGCAGGATCACCGTGTAGCGGGCAGCCGTGTGCTCCGCCTCGCTGAGCTGCTCGGGCAGGTCCGGGCCAGGCCGGAAGTGGTCGATCACCGACGGAATCGGCCCCGGGCTGTCCGCCGGGTCGTACGCCCGCACCTTCACCAACATCACTGGCTCACCTCACTCAAGCTGTATCTCTCGGGGAAGCAACGTTGCATACAACATGGCTACGGCGGTAGCCTCGTGTCAAGAGGTTGGGGACAGGAGGATTTCGATGACCAAGCCAACGCCGTCCACCATCGCCATCCGTGGCCTCGCTGGCGAACTACGGACCCTGCGGCAGGGCAGGAAGCTGAGCGTCCGTGGGGTGGCGGCGAGACTGGGCTGGCCGGCGTCGAAGTTGTCCAGGATGGAGACCGGTCGGCAGGGCAGCAAGTTGGAGGACGTCGCATCCCTGCTCGTCATCTATGGCGTCACTGGGGAGGAACGTCAGCGGCTGCTCGCCATGTCGGAGCGCTCCGAGCCCGGCTGGTGGGAGGTGCTGGGCGGTCTCCCGGTCGAGTCCCGGACGTTGATCCAGTTGGAGGCCGAGGCGTCGGCGATCGTCGACTTCGAGCCACTGCTTGTGCCGGGGCTGCTCCAGACCCCGGACTACACCAGGGCAGTCTTGCAAGGCTGCGGCGTTCCGGAGGCCGACGCGCAGACCAGAGTTACCGCTCGGCTTGGGCGCCAAGCCATTCTGGCGAGGTCCGAACCCCCGGCGCTGCATGCCATCCTGGACGAGTCGGCGCTGCGTCGGCCGCTCGGCGGTCCATGGGTGATGGGCCGGCAACTACGGCACCTTGTCGACGCCGCCGACCGCCCGAACGTCACCCTGCAGGTCGTGCCGTGGTCGGTTGGTGGCTACACGGGTCTGGACGGAGCATTCGCCATCTTGGACTTCCCCCGTAATCGGACGGTTGTGCACCTTGAGCACAAGATCTCCGGATTGTTCCTGGAGGAGCCCGAGCAGGTGAGCTTCTTTCGCGAGGAACTGGATAGGCTGCTCACGGTGGCGCTGAGCCCTGCCGAGTCGATCGACCTGGTGGCCCGGCTCGCGGGAGAACACGAGCGTGAGCGAGGCGAGGATGGACGCAGCCGAACTGCCTGACGGGACGTGGCGCAAGTCGAGTCGGAGCGGTTCAAACTCCAACTGCGTCGAGGTGGCTGGGCTTCCCGGGGTGGTTGGGTTCACTGACCAGGGTGTCTCTGGTGCGCTTGGCGTCGCGGTGCGGGACTCGAAGGATCCGTACGGCCCGGTGTTGTCCTTCTCCGGCGACTCCTGGACCGGCTTCGTGACCGCCCTTCGGCACGGCGGCCCCGCCTCAGCTTGACGTGCTCGTGTCGAGGTGAGGCTGACGCACCTCATTTCGCGTTTTGACGTGCGTCAGCCTCACCTCGACGGGCGCGATGTGGTCAGGTGGCGCGGTCGGCGATCGCGCGCCGTACCTTTTGGGTGACTTGTTCTTTCCGCCGGAGTACGTCGTCGGCTGTGAAGCGGAGCGCGATCCAGCCAGCTTCCCGCAGCGCGTTGAAGCGGTACACGTCCTTGCGGAACGCGGCCCGCTCCCGGTGATGGTCACCTTCGTACTCGATGGCGATCCGCCATTGCGGGTACGCCAGGTCGACCCGGGCGACGAACCGCCCCTTGCCCGCAGAAGGAGCCTTCACCCTGTACTGCGGAGTGGGTTTTGGCAGGCCGGCGTCGTGCAGCAGCAGGCGGAGCCGGCTCTCCATCGGTGATTCACTCAACGGTTCCGCGAGAGCAAGAAGATCCCTGACCTGTAGCAGGCCGCGCAGCCCGGAGCGGGTGTCGATGTATGCGGCAAGGCTGTTGCGTGTGACAAGGCGGCGTTGGAGGAACGCGTCGAGGGCACCGAGCGCAGCGGCACGCGGCAATGATCGGCCCAGATCGAACGCGGTACGGACTTCAGTGGTCAAGGGAAGCCCACTCAAGGAGGTGATGTCGTCCGGGGTGAGCGTCCGGGATGCGTACCTGATCCTGGGGTGCGGATCAGGCCGGGCGGTCTTCGGCAGCGCGACGTGCACCGGTACCACCGTCTGTCTCGGGCCGCGTAGCGGCAGAAGATCAATCCCCCAGAGAAAAGCCGCGCTGAGCTCGTGGATCGCCGCGCCGGGCGGCAGTCGTGCGGCGGCGGCTACACACCACATCCGGTGGTCCTCGGGTCGGTACGAACCTTCGTGCACGTAGACGTCGGGCAGGATGCGGCGCCAGTGCGGGCCGTTGAGCATCCGTCGGGTGATCAGGCCGGCGGCGATGGCGCGGCTGCCGGAGAACGGCTCGAAGCTCAACTCGCGGGGCACCGTGGCGGGGCGGGACATCGGACGAGCTTGCCGGGTCGTCGCCGTCGTTTTCTGCCCGGTACGCCGGTCCAGTCGCGCATCCGACGCAAGAAAACCACCGCAATAGAAACCATCGCCGGCTCCAGACGCACCCGCCGGGTACAGGAGCACTGCCGGCAGCGTGGCCTTCGTAGTTCAGCCGCGTGGGGCGTACATGATGACGGCGACGCCGATCAGGCAGATCGCCGCGCCGGTGATGTCCCAGCGGTCCGGCCGGAACCTGTCCACGACGACGCCCCAGACGAGTGAACCGGCGACGAAGACCCCACCGTAGGCGGCGAGGATCCGGCCGAAGTGCGGGTCCGGCTGCAAGGACGCCGCGAACCCGTACAGCCCGAGCGCCATCACCCCGGCGGCGATCCACAGCAGGCCGCGGTGCTCCCGCCAGCCCTGCCAGATCAGCCACGCCCCACCGATCTCGGCCAGCGCGGCGAGGACGAACAGGACCAGGGATCGCGTGACGGTCACGGCGCTGACCCTACCCAGACCTTCGCCGGCACCTGGGGGCGCCGCACCGCCGTCGTCCGCCGCATCGAGGTGAGGCTGACACACCTCAAATCGCGAAATGACGTGCGTCAGCCTCACCTCGACGGTGTGACCACTCCGCACTTTAAAGACTTGCGTGTGTACGGGAACGCTTTGAGTATCGTGTCCATGACGAGCAGTGACCTATGGGGCGAGCAGGCAGCGCAGGCGTACGACAAGGGCTCGGCCGAGATGTTCGCCCCACACGTACTTGCGCCGACGGTGAAGTTTCTGGCTCAACTGGCCGGCGCCGGTCCTGCGCTGGAGTTCGCGATCGGCACCGGTCGGGTGGCGATCCCGCTTTCCGCGAAGGGCATTCCGGTGAGCGGGATCGAGCTGTCGCAGCCGATGGTCGATCAGCTCCGCCGCAAGGTCCCACTGGCAGACGACCTGCCGGTCGTCGTCGGCGACATGGCGACGGCGACGGCTCCGGGGCGGTTCTCCCTGGTATACGTCGTGTACAACAGCATCGGCAACCTGCGTACGCAGGATGAGCAGGTGGAGTGCTTCCGCAACGCCGCCCGGCACCTCTCGCCGGGTGGGCGGTTCGTCGTCGAGCTGTGGGTGCCGGGTATCCGGCGGTTCCCACCGGGGCAGTCGGCGGTGCCGTTCGAGGTGACGGATCGGCATGTCGGCTTCGACACCTACGACATGGTCACTCAGCAGGGCACCTCGCACCACTACCGCCGGCGCGACGACGGCAGCGCCAGCTACGGTGCCAGCAACTTCCGCTACATCTGGCCGGCCGAGTGCGACCTGATGGCCCGGCTCGCCGGCCTGGAGCTGGAGCAGCGGGTAGCGGACTGGGACGGCTCGCCGTTCACCTCCGACAGCGAGAAACACGTCTCCGTCTGGCGCATGCCATCGACTGGCCCGGGGAGCGAGACCGATGAAAGATAGTGGGAACATCGTCGGTGAGGTGGCCGCTGACGCCGATTCCGATCGGCGTGCCGAGCTGCTGGAATCCCTTCGTGATCTACTCGACCGGCTCGACGTCGACCTCATCGAGCAGGACGAAGCCGACGACCACCAGACTCTCGCCGATGGCGGTCGGAATCCGGATGCGGACGGCGACGGTGAGCGGTTAGCGTCTGCAGACAACAGCGACGACGGAGCCGAGTAGCGGTTGCGCCCACCGGAGTGACAGAGAGCCGCCCACAGCTGAGAGGGCGGACTCCGGCCCAGCCGTGAAGACCCTCCTGAGCTGCGGGAAAGAACGGCCCGTCCGGGCTCAGTAGACTCCCGCCGACTCGCCCACGTCACGGGTAAGCGAAGGCCGCGCCACGCGTACACGACGCGGTGGCGCGGTGAAGGTGTGGTGGCACCGCGAGGATCCCGCTCGCCCACACCTCTCTGGGGACGCGTTGCGCACACCGGAGGAGGTCACCACATGCAACGCATCCTTTCCGCTCGTCTACCGGACTTCATTGGCCAGCCCGTACGGCTGGCTGGCTGGATTCACCGGCGGCGGCTGCTGAAATCCGTCGCGTTCCTGATCCTGCGCGACGCCGCCGGGCTCGCCCAGGTCGTCGTCACCGACCCGGCGGTACGGGCACAACTCGAGCACCTGCCGGAGGAAACCGTCGTCGCTGTCGTTGGGACCGCGACCGCCCAGCCGACCGCCCCCGGTGGCGTCGAGGTCACCGGGCCGACGATCACCCCGCTCAGCGACCCGGCGGCGCCCGTACCGTTTGATCTGTATCGGCCGGACCTGCGGGCGAACCTGCCGACGATCCTGGACCACGCGCCGGTCGCACTGCGGCACCCGAAGCTGGCCGCGACGCACCGGATCGCGGCCGCCGCCGTCGCCGGCTTCCGAAAAACACTCACGACGATGGGGTTCGTCGAGATCCACACCCCGAAGATCGTCGGTACGGCGACCGAGAGCGGCGCGAACGTCTTCGCCCTGGACTACTTCGGCCGCCGGGCCTATCTTGCCCAGTCACCGCAGCTCTACAAGCAGATCATGGTGGGCGTCTTCGAGCGGGTTTTCGAGGTGGGGCCGGTGTTCCGGGCCGAGCCGAGCGACACCGCCCGGCACCTGGCCGCGTACACGTCGCTCGACGCCGAACTCGGCTTCGTCGACGACCACCGGGACGTGATCGCTGTCTGCCACGCCACGGTGGCCGGCATGCTGGCGGCGGTCACCGAGCGCGCCGGGCCGGCGCTGGAGCTGCTCGACGTACGGCTGCCGGCGTTGCCGGCCGAGCCGGTGATCGTGCACTTCGCCGACGCCCTCGACATGGTCAGCGCGGCGACCGGCCGGGACGTCACCGGCGAGCCGGACCTGGCCCCGGAGCACGAACGCTGGCTGGGGGAGTGGGCGCTGCGCGAGCACGGTAGCGACTTCGTCTTCGTCGAGGGCTACCCGACCCGGCACCGGGCGTTCTACACCCACCCGGACCCGGCCCGGCCCGGCCACTCCCGGGCCATCGACCTGATCTTCCGGGGCGTGGAGCTGGTCAGCGGCGGGCAGCGGCTGCACCGGTACGGCGACTACGTCGACGCGCTCGCCGAGCGGGGCGAGACCGACCTCACCCCGTACGCCGGTTACCTGGACGCGATGCGGTACGGCATGCCGCCGCACGGCGGCTTCGCGTTCGGGTTGGAGCGGTTCGTGGCCCGGCTGCTCGGCGTACCGAACATCCGCCAGGTCACGCTCTTCCCGCGCGACCTGCACCGCCTCGCCCCCTGACCCTCGACGGTGTCGTCCGGTGTCCCGCGACCAGCAGGGCACCGGACCACCGCCGGTCGTCAGGGTCGCCGGAGCCGGACGGCGACGAAGGACGGCGACTGGCACAGCTTGTGGTAGGCCGCCTCGTCGACATCACGGAGACTGGGCACCGGGCGCGGTTCGACGAGCCGCTCCAGGCGCAAGCCGGCGTCCAGCAGCTCGCCCAGGAACGTCTCCAGCGTCATCCGTTGATAGTGGATCGACATCTGCCCGCCGGCCAGCGAAAGGTCCACCCAGTCGTCGGCGAAGTACGAGCCGCCGAAGTGTCGCCAGTCGGCGGTCGGGTGGGTCGTGGAGACCAGCAGCCACCCGCCCGGCCGGAGCACCCGTCGTAGCTCGCCGAGTAGCTGTCGCGTAGTGCCCGGCCCCGCAGCCGACGTCGAGGATTCGCTGCCCGGCGACGTCCCCGGCGAGGGCGACCATCGCGGGCCGGTCGACGTAGGCGTTGTACGGGCTCGTGTCGGCGTGTCGGGCGAAGTGGTCGCCGAGCTCGTCGTGGTAGGCGGTGCGGGCGGGCATCCGGACAGCATCCCCGTCGTGCGCCGTCCAATGCGAACTGTTTAGCCGCGCCCGGTTGCCGGGCTCCGGGAACTCCAAGGTGCCGTCGCGGACTTGATGCCACAGGTGCATCTTGATGCACCTGTGGCATCAGGCTCGACGGGTGGACCCGACCCGAAGAGGTGACGCTACGTGAATTTCTGGAAGCTGAACGGCGATGAAGCTGCCGTCAGTCGTCGACCCAGTCGAGGGTGCGGCTGACGGCCTTGCGCCACTGGGCGTACTCCCGGTCCCGGTGCGCCGACGACATCGCCGGCCGCCAGTGCGCGTCGGCCCGCCACTGGGCGCGCAGCGTGTCCAGGTCCGGCCAGAAGCCGACCGCCAGCCCGGCCGCGTACGCCGCCCCCAGGCAGGTGGTCTCGCTGACCGCCGGGCGGACCACCGGCACGTCGAGGACGTCGGCGAGGAACTGCATCAGCAGCCCGTTGGCGGTCATCCCGCCGTCGACCCGCAGCCGGCGCAGCGCCACGTCGGAGTCGGCGTTCATCGCGTCGACCACCTCACGGGTCTGCCAAGCCGACGCTTCCAGCACCGCGCGGGCCAGGTGTCCCTTGGTGATGTAGCCGGTCAGCCCGGTGACCACGCCCCGGGCGTCGGCCCGCCAGTGCGGGGCGAACAGTCCGGAGAACGCCGGCACGATGTAGCAGCCGCCGTTGTCGTCGACGCTGCGGGCCAGCTGCTCGATCTGCGCCGCGCTGGAGATCAGCCCCAGATTGTCGCGGAGCCACTGCACCAGCGAGCCGGTCACCGCGATCGCACCTTCGAGCGCGTAGTGCGCCGGGGCGTCACCGATCTGGTAGGCCACCGTGGTCAGCAGCCCGTGTTGCGAGGTGACCGCACTCGTACCGGTGTTGAGCAGTAGGAAGCTGCCGGTGCCGTAGGTGCATTTCGCCTCGCCGGGCTGGAAGCAGGTCTGCCCGAACAGCGCCGCCTGCTGGTCACCGAGCGCACTGGCGACCGGCACGCCGGCCAGCGCACCGCCAGCCACTGAGCTGTCCGCCGTACCGTAGATCGAGGCCGACGGGACGATCTGCGGCAGCATCGCGGCCGGAATGCCCGCCGCGGACCGGATCTCCTCGTCCCAGCGCAGCGTGCGCACGTCCATCAGCAGGGTACGGCTGGCGTTGGTGACGTCGGTGACGTGCCGGCCGGTGAGCTTCCAGATTAGCCAGGACTCCATCGTGCCGAACAGCACCTCGCCGCGTTCGGCCCGCTCACGCAGCCCGTCGACGTGTTCCAGCAGCCACATCGCCTTCGGCCCGGCGAAGTACGTGGCCAGTGGCAGCCCGGTGCGTTCCCGCAGCCGCTGCTCGCCGACGGCCGCGCCGAGCCGCTGCAGCTGCGGCCCGGTGCGGGTGTCCTGCCAGACGATCGCGTGGTGCACCGGGCGGCCGGTGGCCCGGTCCCACACCACGGTGGTCTCCCGCTGGTTGGTGATGCCGATCGCGGCGAGCTGGCCGGCACCAGCGCCGGCACCAACGCCGGCATCGGCCAGTGCCTGCCGGACCACCTGCTCGACGTTGGCCCAGATTTCCTCGGCGTCGTGCTCGACCCAGCCTGGCCGGGGGAAGATCTGCCGGTGCTCCCGCTGCGCCATGGCGACGATCGCGCCGTCCGCATCGAAGACGATGCACCGCGACGAGGTGGTGCCCTGGTCGATGGCGGCGACGTACCGCCCGGCGGTGGCCACGCTGGTCTGCTCCGTCATCGGGCCAGTATGGCCGTAGCCAGGGCCGGCATGGCCGCAGACATCGGTCCCCGTCGGGTCGGCCGGCGCTGGTAGCGTGCCGCCATGGCCTGGTTCGATCTTCCCCTCGATCAGCTGCGGCGCTACCAGCCTGAGCTGTCACCCCCGGCGGATCTGCGCGAGTTCTGGGACGAGACGCTGTCCGATGCCCGGTCGATGGCGGTGCCGCCGGTGGCGACCCCGGTGGAAACCGCGCTGCGCATGATCAACACGTACGACGTCAGCTTCACCGGCTTCGCCGGCCAGGAGATCAAAGGCTGGCTCAACGTGCCGTCGGGCGCCGCCGGGCCGCTGCCGGTCGTCGTCGAGTTCATCGGGTACGGCGGCGGCCGCGGCCGCCCACACGAGTGGCTGCTGTGGGCCTCGGCCGGCTTCGCCCACCTGGTCATGGACACCCGGGGCCAGGGCGGGTCGTGGCGCGGCGGGGACACCCCGGACGCCGGGCCGGACGGGTCCGGGCCGACCACGCCGGGCTACCTGACCCGGGGTGTGCTGGACCCGGCCGGCTACTACTACCGCCGGCTGATCACCGACGCGGCCCGAGCGGTGGAGATCGCCCCTGACCTGCCCGATGTCGACCGGTCCCGGATCGCCGTGGTCGGGACCAGCCAGGGCGGCGGGTTGGCGCTGGCCGCCGCCGCGCTCGCCGGGGACCGGGTCGGCGCGGTGGTGTCCCGGGTGCCGTTCCTGTGCCAGATCCGCCGCGCCGTCACGATCACCGACGCCGACCCGTACAACGAGCTGGTCCGGTTCTGCCGGATCCAACCGGAGCGGGCCGCGGCGGCGTTCACCACGGTCGACTACGTCGACGCCGCGCACCTGGTGCCGTGGGCCACCGCCCCGGCGCTGTTCAGCGCGGCGCTGATGGATCAGACCTGCCCGCCGTCGACAGTCTTCGCCGCCCACCACGCGTACGCCGGCCCGAAGGAGATCGAGGTGTACGAGTGGGACGGGCACGAGGGTGGCCGGGCGCACTTCGACCAGCTGTCGATCGAGTTCGTGCGCAAGCAGCTCGGCTGAGCCCGGCCGAGGGTCTCGCCGACTGCGCCCGTCCGGGGCTGACCTACCATCACCTGGTGCGTGACATCGCAGTGTTCAGTGGCAGCGCCCACCCCGAGCTGGCTGCGGAGATCTGCACCCACCTCGACGTGCCGCTGCACCCGGTGCGGGTGTCCCGGTTCGCCAACGACTGCCTGGAGGTGCAGCTGCAGGCGAACTGCCGCGAACGGGACGTGTTCCTGATCCAGCCGCTGGTGCCGCCGGTGCAGGAGCACCTGGTGGAGCTGCTGCTGATGCTCGACGCCGCCCGGGGCGCCTCCGCCGGCCGGATCACCGTGGTGCTACCGCACTACGCGTACGCCCGGTCGGACAAGAAGGACGCCCCACGGATCTCGATCGGTGCCCGACTCGTCGCCGACCTGCTGGTCTCCGCCGGTGCCGACCGGGTGCTCGCGATGACGCTGCATTCCCCGCAGGTGCACGGCTTCTTCAGCGTTCCCGTCGACCACCTGCACGCGCTGCGCGAGCTCGCTGCGCACTTCCACGACCAGGACCTGACCGACACCGTGGTCGTCTCACCCGACCTGGGCAACGCCAAGGAAGCCGCCGCCTTCGCCCGGATGCTCGGTCTGCCGGTCGCGGCCGGGGCCAAGCAGCGGTTCAGCGACGACCGGGTGCAGATCAGCGCGGTGATCGGCGACGTCGTCGACCGCGACGTGATCGTCCTCGACGACGAGATCGCCAAAGGCAGCACGGTGATCGAGCTGATCGACCACCTGCGGGAGCTGAAGGTCCGGTCGATCCGCATCGCCTGCACCCACGGGCTGTTCTCCAGCGGTGCGCTGGACCGACTCAGCGACCAGGACGGCGTGCTGGAGATCGTCTGCACGAACACGGTGCCGATTCCGGCCGCCAAACGGGTGCCGAAGCTGCAGGTGCTCTCCGTCGCGCCGGCGCTGGCCGAGGCGATGCGCCGGATTCACAACGGCGAGTCGGTCAGCGCCCTGTTCGGCTGACCGGATCGTCCACCCCGGCCCCGGACGCCGCAGTCTCGGACATCCCGGCCCCGGACGCCGCAGGGCCGGACAGTCCGAGGCTGATCCGTACCGTGGTGCCCTCCGGGCCGGTGGCGACTGCCATGGTGTCGGTCAACCGCTCGGTGAGCCACAGTCCCCAGCCGCCCGCCGTGTTCGGCGCCGGGCGGTCCCGGTTGCGCAGCCGGTCGGACCCGATGCCCTGCCCGTTGTCGGCGACCTCGCAGTTCATCGACTGTGTGTCACGCCACATCCGCAGCCAGCCCTGGCCGCCGCCGTGCCGGACCGCATTGGTGATCAGCTCGTTGACGGCCAGCACGAAATCGTCGAGCCGCTGGCCGCTCATCCCGGCCGAACTGGCGCACGATGCGACGTGATGTCGCAGGTCAGTGACCTGCGACCGGTCGAAGGCCTCGCTGAGCAGATCCATCGGGTCGATAGGCACGACCGTACGCGATGACGGGGGATCTGCGTCGGTCATGGCCCATCCGGCTGCTGATCGTCAGTGCTTTCGCGGCATTCTCACCCTACGTTGACCTGTGGGGAAATGCACATCGGTCCGGGCGTGTTAGGCCGACCAGCCCTCGCCGGCCGCTCGGCTGTGTGCCATCGTCGGCGGGTGCGGCAGAGCCCCGCCCCGGTAGGCACCCTGATCGTCCCGTTGTGGCGGGCTCTCGCGGTGTTCCGGTTCACCGCCCTCGGCTATGTGCTGGTGCTGTACGCGCGCAACGCCGCCGACTACGCCCATCCGCTCGTCGCCGTCCCGGTCCTGCTCGGCATGATCGCCTGGACGGTCGCCGCCAGCTGGGCGTACGCCCGGCCCCACCTGCGTCGCTGGCCGCTGCTCGCCGCCGACCTGTTCGTCGCGTTGGTCCCGCTGCTGGTCAGCCCGTGGATCATCGGGCGGCCCGCGTTGGCCGGCGGGGTGCCGACCATCGCGGTCGCCTGGCTCGCAGGTCCGGTGCTGGCCTGGGCGGTCGCCGGTGGCCGGCGCCTCGGGGCGACCGCCGCCCTGGTGCTGACCGCCGCCGACCTCGCGGTACGGGACCGGCTCAACGAGTCGTCGGTCACTCCCGGTGTGCTGATGCTGCTGGCCGGCATCGCCGTCGGGCACGTGGCCCGGCTGATCGGCGCGGCCGAGGACCGGTTGCAGCGGGCGGTCGAGCTGGAGGCGGCGACCCGGGAGCTGGCCGCCGCGACCCGGGAGCGGGAACGGCTGGCCCGCGACATCCACGACTCGGTGCTGCAGGTGCTGGCGATGGTCGCCCGGCGCGGGGCCGACCTCGACGGCGAGGCCGGTGAGCTGGCCCGGCTCGCCGGGGAGCAGGAGGCCGCGTTGCGGGCGCTGGTCACCAGCCGGGTCACCGTACCGCCGGACAAGCCCGCCGCGACGGCGGCGGACGGGCGGACAGCGGCCGACCCGCCGGCGGCGCTCGTCGCCGGGCCGGTCGACCTGCGGTCGGTGGTCAACGGGTACGCGTCGTCGCGGGTCTCGGTCGCCACCCCGGCCGAGCCGGTGCTACTGCCCGGTCGGCTCGCCGCCGAGCTGGGTGCGGCGCTCGGTGCCGCGGTCGACAACGCGGTGCGCCACGGCGGTCCGCAGGCGCGGGTGTGGGTGCTGGTCGAAGAGGAGCCGGACGCGGTTACCGTGTCGATCCGGGACGACGGGTGCGGCATCCGACCCGGTCGGCTGGCGGAGGCGGCCGCGCAGGGTCGACTCGGGGTGAGCCAGTCGATCGAGGGGCGCGTCGCCGAGATCGGCGGCACGGTACGGATCGTCTCGGAGCCCGGCGCGGGCACCGAGATCGAGCTGCGGGTGCCGAGCCCGGACACGACGGTGGAGGAGTACGGGTGACGGCAGGTGCGCCAGCGGATGCGGTGGATCCGATCCGGGTGATGGTGGTCGACGACCATCCGATGTGGCGGGAAGGGGTGGCCCGGGACCTGACCGAGGCCGGCCACGAGGTGGTCGCCACCACCGGGGAGGGGCGCCAGGCCGTGCGGATCTGCGCGGCGGCCCGACCTCAGGTGGTGGTGCTGGATCTGCAGTTGCCCGACATCTCCGGGGTGGAGGTGATCCGCGGCATGCTGGCCGAGCAGCCCGGCGTCCGGGTGTTGATGCTGTCGGCCAGCGGAGAACAGCAGAGCGTGCTCGACGCGGTCAAGGCCGGCGCGACCGGCTACCTGCTGAAGTCGGCCGGCCCGGCGGAGTTCCTCGACGCGGTCCGGCGGACCTCGACCGGGGAGGCCGTCTTCACGCCGGGACTGGCCGGACTGGTGCTCGGCGAGTACCGCCGGCTGGCCGCCGCCGCGCGGCCCGCCGGGGACGAGCCCCGGCTCACCGACCGGGAGACCGAGGTGCTGCGGCTGGTCGCCAAAGGGTTGTCGTACAAGCAGATCGCTGGCCGGCTGGGGCTGTCCCACCGGACGGTGCAGAACCACGTGCAGAACACCCTGGGCAAGCTGCAGCTGCACAACCGGGTGGAGCTCACCCGGTACGCGATCGAACGGGGCCTGGACGACTGACGGAACCGTCGCCAGCCGGCTGGCGACAGCTCCGTCAGCGCCCGATCGGGTGGTCCTCGGGCGACTCGGCCTCGTGGACCGCCAGTTCCTCGGCACTGGCCCCGCCACCGGCGGCTCCCGCGTCGGCAGCCACCGAGTCCGGTTCGTCGTCGGTGTGTGCTCCCTCGTCGGCTTCGACCAGCCGCCCCACCGTTCCGTTGTCCGCCCCACCGAGCCGACCGTGGTCGTAGAGCGAGACCGGTGAGTTCGGGTCCGAGTACGGGCCGGGGTCGAGCACGTCAGCGTCGCGTTGCGCCTGGGCGGCGGCCTGTTCGCTGTTGGCCTCGTCGCCGAGCGCCTGGTCGACCGGCCCACTGAGTGGATCGTCCACCGGCCTGCCCAGCGCCTCACGGGCGAGTTTGTAGTCCAACGACTCCCCGTCGAGCTGTTCCTGGGCGGTGTTGCCGAAGTGGTCCACCGCCACCGGCACGTCGCCCGGGATGCTCTCCGGGTCCGGACCGTCGGCCTCGCGGCCGCTGGCCACGTCGTCGTACGCGGTCGAGTCGTCGTCCGCGGTCTGCGGGATTCCTTCGGACTCCGGGTCGGAAACCGGCCGGGGGAAGTCGTCTGTACGCATGCCGTCCCATTACCCGGGTCGGTGGCGGTCACACACCTGGCCGGGGCGGGTCGGGGCGCCGGCGCGCCGGCGGCGGCGCGTCGTCACCGTCCGCGCCGGTCGGCACGGCCGGGTCGCCGACCGGTGCCGCCGGCGTCGCCGTGGTCCGACCGGCCGGCACCTGGTACGGGTGCGAGGCGGTGGTTGCAGATGATCCGCTCACCACGTCGGCGGCGAACTCCTCGTCCGCCGGCCGTCCCGGGTGGTACCCGAGGTCGGTCCCGGGCCGTTGACCGGCAGGCGCCACCGCTGGCCGTACCCGCACCGGGCCGGCGGCCGGCGGCTGGCCCGGTGCGGCTCCGGCCGTCGGCTGGTCCACGGCCGGCCCCGTCGTGACGTCGGTTCCGCCGGACCTGGTCCGGCTGCCGAGCAGGTAGCCGACCGCCACCCCGGCCAGCAGCAGGGCGAGCCGGGCCGGGCCGGTCGAACTGTCGTGCCGTCCCACTGTCAGTCTCCGTCCTGTGGATGGTCCGCCGGATCGATGGCCGCCCAGACGAGTTTGCCGCCGCGCAGCGGGGTACAGCCCCACCGCCGCGCCACCGATTCGACCAGCATCATGCCCCGACCGCCCAGCGCGTTCGGTGCCACCGGGACCGGCCCGGCCGGGGTGGGCAGGCCGTCCGAGCCGTCGCGCACCGACATCCGCAGCCGGCCGTCCCGGAGGCCGATCCGCACCGACATCGGCGTGCCGGCGTGCACCACCACGTTGTTCACCAGCTCGGTGAGCGCCACGGCGGCCGGATCGGCCAGCTGCGGCAGCCCCCACCGGCGGCAGCCCTCGGCGAGCAGCGCCCGTGCGGTCCGCGCCGCTCCGACGACCGGATCCAGCTCGGCGCTCAGTGGCGCGGCCGGCGGAGCGCCGTCGACCAGCGCCGCCGCCAGGGTGGTGTCGGGCAGTACGGTCAGCCCTGCCGCAGACCAGGCCCGGCCGGTGCCGGGTGGCGCGGCGCAGCAGACGAAGCCGCCGGCCGGCCACTCGGCGACCGTACGGGCGAGCTCGCCGAGCCGCAGCAACGCGGCGGGCGCGGCGTCGCGTACTGCGGAGACGTCCACCGCGACCGGGGCCGCCCGGTCGGCCAGGCAGTCCAGCAACGCTGCACGGACGTCGTCGACGGCGTGCCGGTCCAGCACCCCGACCAGCCGGATCACCGGATCGGTCGGGTCGCACTCCAGCACGCATCGCAGGTCGGTCGGCACGTTTCTCCTCCCGGCACCCCGTACCGGCCCGGCGACAAGGACATCGGGCCCGGTCCCATCAGGCCCGATCGTCAGCCGCCCCGACGTACCCGTTGGGCGGAAGCGGCTGCTCTGCGTCCCGGTCGCTGCCATGCGTACGGGTACCCCGATTTGGGCGTGTCATACCACCGGCGTGGTCGTCGTACTTCACCCGTGGATCTCACCCGAGGGTGGTGCTCGCCGGAACCGGAGGAATCCTCGTACCGCAGGGGTTAGAAAGAACCGCTAGCACCCGTGACGAGCAACGGAGGTGAAGATGCGCGTCGGTCTGGTGTCTGCCCACGATGGAGCTGCGATGGGTCACCCCGTACACCGTGACCTCGCACAGCGTGACCCCGGACGTCTCGACACCGCCGGGCAGCCGGTCACCGGCACCCGGCAGCACGTCGCCCGGCTCGCCACCGAACTGGCCGCTCTCGGCCACGACGTCCGGGTCTACCAGCGGCGGACCGGACCGGACGAGCCGGACGGCGAGTCGTCGTCCGGCTACCAGTTGGTCCGGGTGCCGGTCGGTCCGCCGACCAGGCTCGGCACCGCCGCACTGCTGGCCCACCTGCCGGAATTCGGGCGCTGGCTGGCGGGTCAGTGGGACGACGGGGAGTGGACGCCGGACGTGGTGCACGGGCACTTCTGGCCGGGTGGTCTCGCGGCCGCCAGCGCGGTCGGCCGCAGCCGGGTTCCGCTGGTGCAGACCTTCCACAGCATCGGTGGTCAACAGCAGCGGCAGTTGGGTCCGGGCTACCGGGGGCCGCGGCAACGGATCGCGCTCGAGCAGGCGCTGTGCCGGGTGGTCGACGCGGCCGTCGCGCAGTGCAACGAGGAGGTGGACGAACTGGCCCGGATGGGGCGGGACCGCGCGTCGGTCGCGATGATTCCCCCTGGGGTGGACACCGTTCGGTTCGCGCCGGACCCCACGCCGCCGGTCCGGCGGCGTCGCCGGCTGCTCGCCGTCGGCGACCTCACCCCCGGCTCCGGGCATGACGAGCTGATCGGCGCGCTCCGGTTGGTCGGCGACGTCGATGTGCTCATCGCCGGCGGGCCCGACCGGGCCGAGCTGGCCGGGCATCCGGAGGCGCGGCGGCTGCGGGAGGTGGCCACCCGGTACGGGGTGGCCGACCAGATCGAGCTGATCGGCGCGGTTCCGGCCGGGGAGATGCCGCAGCTGTACCGGTCGGTCGATGTGGTCGCCTGCACCAGCCGGTACGTGCCGGTGGGCACGGTGGCGTTGGAGGCGATGGCGTGCGGCGTGCCGGTGGTGGGGTACGCCCACGGCGGGGTGGCCGATTGCGTGGTGGACGCGGTGACCGGTCGGCTGGTGCCGCCTGGCGACGTCCGGGCGCTCGGCGTCGCGCTGCGGCGGCTGCTCGCCGATGAGGCCGAGCGGTTCGCGTACGGGCACGCGGCGGTCGACCGGGTCCGGTGCCGGTACGGCTGGGACCGGACCGCCGCCGCCATCGAACGGCTCTACCAGCGGGTGCTCGGGTCGCGCCACGGCGGCCCGGTGCCGGCGGGGTCGAGCGGCGTCGTCTCCGGGCAGTTGCCCGACGGCGATTCGGTCGAGCCGGTCGATGTGGAGATCGATCTGGCGGGGATCGAGGCGACCGCACCGGCGGAGGCCGCCGCCACGCCGATCCGGGCCGGCTGACCTGTGCTGTCGGTCCGGTCTGCCTGGCCCGGGCTACCGGCCCAGGCCGGCCGCGTGGTCTCGGGCGCGTGCTGGGTCGTCGCGTACCGGGTCAGACCGAGCACGGCGGCCAGCGTGATCAGGAAACCGACCGCGGCCAGCCACTCGCGTCCGGGCCAGATCTTGTCGTTGAGCAGCAGCAGGCCGACGATGGCGGCCGGGACCGCGCCCGCCGCGTCCATCGCCGCGATGGCGGCGGTGACCGAACCGCGCTGCATCGCCAGGCCGATCAGCCACTGACCGATGGCTGAGTGCACGATCAGCAGGTAGAGCAGTGGTTCGGTGACCAGGTCCCGGTAGCTGGCGGTGCCGGCGAGCGGCCGGGAGGCGACCGCGGCGGCGGAGAAAGCGAACCCGGCGAGCAGTCCGAGCAGGACGGCTGCGGCCGGGCCGTCCAGCCGGGCGGCCCCGGCACCGAGAGCGGAGATCAGCAGGCCGGCTAGGGCGATGACGGCCACCGCGCGGGGGCCGAGCGGGTGCGCCGACGCGGGTCGGGCGGCGACGACCAGCGCGGTGACTCCGACCAGCAGCAGCACCAGCAGGACCACCTCGGCGGCTGGCAGCCGCCAGCCCATGGTCAGCACCCCGAGCAGGGCGGTCACGCCGAGCGCGGCGGCCACGCTCGCCTGGACCAGGAACAGTGGCAGGTCCCGCCGGGCGAGGAAGGCCAGCACGAAGGCGAGGCACTGGCAGCCGAGGCCGATCAGGTACACCGGCTGCCGGGCGAGTCGCAGCAGCAGACCGGGGTCGAAGCAGCGGCGGACCGTGGTGCGGGCGGCGGCCACCGCCTGGAAGAGGTGTGCGACGCCGTACGTGGCGATCATCGCCGCGAGAAAACACCAACCGGTCGACGTCACCCGGCGAGGATAGACGGTCGCTCGATTCGCTCCATCTGAGACCGGCTGCGGTCAGCTGAGCCGGTGCAGCAGGTCGGAGTGCAGCCTGCCGTTGCTGGCCACGGCGCTGCCGCCGGCCGGGCCAGCCCGGCCGGTCAGATCGGTGAAGGTGCCACCCGCCTCGGTGACGATGGGAATCAACGCTGCCAGGTCCCACAGCGACAGCTCCGGTTCGACCATCGCGTCCACCGCGCCCTCGGCGACCAGCATGTAGCCGTAGAAGTCTCCGTAGGCCCGGCTGCGCCACACCGACCGCATGATGTCCAGCATGGCCGGTAGTCGCCCGGACTCCTCCCAACTGGTCAGCGAGGAGTAGCAGAAGCTGGCGTCGGCGAGGCGGCGGATCCCGGAGACCCGGATCGCGGTCGCGGCGGCTGTGTGTCGTCCTGCGTACGCTCCGTGACCGACTGCGGCCCACCAGCGTCGGCCCAGCGCCGGTGCCGAGACCAGGCCGACCACCGGCTGATCCCCTTCCATCAGGGCGATCAGCGTGGCCCACACCGGTACGCCCCGGATGAAGTTCTTGGTGCCGTCGATCGGATCGATCACCCACTGCCGGTTGCCGGGTCCCGCCGCCGCGACCGACGCGCCGAACTCCTCGCCCAGCACCCCGTCGCGGGGTCTGGTCCGGGCCAGGGTGGCGCGTAGCGCCTTCTCCACGGCGGTGTCCGCGTCGGAGACCGGCGTGAGATCCGGCTTCGCTTCGACCCGCAGGTCGAGCGCCCGGAAACGGGCCATCGACATCGAGTCCGCGGTGTCGGCGAGCAGATGGGCTAGGGAGAGATCGTCGGCGTACCGGGCCATGGCGGGAAAGGTATCTGATTACTCACCGCAATGGTCGGATGTCCTACCGCGCAAGGTTCGGCCGGCTCACTCGCGGGTCGCGGTACGGCCCGTCTCGGTGTCCCCGGACCGCGAGTCCAGCAGCCGTCGGTACGACGCCAGCCGGCGCGGATCGGCGTTGCCGGCCGCCACCCAGCCGCCCAGCCGGCACCGGTCGGCGTCGCCGGTGTGCTCGCAGTTCGGCGGGCAATCGAGGCTCCCCTCGACCAGGTCGGCGAAGCCGTGCAGCAGGCTCTCGGCCGACACGTGGGCCAGCCCGAAACTGCGTACGCCGGGCGTGTCGACGATCCATCCGGGATCGCCGGCCGGGACGACCCGCGCGTCGGCCCGAGTACCCACATCGGCATCGTCGGCCGGCGTGTCGGCACCGTCGGGCGACACGCCGGAGTACGGCAGCCGCAGGGCGACCGCGCTGGACGAGGTGTGCCGTCCCCGGCCGATCGCGCTGACCGTGCCGACCGCTCGCAACGCCTCCGGCACGAGCCGGTTGACCAGCGTGCTCTTGCCGACCCCGGAGTGCCCGACCAGCACCGAGAGCCGACCGGCCAGGCGGCGCCGCAGGTCGGTCAGGTCACCGCCGGGTCGGCACAGCACGTACTCCAGGTCGAGGTCCCGGTAGTAGTCGACAACCGGCGCCGGGTCGGCCAGGTCTGCCTTGGTCAGGCAGAGCAGTGGGTCGATCCCGGCGTCGTATGCGGCGACCAGGCAACGGTCGATGAACCCGGTCCGGGGCGGCGGGTCGGCCAACGCGCTGACGATCACCAGTTGGTCGGCGTTGGCGACGACCACCCGTTCCAGCCGACCTTCCGGCGTGCTCTCGTCGTCGTCGGCGGTACGGCGCAGCACCGAGGCCCGTTCGTCGATCCGGACGATCCGGGCGAGACTGCCGGCGTCACCCGAGACGTCGCCCACCAGCGCGACCCGGTCGCCCACCACCACCGCGCGCCGGCCGAGTTCCCGGGCCCGCATCGCGGTCACCACTGGAGGCGGGCCGGCGACCGGCTGGGTGGCCGGCGGGCCGGTGAGCACGCAGCCGTAGCGGCCCCGGTCGACCGTGACCACGAAACCGTCGACCGCGTCGTCGTGCGCCGGGCGGGTGCGGGTACGCGGCCGGGACGACCGGCGGGGTCGTACCCGCACGTCGTCCTCGTCGTACTCCCTGCGCCTGCCGGCCAGGATCGGCTCCTTCCCGTCGCGGTCAGTTTCCTGCCGCCACCGCCGACCATAGTGCCGGAAATTCCGGCAGCGTCTTGGCCGTGCACGCGACGTCGGTCAACTCGACGCCCGGCACCGCCAGCCCGAGCACGGCGGCGGCGTGCGCCATCCGGTGGTCGTCGTAGGTGCGGAACACCGCGCCGTGCAGCGGTTCGGGGGCGATCTCCAGCCCGTCGGGCAGCTCGGTCACCGCGGCACCGAGCCCGGTCAACTCGGCGGCGAGCGCGGCCAGCCGGTCGGTCTCGTGTCCACGGATGTGGGCGACGCCGGTCAGCCGCGACGGCGCGTCGGCGAGTGCGGCGAGTGCGGCGATCACCGGGGTGAACTCGCTGACCTGGCGCAGGTCGACGGTGACGCCGTGCACCGTGCCGGTGCCCCGTACGGTCAGCCCGTCGGCGTCGACCGTGACCGAGCCGCCGAGCTGCTCGATCAGCTCGATCAGCAGGCCTACCGGCTGGGCGCTCTGCGCCGGCCAGTCGGCCAGCGTGACCGTGCCGCCGGTGACCAGCGCGGCGGCGAAGAAGGGCAGCGCGCCGGACAGGTCGGGCTCGATCGGCCAGTCCCGCCCGCGCAGTTCGCCCGGCTCGACCCGCCAGGTCTGTGGCACCGAGTCGTCCACCACCGCGCCGGCGGCGCGCAGCATTTCGACGGTCATCCGGATGTGCGGGGCGGACGGCAGCACCGCTCCGGTGTGCCGGACCAGCACCCCGCCGGTGAACCGGGGCGCGGCCAGCAGCAGCCCGGAGACGAACTGGCTGGACTTCGAGGCGTCGACGTCGACCTCGCCGCCGGCGACCTGCCCGGTGCCGTGCACGGTGATCGGCAGGCCGCTGGTCGGTGCGGCGTCGATGCGCAGCCCGAGGTGGCGCAGACCGTCGAGCAGCGGGCCGAGCGGGCGGGCCCGGGCCTGCGGGTCGCCGTCGAAGGTGACCGGGCCGTCGGCCAGCCCGGCCACCGCCGGAAGGAACCGCATGATGGTGCCGGCAAGGCCGACGTCGACGTGCGTCGGGCCATGCAGTGCGGCCGGGACGACCGGCCAGCGCTGCGCGGAGCCGGTGTCGATCCCGGTCCCCATCGCGGCCAGGCCGGCGGCCATCAGCGTGGTGTCCCGGGCCCGGAGCGGGCGGACGACGCCGCCGGGGGTGGTGCCGAGCGCACTCAGCACCAGGGCGCGGGCGGTCATCGACTTCGAGCCGGGCAGTCGGAGGGTGGACCGGACCGGACCGGCGGCGCGGGGTGCGGTCCACGGTTGGTGCAGCGGGACGCTGCTCAGTTCAGGCACCCGTACAGTGTGCCAACCCCGCCGGGCCGACCAACTAGCCTGGGCACCATGTGTGGGCGGTACGCGACCACGCGCAGCGCGGCGGATCTCTCCGCGTTGTTCGAGGCGCTGGACGACACGGGCGGCCCGCTGGCGGCCGACTACAACGCGGCACCCACCGATCCGGTGCCCATCGTGCGGTTGTCCCGGGGCGACCGGGCCGGCCAGCCGCAGCCGCGCGCCGATCCGGCGGCCGCCCGCCGGGTGGTGAGCGTTGCCCGGTGGGGCCTGGTACCGCCGTGGGCGGCCGACCCCCGGATCGGCGCGCGGATGATCAACGCGCGGTCGGAGACGGTCGCGACCAGTAGGGCGTTCGCGCCGTCGTTCGCCCGCCGTCGCTGCCTGGTGCCGGCCGACGGCTGGTACGAGTGGGTACGCCCGCCCGGTGCCCGGCGCGGCGGCGGGCAGCCGTACTTCATGACCCCGGTCGACAGCCGGGTACTGGCGTTCGCCGGTCTCTGGTCGGTATGGGGCCGGGCCGAGCCAATGATCACGAGCAGTGTGCTTACCACTGCGGCGGTCGGGCCGTTCGCCGAGGTTCATGATCGAATGCCGCTGTTGCTGCCGGAGGACCGCTGGGCCGAATGGCTCGATCCGGACGTGGACGGCACCGCCCTGTTGGCTGCGCCGGATGACAATTACCTGGACCTCATCGAGATTCGGCCGGTGGGCACAGCGGTCGGCAACGTCCGCAACAACGCCGCTGAACTGGTGCAACGGGTCGCTCCGGGGGGCGGGTCGGGGCCGGCTGGTCCGACGGCGCAGCCGGAGCTCTTCTGACCCTGCGGATGGTACCGCTCCCACACTCGGCGGCGGCACCAGGGTCCCGCGTTCGGTGATCGGCCGACTACGCAGGTGGAGGTTTGCCAGTGTTGGGACCGAATCGCCAGACGTATTTTCCCCAGAATCGATGCAGGCCCTTGTCTGCGCCTGCCGAAGTGCGATAGAAACCAGCGCCGAGAGTGGATTCCGATTCGCCGCAGATGAACGATGTTGATCAATGTCTAAGTTCCCACGGGGGAGGTGGGTAATGACACGGGCGCGAATGCCCCGTCCACACGAGGTCGCTGCCGCGCGCCGCGACCCCAGGCTGCTCACAGCGATGGCGGAACGCCGCCTCGACGAGGCCTGGCGGACTCATGGGGTCTGTCAGAGCGTCGACCCGGAGACGTTCTTTCCCGCGCCGAGCGAACCGGCCGACGCGGCAGTCGCGCTCTGCCGTACCTGTCCGGTCCAGGGGCCGTGCCTGGCCTGGGCGCTCGACGCCGGGGACAGCCACGGCGTCTGGGGGGCGACGACCCCACGGGAACGCCGGGCGATGCAGGTGGCCTGGCGGGACTCCGGTGGTCCGGATCCCGGTCCGGTCGACGAAGCCGGCCCCCCGGTCCGCGACCGGTTGCTCACCCTGGTGCCGCTGAGCTGATTGGGGCGTTGCCAGGCGGGTACGCCCGGCGACCACGGCACAATGGTCCGGTGAAGCGAAGCCACCCGGACCAGCCGGAGGCGGTGGACCCGGGCGGGCCGGTGGGCCGGGGCGAGCCGGCCGACCCGGGCGCAACCGTGGGCCCGAGCGTCGACCGGCGGTCGGTGCCGACGCCGCGCGGGACCGCCTGGGTCGACCTGACGGTCCCGCCGGTGCCCCCGGCTGGTCTGCTGGTGCTCGGGCACGGTGCCGGCGGCGACGTGACCGCCGCCGACCTGTCCGCAGTGCGCTCGGCGGCGTCCCGGGCAGCGGTTGCGGTGGCCCTGGTGACCCAGCCGTACCGGGTCGCCGGTCGGCGGGCTCCCGCGCCGGCCCACCACCTGGACGAGGCCTGGCGTGCCGTGGTCACCGAGGTGGTCGCCGGGCTCACCCCCGCGCCACCGCTGATCGTCGGCGGACGGTCCAGCGGGGCGCGGGTGGCCTGTCGTACGGCTGCGGCGGTGCACGCCGACGCGGTCGTCGCCCTCGCCTTCCCGCTGCATCCGCCCGGTCGTCCGGAGCGGACCCGGGCGGACGAGCTCGACACCGGTCGGCCGACCCTGGTGGTGAACGGCGACCGCGACCCGTTCGGGGTGCCGGACCCGGCGGCTGGCCGAGACGTGGTGGTCCGGCCGGGTGAACGGCACGATCTGCGGGTCGACCCTGCCGGCACGGCCGACGTGGTGGTCGACTGGCTGGTCCGGCACGGCTGGGCGGGCCGGTGACCGCACGGCCGGGCCGTGTCCGGCGCCCGGTACCCGTCGTTGCATCGGGTGTCCGCGACGCCGAGCCGGCGTCCGGAGCGCCGCGGTGGCGACACCGCCGCGGGAACTCCCAGGCCCTTCCCGGTTCCGGAGCCCGTCACCGGGTTCCGGGGCCGGGACGGGTTGGAATGCGCTACCACCCGGCCCGCGTTACTACCCCGGGAGCTAAGTCTCGATGAAGGGGTGGAGAACCGGTGCGCATCCACATACGCGGCGCGACGCAGCCCGCGGGCCAGCCCGACGGTGGCCGTCGACTGCGGGACGCCTTCGAATGGTCACCCGAATTTCGGACCCTGGAAGGGCTTGCCGCGCCGGGGCCGTCCCGACCCCTCGGACCGGTCCGGCCGGCGTCAGCCGCGCGGCGGGTCGGTGAGCCCGCCCCGCGTTGGACGGGTCAGCCTGCCACACAACCGGTGAGTACGGGCACACCTGGTCGAACCGCGACGGCCGGCCAGCCTTTGCGCGTATCCTCGGCGGGACAGTCGAGGGGGGACGAGCGGTTGACCCGATCAGAGCGGACAGACGAGCGGCGCGCGCGGTTCGAGCGTGACGCGTTACCCTTCGTCGATCAGTTGTACGCGGCCGGGCTGCGGATGACCCGCAACCCGGCCGACGCCGAGGACCTGGTGCAGGAGACGTACCTGAAGGCGTTCTCCGCCTTCCACCAGTTCGAGGAGGGCACCAACCTCAAGGCCTGGCTCTACCGCATCCTGACGAACACGTACATCAACTCCTACCGTCGGCGGCAGCGCCAGCCGGTGCAGGCGCCGACTGAGGAGATCACCGACTGGCAGCTCGCCGCCGCCGAGTCGCACACCTCCAGCGGACTGAAATCGGCCGAGACCGAGGCGCTGGAGCGGTTGCCGGACAGCGACATCAAGCAGGCCCTGCAGCAGCTGCCGGAGGATTTCCGGCTCGCCGTCTACCTTGCCGACGTCGAAGGCTTCTCCTACAAGGAGATCGCGGACATCATGGGGACTCCGATCGGGACGGTCATGTCCCGGTTGCACCGCGGGCGGCGCAATCTGCGCGGGATGCTGGAGCGCTACGCCACCGATCGCGGCCTCAACCGGGTCCGCTCGACCAAGCCCGCCGCGGCCGGCCAGGAGGTGTGACGATCGTGCAAGGC
The DNA here is from genome assembly GCF_030345075.1 of Solwaraspora sp. WMMA2065. NCBI lineage: Bacteria > Bacillati > Actinomycetota > Actinomycetes > Micromonosporales > Micromonosporaceae > Solwaraspora > Solwaraspora sp. WMMA2065. Next base: position 6,345,993 of record NZ_CP128361.1, read on the forward strand.
GGTGACTCGTTCGACCAGGACTGCCGTCAGGTACTCGCCGAGGTCTACCTCTACCTGGACCTGGAGTGTGCCGAGGAGCGGCGGGAACTCATCCGGCACCATCTCGACGAGTGCTCCCCGTGCCTGCGGGAGTACGGCATCGAGCAGGAGGTCAAGGCGCTCGTCGCGCGTTGCTGTGGCAACGAGACGGCACCGGCCGAGCTGCGGGACCGGCTGCGCGCCAAGCTCAGCGAGTTCGTCTTCGACGCGGACTCGCGGGAGTACCTGCCGGACTGACCCTGCTGCGGGCCGCCGGCCGGGTGGCCCGACCGGCGACCCACGGCATCAGGAGTTGGGGCGCTTGCCGTGGTTGGCGGCGCTCTTCTTACGTGCCTTCTTCTTACGGGCCTTCTTGGCCATCTGTCCTCCCGTCGGACGGTGTCTCCCGTAGACCGGGAGCTGACCCGTTGATGCTAGGCGGGTCCGACGAGCGGCATGCGCGACGGGCACGTCATCGGATACCTTTCGGATGTCGCGCAACCGGCACATGCGGGACGGGCCGGTGGTTACGGGACGGGCCGGCCGATGGGCCGGCGCGAGGGACGGGGCCGCCCGGCGAGCCGGGCGTACGGAGGAGGGCCGGCCGATGGCCGAAGAGATCCGGGCCGAGATGGTGGCCAACGTCTGGAAGGTGGTGGCCGCCGCCGGCGACACCGTTTCCGACGGCGACACCCTGGTGATACTGGAGTCGATGAAGATGGAGATCCCGGTGGTCGCCGAGTCCGACGGGGTGGTGCAGAAGCTCGCCGTCGACGAGGGCGACGTGGTCCAGGAAGGCGACCTGATCGCGGTCATCGAATAGGTTCTTGCGGACCGGTCGACGGGGGATCAGGCTCGGCCCAGCAGCCGACGGATCAGACCGGGCCGGCGCTGGCGCGGGACCCGCGCTGACCGGCCGGCGATCCGGCGTGCCGTGCTGGCGGTGTCCGGGTCCAGCTCCGGGGTCGCCAGGGCCAGGTGGGCCAACGACCAAAGGATCGGCACGGTTCGGTGCCCGGCGACCTCCACCGCGTCGGCGAGCCGCTCCGCCACCACCCGGGCCACGTCCGGGCGTACCGCCGGATCCACCCAGGCGGCGGTGACCAGGGCGAACAGCGCGGCCTCGGCGGCCCAGTCCTCGACACCCCAGGCCACGTCGACGAGCACCCGGCGCCGGGTCGAGTCGGGCCAGGGTTCGTCGGTGCGGTGGTGCAGCATGCCCAGGCAGGCCCACACCTGCACGCACCGCAGCCAGCCGGCCGGGTCGGTGCCGGCGGGATCCGCTGGCGGCGGTGGGTGCACCAGCAGGCCGAGCAGGTCGTCCGCGTCGAGGGTGGCCAGGATCACCGCGCTGTCGTACGCCGCCGGCGGGTGGTGCCAGACAGGCTGGGCGATCTGCCGGATCCGCTCGCACGCCTGCGGCGACGGGTGGTCCAGCGCCGGGTCGGCCTGCCAGCCGGCGTAGCGCCAGAGCTGCCGTACCGAAGTGCGGCGTGGCTGACGGGGATCCGGTGTCGGAGTCCGCTCCACGGTGACCGGTAGTCCGGGCAGGGCCGTGCCGAGCAGCCGCATCGCGCTGGGCGGCTCCGGCTGGCGCAGCGACAGCCGGCTCGGCACCAGGCCACGGGTGAGCGCCCGTTCGAGAGTGGCGACCACCGGACCACCGGCCGCCGGCAGCCGGGCCAGCCAGGGCCGGTCGTGACAGCACTCAGCCAGGTCGTGGTGTTCGTGCGAGTCGTCCGGGTGGTCCCGCTGGAAGTCCGCCAGGGCGATCAGGTGGCGCAGGTCACCGTCCCGCCGGTAGCGCAGCCGGTACGCGGTGTGCACCGCGCAGTCGAAGGTGGGGTTGCGGGCCAGCGCCCGCTCGATCCAGTCGATTGCCTCGTCGAGGCGCCCCACGTCGGCGAGGGTGCCGGCGATGTCGGCGTAGATGGACAGGTCGTCCGGGTCGTGGGCGCTCGCCCGGCGGAGGGCGGCGATCGCCGCGCCGGTGCGCCCGGCGCTGCGGTACGCGTACCCGAGCCACACCTCGGCCAGCTTGGACGGCTCGGCGCGGACCCCTTGGGTCGCCCAGTCCAGCGCGGTGGTGATCTCCCCGAGCCGGCGGGCCAGCGCCGAACTGGCGCCGAGCAGCAGGCCGTGGTCCGGGTGTGCGGCGGTGGCGTGCCCGGCGAGCCGCAGATACGGCAGCAGGGGCGGCCGGTCGGCGGTGGGGACCGGGTCGGGCACGCTGGCGCAGATCTGCATCAGCACGATGGCGATCTGGTCCGGGTCGAGCCGGGCCGGCAGGTCCTCGGCACCCACCCAGGGCACCCCGGCCCAGTCCACGGTCGGCGCGTGCCCGGTCGCGGCGGCCAGCAGTTCGAGCCCTTCGCCGGCCCGGCCGGCGGCGGCCAGCAGATGCGCCCGGGCCACCACGGCGCCGATGAAGACCTGCTCGTCCAGCGGGAACAGGTCGAGCCCGCCGCCGGTGCGCGTGGCCAGCCGGGTGAGCATCTCGTGCACCTCGGGCAGGGTCGGCGCGTGTGTGATCGCACCGGCGACGTGGTCGGCGGCGTGCCGGTAGTCACCCTCGTCGAGTGCCATCCGGGCCAGTGCCAGCTCGCCCTCGGCGGCCAGCCGCGGGTCGTGCAATCCCTCGGACACGTTCTTCCGATCCTCGTAGCCGATCGTCCCCCCTGGCTCCGGCAGCCTAGGGCACGAAGCGCCAAACGTCGTACCCCTGCGCATTGCTGCTCGCTTCATTGCGTAAGCCAGCCGAAAAGTGCAAGAATGATCACCGCTCAAGCTGAATCGCGCAGACAGGGAGGCGTCGTGACGCAGCGGAAGCCGGTGGCGGACCAGACCGGGACGGCTGACCGGGCAGCTGACGGGGCAGGTGCCGCCCGCCCCGGCGCCGGGATGGCCGCTGACATCGCCGAACAGCCGGCCGGCTACGCCCGGCTGCTGCAGCCGGCGTACGCCGAGCCGATCGCCGAGGTGGCGGCGGCGATCGCCGGCCGCCGCCCACGCCACGTGGTGTTCACCGCCCGGGGCACCTCCGACCACGCCGCGCTGTACGCCGCGTACCTGAGCGAAATCAGGCTCGGGCTGCCCGCCGGGCTGGCCTCACCGAGCGCCGTGACCCTCTTCGGCGCCCGCCCCGACCTGCGGGACGCGCTCGTCGTCGGGGTCAGCCAGAGCGGCGGCTCACCGGACCTCGCCGAGGTGCTGGCGGTGGCCCGGGAGCAGGGCGCGCTGACCGTGGCGGTGACCAACACCCCCGAATCGCCGCTGGCCGCCGCCGCCGAGCTCACTGTCGACATCGCCGCCGGCCACGAGCGGGCGGTCGCCGCCACCAAGACGTACACCGCCGAGCTGCTCGCCCTGCTGATGCTGGTCGAGGGGATTCGGGCCGGCGACGGGGTGCTGCCGCCCGACCAGCGGGCTGCCCTCGACGCCCTGCCCGCGCTCGCCGACCGGGTGCTGGCCGATCCCACTGCCGCCGAGCTGGCCCCGCGCTACCGGTTCGCCGCCCGGCTGGTCACCACCGGGCGCGGGTACGGCTACCCGACCGCGCGGGAGACCGCCCTGAAACTGATGGAGACGTCGTACCTGCCGGCGCTCGCCTTCTCCGGAGCCGACCTGCTGCACGGCCCGCTGGCGATGACCGACCCCGACGTGCCGGTGCTCGCCGTGGTCGGCTCCGGGCCCGGCGGCACCGCCATGCGCGACGTGCTGCGCCGGCTCGGTGAGCGGCGGGCCGACGTACTCGCCATCGGGGCCGGGGCCGGCGCCATCGGGACCGGCCCGACCGGTCCGGCTGCGGTGACCGGTCCGGCCGCGGTGATCGGGGTGCCCGACGTCGACGAGCGGTACGCGCCGCTGCTGGACATCCTGCCCGCGCAGCAGCTGGCCCTGGCCCTCGCGCTGGCCCGGGGCGAGGACCCGGACGCGCCCCGTGGGCTGGCCAAGGTCACCTCCACCCGGTGACGGCTGTGCCCGCCCCGCCGCCGCATGGCAGGCTACGAGGGTGTCCACGCTGCGTGATCTCGTCGAGGAGCACACCTCCCTCGGGCCGGTCGACATCGACCACCTGCACCGGCTCGCCGGGGAGTGGCAGCTGCTCTCCGACCTGTCCTTCGCCGACCTGCTGCTCTGGGTGCCGGTCGACGCCGACAGCTCGTTCCTGTGCGTGGCCCAGGTCCGGCCCACCACGGCGCCGACCGCGTACCAGGACGACCAGGTCGGGCGGACGGTGGACGGCCCGGAGGTGGCGCACCTGACCATCGCGTACGACCAGGGTCGGATCTGGCGCGAGGGCGACCCCGTCTGGTACGGCAACACGCCGGCCCGGCACGAGGCGATGCCGGTCCGGATGCGCCCGACCGTCGGGGAGACCGGGCGGGTGATCGCGGTGGTCGGCCGGGACACCAACCTGTCCACCGCCCGCACCCCCAGCCAGCTCGAACTGAACTACCTGACCACCGCCGACGACCTCGCCCAGATGGTCGCCGACGGCACCTTCCCGCCAGCCCGGCACCCGGGCGAGACCACCTCGGCGCCCCGGGTCGGTGACGGGCTGATCCGGCTGGACGCCAGCGGCAAGACCACGTACGCCAGCCCGAACGCCCAGTCGGCGTTTCGCCGGCTCGGCTTCTCCGCACACCTGGTGGGTGAGGACCTCGCCGCGCTGTGCCACCGGCTCGCCGACGACCCGCTGGAGGGCACCGACGCAGCCAACCGGATCCTGGCCGCGCTGCGCGGCGAGGCGCCGGCCCGCAAGGAGATCGAGGCCCGTGGCGCCACCATGCTCACCCGGGCGCTGCCGTTGATGCCGGCCGGTGTGCCGATCGGTGCGTTGGTGCTGGTCCGCGACATCACCGAGGTACGTCGTCGGGACCGAGCGCTGATCACCAAGGACGCCACCATCCGGGAGATCCACCACCGGGTGAAGAACAACCTGCAGACGGTGGCGGCGCTGCTGCGGCTGCAGGCACGTCGGGTGGAGCAGCCGGCGGCGCGGGCGGCTCTGGAGGAGTCGGTACGCCGGGTCGCGTCGATCGCCCTGGTGCACGAGACCCTCGCCATGTCCAGCGACGAGGCGGTCGAGTTCGACGGCATCCTGGACCGGGTGGCCAGCGCCGCCACCGAAGTGGCCGCCACCGAGGTCGAGGTGGTCATGCGCAGGGAGGGCACGTTCGGCGTACTGCCGGCGGAGATCGCCACCTCGCTGGTGATGGTGCTCAACGAGCTGCTGCTCAACGCGGTCGAGCACGGCTTCCCGCCGGCCGGCGAGGGCGGCGGAGCGTCGCAGCCGGCCGCCGAGGTGGTGGTGACGGTGCACCGGTTCCGCAAGCAGTTGCACGTGACGGTGGTCGACAACGGCCAGGGACTGCCGGCGGAGTTCGACGCGACCGCGGGCGGCCGGCTCGGCCTGCAGATCGTGCGGGCCCTGGCCACCGGCGAGCTGCGCGGCACCATCGAGCTGCGCAACCGGGCGGGCGGCGGCACCGAGGCGGTGCTGGTGGTCCCGCTGGCCCGCAGGTGACTCCCTGACCCCGCCGGCCGCAGGTGAGCCGGCCCACAGCCCGCCCGTCATGTGGGACGTCGGCTACGGTGCGCTGGTCTGACCGGTACGGATGTGGCAACATTCGTGCCATGACCGCTGCCGTTGAGCGCCGCTTCGTGGCCCGCCGCCACGTCGATTACGGTCGCGTCCGCAGCGCCATCTGTCCGGCTAACTGAGGCACGCCCGACCTTTTTGTGTTCCGGGCGGCATTCCGCGCCGGCCTTCCTTCTGGCCCCGTCGTCGATGACGGCGCAGGTGCCCGTGCCGCCCACCGAGATCGACCCGCAGACACGGAGGACGCCGCGATGGCGCGCAGCAGCACCCCGACCCGACCCGGCCGCCGGCGTGGCGAGGGACAGTGGGCGCTCGGGCACCGCGAGCCGCTCAACCCCAACGAGCGGACCAAGAAGGACGACGATCCGCTCAACGTCCGGGCCCGGATCGAGAACATCTACGCCCACCGGGGCTTCGCCTCGATCGACCCGGCCGACCTGCGCGGCCGGTTCCGCTGGTGGGGCCTGTACACCCAGCGCAAGGCGGGCATCGACGGCGGGCGCACCGCCGTGCTGGAGCCGCACGAGCTGGAGGACGAGTACTTCATGCTCCGGGTGCGCATCGACGGCGGCCAGCTGAACCTGGCCCAGTTGCGCACCATCGCCGACATTTCGCAGCGGTACGCCCGGGGCACCGCCGACGTCACCGACCGGCAGAACATCCAGCTGCACTGGATCAGGGTCGAGGACATGCCGGCGATCTGGAAGGCCCTGGAGGACGTCGGGCTGGAGACCACCGAGGCGTGCGGCGACTGCCCCCGGATCGTGCTCGGCAGCCCGGTCGCCGGCGTCGCCGCCGCCGAGAAGATCGACCCCACCCCGGCGATCGACGAGATCGTCCGCCGGTACGTGGGCAGCAAGGAGTTCTCCAACCTGCCCCGCAAGTTCAAGTCCTCGATCTCCTGGCTGGCCGACACACCGTACGAGGTCAACGACATCTCGTTCGTCGGCGTCGACCACCCCGACCACGGCCCTGGGTTCGACCTGTGGGTCGGCGGTGGGCTGTCCACCAACCCGATGATCGCCCAGCGGCTCGGCGTCTGGGTGCCGCTGGCCGAGGTGCCCGACGTGTGGGCCGGCGTGGTCGGCATCTTCCGCGACTACGGCTACCGCCGGCTGCGGCACCGCGCCCGGCTGAAGTTCCTGGTCGCCGACTGGGGCACCGAGAAGTTCCGCGAGGTACTGGAAAAGGAGTACCTCGGCCGGACCCTGCTGGACGGGCCGGCTCCGGAGCTGCCGGCCAAGCCGCTGGACCACATCGGGGTGCACCCCCAGGCCGACGGCCGCCGCTACGTCGGAGTCGCCCCGGTGGTCGGGCGGGTCTCCGGCGGCCAGCTCGCCGCCCTGGCCGACCTGGCCGCCGAGCACGGCTCGGACCGGGTACGGCTCACCCCGTACCAGAAACTGCTGGTGCTCGACATCGCGCCGGACCGGGTCGAGTCGCTGGTCACCGGGATGCGCACGATCGGCCTGGAGGCCCGGCCGTCCACCTGGCGGCGCGGCACGATGGCCTGCACCGGGATCGAGTTCTGCAAGCTGGCCATCGTCGAGACCAAGCGGCGTGGCGAGGAGCTGGTGGCTCACCTGGAGCAGCGGCTGGCCTCGGCCGGTCTCGCTGAGGACGCCGACATCTCGATCCACATCAACGGCTGCCCGAACGCCTGCGCCCGTACCCAGGTTGCCGACATCGGGCTCAAGGGCCAGCTGGTCGTCGGGCCGGACGGCCAGCAGGTCGAGGGTTACCAGATCCATCTCGGCGGGGGCCTGGGCATGGCCCAGGGGCAGACCGCCGGCTTCGGGCGCAAGGTACGGGGTCTCAAGACCACCGCCGACGAGCTGCCCGAGTACGTCGAACGCGTGGTCCGCCGCTACCTGGCCGGTCGTACCGACGGCGAGCGGTTCGCCAGCTGGGTCGTCCGGGCCGATGAGGAGGAGTTGCGATGAACGAGCGAGGTGAGGTGCGGTGAGCACCGAGACACGCGCGGCACCGCTCTACTGCCCGTACTGCGGGGAGGAGAACCTCCGCCCGCACGCCGACGCGCACACCGCCTGGGAGTGCCACGACTGCGCCCGGGTCTTCACCGTCAAGTTCACCGGACTGCTGGCCCGCAAGGGGGTGTCCCGATGAGCCCGGTGCTCGCCGCCGACCTGAACCTGATCCGGCTCGGCCCGGCCGCCGACCAGCAGCCGACCCGACGCAGCCCGGCCGAGCTGCAGGCCCTTGCCGACCGCGCCGGCCGGGAGCTGGAGGATGCCCCGGCCGAGGAGATCGCCCGGTGGGCGGTGCGGACCTTCGGTGACCGGTTCTGCGTGACCAGTTCGATGGCGGACGGGGTGCTGGCGCATCTGGTCTCCCGGGTGGCACCCGGCGTCGACGTGGTGTTCCTCGACACCGGGCTGCATTTTCCGGAGACGCTGCGGGTCCGTGACCAGGTGGCCGCGACCATGCCGGTGAACCTGCGGTCGATCCGGCCCCGGATGACCGTCGGCCAGCAGGACGGCGAGTTCGGTCCCCGGCTGTTCAACCGGTCACCGGACGAGTGCTGCGCGCTGCGCAAGGTCGAGCCGCTGGAGCGGGCGCTCGGCGACTACGACGCCTGGGCCGCCGGGCTGCGCCGTGACGAGTCGCCTACCAGGGCGAACACCCCGGTGGTCGGGTTCGACGCCCGACGCGGCCGGGTCAAGGTGAATCCGATCGCGGCGTGGACCCAGGCGGATGTGGACGCCTACGTGTCCCGGTGGAACATCCCGGTCAACGAGCTGTTCAAGCAGGGGTACACCTCGATCGGCTGCTGGCCGTGCACCCGGCGTACCACCGCCGGCGAGGACCCGCGGGCCGGCCGCTGGGCGATGTTCGAGAAGACCGAGTGCGGCCTGCACGGATGACCGGGCCGATCGTGCTGGTGGCGCACGGCAGCCGGGACCTGCAGGCGGCGACGGCAACGCGGGCGCTGGTCCGGGCGGTCGCTGCGGCCCGGCCGGGGGTCGACGTCCGGGCCGCGTACCTGGACCACGCCGGACCGCGTCCCGGGGCGGTGCTGGCCGACCTGCAGACTGCCGGCTATCCGGGGGCGACGGTGGTGCCGCTGCTGCTGACCGAGGCGTTCCACGGCCGGGTGGACATTCCCGAGGTGGTGCGGGCTGCGTACCGCGACGGGCTGCGGATGCCGGTGACGACGACCCGGGTGCTCGGCCCGTCGGTCGGTTCCGACGCGGTGGACCCGCTGTTGACTGCCGGGCTGCGGCGGCGACTCGCCGAGGCCGGCACCGGCTGGGACGCCGTGGTGCTGGCCGCCGCCGGCACCCGGTCGGCTCCAGCCCGGGAGACGGTGGCGGTGGCCGCGACGGCGTTCGGCACCGAGGTCGGGGTGCCGTGTGTCGAAGGCTTCGCCTCGGCGGCACCGCCGACTGCGGGGGCGGCGGTCGAGACCCTGCGTGCGGCGGGTGCCCGGCGCGTCGCGGTGGCCGCGTACTTCCTGGCACCCGGCCTGCTCTATGACACGGCGATGGCGTCGGCCCGGCAGGCTGGCGCGGTCTGTGCGGCGGCACCGCTGGCCGGCGCACCGGAGCTGGCCCGGCTGGTGCTGCGGCGGGTCGACTGGGCGGCCGCGCCGGTGCCGGTCTGAGTGGGTGCCGCGTACCGTGGCGGTTGCCGGCTCGGAGCCGCCGGGGTGCCAGGTACGACGGCGCCCCGGAGACAGCTCCGGGGCGCCGTACGGACGTCGCTTGGTGGTGGTCGGGTGGGTCAGGCAGTTTGAGCGCGCAGGACGCGCAGTCCGCCGCGACGCTTGACGGCGCGCCGCTCCTCTTCGCTCATCCCGCCCCAGACGCCAGCGTCCTGTCCGGACTCCAGCGCCCACTGCAGGCACTGGTCGGTCACGGAGCAGCGCCGGCAGACAGCCTTGGCCTGCTCGACCTGCAGGATCGCGGGGCCGGACGTCCCGATCGGGAAGAACAGCTCCGGGTCCTCGTCGCGGCAGACAGCATGGTGACGCCAGTCCATGGCGGCAACACTCCTCATTCTGGATCGGTGGCGGTAAATGCTCCGGTCTTTCTTTATGCGCCCGCGCAGTCGGCCACAACGGATTGCATCCGTCGGATCGGCAGCGCGTGAGCAGGCGTAAGCCTGTGGAACGTTGCTCCTAGCTGCCGCGTGGCGAGCGCATCCAGGCAACGTCCCGGGTGAATCGGTCCGCTTGTGAATACTTTCACGAACCCCTGCGATGTCAAGAGCAGCGCTCAGAAAAAGTCCAATCGGGTGAGCAACGTCACGACCCATTTGTCCGTTTTCTGACGCTCACCGACACCCGGAGTGCGACAGTCAAGAATCAATGTAGTACGTTCCGCGCCGCAGTGCAGGCATTTCGGCCACGTGTCTTCCGTGCCTCTGGTCACGCTCCGCAGTCGAAGCTCTGTTACGGAGAGTGTCAGAAGACTACTCGCAAGGCCTCTCGGACCGCCGCGAAACGGACTTTGAGCCGCTCTCCGAGATAATCTCCGTCGAGTTGGAAGGCCTGCGGCTGTGTTGCGGATAGCGTAAATTCGGACAAATCGTGCAGTCGGACGAGTTGGCGGCCGCGCGGATCCGGTCGGCTGGCGGCGACCTGGGCCAAAGTGCGGGTGGTGCTCGGCACATGCAATTGGCGAAGCGCCATCACGTCCAGGCCGAGATCGAAGGACGCCTCCGGATTCGGATTGATCGCCCGCTCACCGATGAAGGTCCACGGCGCGGTGTTCTGCACCACGACGGTGGCGAGTTCCGTCGCCACCGGCTCACCGGCCCGCTCCAACCGGATCGCCGGATGCCGCCGGTCCATTCCGATGAAGAACTCGCTGACCATCGACCGCAGGTAGAGGCCGACGGTGGACCGGCGCCCGCGCAGTCGGGCCCGCTCGACCTGCCGGATCACCGCCGCGTCCAACCCCAGCCCGGCGCAGAAGGTGAAGTACCGGCCGTCGGCGCGGCCCAGCCCGACGGTACGGAACCGCCCGGTCCGCAGACCCTCCAGCAGTACGCTCGTCGCCTCCGGCCACTGCGGCGGCAGCCCCACCGCGCGGGCGAAGACGTTCGTCGAGCCGAGCGGCACCACCGCCAGCGCCGGCAGCCGGTCCGCTGCCGCACCCGGCAGCGTCTCCATCGCCGGAGTGGACGTCATCAGGCCGTTGACGGCCTCGTTCACGGTGCCGTCGCCGCCCAGCGTGACCACCACGTCGAAGCCGTCCTCAGCGGCCGCCCTGGCCAGTGCGACGGCATGCCCGCGCCGGTGGGTGGACGCCACCGACAGGTCGACTTCGCTGCGCAACGCCCGGACGATCACGTCCCGGGTGCGCTCGCTGGTGGTGGTGGCCTTCGGATTGACCACCAAGAGGGCCCGCATGGGCGGCACTTTATCGCGAGCCGGCGCGGGTATCGTGACGCCGTGACCATCGACGCACAGCCCACTCCGGTGACGTTGCGGTGGGCTGTGCGGTTGCTGGCCGGAGAAGCCGTGGCCGTCGGGCTGGTCGCCGGCTACCTCGCGTACCAGGATTTCACCAGCACCGCGACCGATCTCGCCTCGGCGCTGATCGTCACCGGGTTCGCCGTCGGAGGTGCGGCGCTGCTCGCGGTGCTGGCCCGTGCGGTGGCCCGCCGCCGTAGCGCGGCCCGGGCACCGGCGATCGTCGCGCAGTTGATGCTGCTACCGGTCGGCTACTACATGATCGTCGGCGGCCTGGTCTGGCTCGGCGTACCGCTGATCGCCCTCGGTCTGTCGGTGACGGTGCTGCTGGTGGCCCCGCCGACGACCCGAGCCTTTGGGCTGGAGTGACCGACCGGCTGCCGGTCGGGGTGGGCCCACCGGTCGGTCAGTGCTGGCCGAACCGGCGGGTGAGCAGCCTGATGCTGGCCTGGCCGCTGCTGGCGGTCGCCGACGCCGACGTGGTCAGCGCCCGGAGCACCTTCCAGGCGAAGGAGGAGTCCGGTGGCAGTCGGGCACCGCGTACCGTCGCGACGGCGACCTCGACGGTCAGCGCGTCGTCGGTCACCGAGAACCGGCACTGCAGGTCCGCGTTGCGGGCGGCGACGGCGAGCAGCATGGCGCAGGCCTCGTCGACCGCGATCCGTAGATCCTCGATCTCGTCCAGCGCGAAGTGCAGGCGTGCGGCCAGCCCGGCCGTCGCGGTACGCAGCACGCTCAGGTAGCCGCCGTCGGCAGGCACGGTGAGCAGCACCACGTCATCGTCGACGGTCGGCTCGGATTGTGTGACCAGCGAACTCATCCCGGATACCCCCGCGTGGACTCTACCGGTTGACGTCTATCCCTGCGGTGTCATCCGGAGTGATTCGTTGTCCGACCGAGCCGGGCGGGTGGTGTGCGGCAGCTGACACCTGCCACGGCCGTGGCAGGGCGACCTGCGCCCGGCGGCCCCGGCCGGCCGGTGCGCGTCGCGCACCGGCCGGACCGACGGATCACGCCTGCTTGGTCTCCCAGAAGATCTTCGCAATCTCGTCGATCTTGACCAGCAGCTCGTCCGCCTTGGCCGGGTCGACCGACGCCTTGGTCCCGCCGCCGCCACCGGCGAGCTTGGTCGCCTCGTTGAACAGCTGGTGCAGCTGCGGGTACTTCTCGAAGTGCGGCGCCTTGAAGTAGTCGGTCCAGAGCACCCACAGGTGGTGCTTGACCAGCTCGGAGCGTTGCTCCTTGATGATCAGCGCCCGGGTGCGGAACTCCGGGTCGGTGTTCGCCTGGTACTTCTCCGCGATCGCCTTGATGGATTCGGCCTCGATCCGGGCCTGCGCCGGGTCGTAGACGCCACAGGGCAGGTCGCAGTGGGCGCTGACCACCGTGCGCGGAGTAAACATGCGTAGAAGTCGCATCAGGACCCTCCGTGTGTTGGCCGGCGGCACGATCGCCGGCACGCGTAAGCTGGAGGATGATCCTCCCTGCCGACCCTATCGCGCATCGGCCTCGCTGACCGGGTGGGAGGTGCAAGTGCTTTCGCCGCTGTTCGCCGTGCTCGTGCACGGCCCGTCTATGGCACCCACCTTGCGGCACGGCGACGCGTTGCTGGTCCGCCGGGGCGGGCGGTCGGTCCGCCCCGGGGACGTGGTGGTCGCCACCTTCCGGTCCCGTCCCGGACTGCTGGTGGTCAAACGAGTGGTACGGGCCGAGTCCGGCGGCTGGTGGCTGCGCGGGGACAACGATCTGGTCACCGACGACTCCCGCGCCTTCGGGGTGGCCGACGTGCGTGGCCGGGTGCTGTGCCGCTATTGGCCACGGCCGCGCCGGGTAAGCCCGGGTCACCGACTGCGGTGAACCACTTCGCAGGAAACCGCGCTGTGTGACACTATGCTCGACACGGAATCCGGGTGACCCCCGCAGCGCCTCGCCGGTCAACGCTGACCTCGCGCCGAGCCGGCGGCGATCTATCACGCTCAACGGCTCTGGAGTCACCATGTCTACTGTGGCAATCTCTGACCCGGTCTTCGACCTGCATCGGGGCGGCAAGATGGCGATCACGCCCACCGTCGCGCTGGCCGACCGGGACGACCTCTCACTCGCGTACACACCGGGGGTGGCCCGGGTGTGTGAGGCGATCGCGGCCGATCCGACCCTGGTCGACGACTACACCTGGGTGTCGCACACCGTCGCGGTGATCACCGACGGCACCGCGGTGCTCGGTCTCGGCGACATCGGCCCACGCGCCGCGATGCCCGTCATGGAGGGCAAGGCGGTTCTGTTCAAGCAGTTCGGCGACGTCGACGCGGTGCCGATCTGCCTGGACACCCGGGACATCGACGCGATCGTGGCGACCGTCACCGCACTGGCACCGTCGTTCGGCGGGATCAACCTGGAGGACATCAGCGCGCCACGCTGCTTCGAGATCGAGCGACGCCTCGACGAGGCGCTGCCGATCCCGGTCTTCCACGACGATCAGCACGGCACCGCGATCGTGGTGCTGGCGGCCCTGCGCAACGCGGTCGCCCTGCTGGACCGCAAGCTCGGCGACCTGCGGGTGGTGGTCAGCGGCGCCGGCGCGGCCGGCGTCGCGGTGACCCGGATGCTGATCGCCGGCGGCGTCGATCCCGCGAAGACCGTGGTCTGCGACTCGCGCGGCATCATCCACTCCGACCGGGCGGACCTCACCGGGGTCAAGGCCGAGCTGGCCGCGATGACCGCCGCGTGTGCCGGTGGCATCGCCGACGCGCTGGTCGGCGCCGACGTGCTGATCGGCCTCTCCGGCGGGCAGATCGACGAATCGGCGGTCGCCGGCATGGCACCCGGCGGGATCATCTTCGCGCTGGCCAACCCGACTCCGGAGGTCCACCCCGAGATCGCCCACCGGTACGCCGCCCTGGTGGCCACCGGCCGCAGCGACTTCCCCAACCAGATCAACAACGTGCTGGCGTTCCCCGGCGTGTTCCGGGGAGCCCTGGACGCCGGTGCCACCCGGGTCACCGAGGGGATGAAGGTTGCCGCCGCCGACGCGATCGCCGGCGTCGTCGCCGACCTGCTGCAACCGGAGGCGTTCGTGCCGTCGGCACTCGACCCCCGGGTCGCGCCGGCGGTCGCCGCAGCGGTCGCCGCCGCCGCCCGCCGCGACGGCGTCGCCCGTCGCTGACCCCGGGCACCGGCGTCGCCCGCCGTCGACACCGGACCGGTCGTGCCCGGTGTCGACGGCGTCGACCGAGCGGCTGGGCCGACGAACGAACTGGTCAGCCGCCGAGCAGCCGGCCGATGGTGCGTACGAGATCGGCGTAGAAGGTGCCGTCGATCTCGCGGAACACGGCGAACGGGCTGCCCGCGTCGCCGAAGAAGGGCCGTAGCGTCCAGGCGAGTTGAGTGCCGACGAAACCGAAGAGCATGATCCAGATGTAGACGAGATTCATGCTGGCCGGGCGCTGTGCCGCCCCCGCCCCCACCGGTGACGATGCGTGCGTATATCGGTGCGCTCCGTCACCGATGGGGCCTGTGTTCTCCCGAAGTCCCAGCTCAGCCGACCCCTCAGCCGACTCCGCGACGGCCCCGGACGTGGGCCGCCTAGGCTGGTCGGATGGACCGCCCCGACCTGCGCGCCTCGGACGAGGACCGGGAGCGGGTCGTACGCTGCATCGAGCGGCACACCTCAGCCGGTCGGCTGAGCCTCGATGAGCACGCCGACCGGGTGGAACGGGCCCTGTGCGCCCGGACGCACGGCGAACTGGCATCCATTCTGGCGGACCTGCCGGCCGAGCCGGCCGCGGCTGCCCCGGCCGGCCCGACCGCCACACACCAGCTGGTCGTGGCGTTCCTGATCGCCGGGGTGACACTCGCCGTACTCGCCGCGCTGCTCCTGCTGCGTTGACGCTGCCGCGCTCACGTAGCTAGCTGCTAGCGTGCGGTGCATGCGAGCTGTCTTCGCCTCGACGGTCGACGCCGACGACCCGCTCGCCGCGCTGCGCGTCGGCGATCTGCCCGAACCGGACCTGCCCGCCCCGGACTGGACGGTGGTCGAGGTCCGCGCCAGCTCACTCAACCACCACGACCTGTGGTCGCTGCGCGGTGTCGGACTGCCCGCCGACCGGTTACCGATGATCCTCGGCTGTGACGCCGCCGGCGTCGACGACGCCGGCAACGAGGTCGTCGTCCACCCGGTGGTGCCCGACCCGGCGGACCCGCGCGGCATGTCGATCCTGTCCGAGCGCTACCCGGGCACGTTCGCCGACCGGGTAGCGGTGCCCCGGTCGAACCTGATCCCGAAACCAGCCGGGCTGACCTTCACCGAGGCGGCGTGCCTGCCCACCGCCTGGCTGACCGCGTACCGGATGCTGACCACCCGGGGGCGGGCCGACCAAGCCGAGTCGGTGCTGGTCCAGGGAGCGGGCGGCGGGGTGGCGACGGCGGCCGTGGTGCTCGCCGTCGCGCTGGGCAAGCGGGTCTACGCGACCAGCCGGGACGAGAGCAAGCGGGACCGGGTCGCCGCGCTCGGCGCCACCGCCCTGGCGCCGGGCAGCCGACTACCGGAACGGGTCGACGTGGTGATCGAGACCGTCGGTGCGGCCACCTTCGACCATTCGATGAAGTCCGCCGCGCCCGGTGCCCGGATCGTCGTGTCCGGTGCCACCAGCGGTCATCTGCCCGCCGTCGACCTGCGCCGGGTGTTCGCCATGCAGCTGGAGCTCCTCGGCACCTCGATGGGCACCCCCGACGAGCTGCGGGACCTGCTGGCGCTGTGTGCGCAGCGGGGCATCCGGCCGGTCGTCGACACCGAATACGGCTTCAGCGAGGTACGCGACGCCTTCACCCGGCTGCACACCGGCCGCACGTTCGGCAAACTGGTGCTCGACCACCGGCGTTGACGAGCCGCGTCACCAACGGGCCGGGTCAGAGCTGGTTGTCGAAGACGGCGACCCCGGCCGGCGGGTCGTCGGCCAGCCGCCGCCGAGCGACGTCGTCGCCGTACAGCGTCCACCGCAGGAAGTCGGTGCTGGTGCCGAGTACCACGTCGTACGCCGGGTTGCCGGGCCGCAGCAGCGACTGACCGTGGTCGCCGTCGGGCAGGCTCAGCATCGCCTTCGGCCACGGCACCCGGTCGTACGCCGCCTTGCCCGACGCGTACGACACCACCTCGTCCAGTTCGCCGTGGATGAACAGCTGCGGTGCGGCGGCACCGCTGAACGCCGTACCGACGCCGAGCGCGCTGCCGGCCAGCACCACGCCGGCGTCCAGCCGGTCGTCCCGGGCGGCGGTGAACAACCCGACGGTGGTGATCCCGCCGGCTGAATGCCCGGCGGCGGCGACCCAGTCGACGTCGAGCCGGCCGGCGAACTCGTCACCGTCGCGGCCGTCGAGCGCCAGCAGCTCGTCCAGTACGTGCGACGCGTCCGCCGGCTGGTTGAGCACGTCCAGTGCGTTGCCGCCGGAGCCGCCCTGACTGGTGAACGGGTAGGTCGGGGCGGCGACGACGAACCCGGCCGCCGCCCACTCGGACAGCACCGTACGGTAGTCGGCCGGCCTGCCGCCGAGGCCGTGGCTGAACAGCACGACCGGGTACGGGCCGTCTCCGCCGACCGGGTACCAGACGGTGACCGGCAGCGGCCGGTCACCGCGGCTGAGATCGAGGGTGCGGGTGCCGACGTCGAGCCGTCGCGTCGGTGCCGATCGGCCGGGTCGCTGGTCGGGCTGCGCGGACGTCGGGTCGGGCTGGCCGGCCGCCGGGGCGGTCTGCGTCGCAGTCGGGGCGTCGGCCACCGGGCCGGGTGCGGCGGCGGTGCCGCATCCGGCCAGCGAGGTGGTGAGCAGACCGACGGTGAGCAGGCCGGCTACCGCCGGACGGAAGTCACGCATTGGACGATTGTTACCGGCATCCGTCGGGTCGACCACCGGCATCCGTCGGGTCGACCACCGGCTCGCGCCGGCCGGTCGTGGCAGCGTCCAGTCGACTTCGCTAGGGTCTTCGTCATGTCTGACGAGTACGTCGATCCGAGCGGCAACACCGAGGCGTTCCGGGCCTTCCAGACCTCGCCGTCGCCGGTCGCCGACCAGCCATCCCGGCTGCCGCTGATCATTGGTGTCGCGGTGGCGGTGGTGATCGTGGTCGCGATCGCCCTCTGGCTGGTGCTCTGATCCTTTCCGGCCCCGGCGACCAGGATCAGCCGGCGGTCAGCACCGCCCGCGTCTGACTGGCGATCTCGTACTCCTCGTCGGTGGGGACCACCCACACCTGCACCGGTGTGCCGTCCGGGGAGATCAATCGCTCGCCTCGGCCCTCGTCGTTGCGCCGCGCGTCGACCTGAACACCGAGCCGGTCGAGCCCGGCCAGCGACGCCGCGCGCACCGGGGCGGCGTTCTCGCCGACCCCGGCGGTGAAGACGATCGCGTCGACCCGACCGAGCAGCGCGTGGTATCCGCCGACGTAGAACCGGATCCGGGCACAGTAGATGTCGAAGGCGAGCCGGGCCGCCGGATCCCCGTCCGCGCGGCGGCGCAGCACCTCGCGCATGTCGCCGGCCCCGGTCAGCCCGACCAGGCCGCTGCGCTGGTTGAGCAGCCGGTCGACGTCGGCGGTCGACCAGCCGGCCACCCGCTCCAGGTGGAACACCACCGCCGGGTCGAGGTCACCGCTGCGGGTACCCATCACCAGGCCCTCCAACGGTGACAGCCCCATCGAGGTCGCCACGCTGCGCCCGCCGGCCACCGCGCAGACGCTGGCCCCGTTGCCCAGGTGCAGGGTGATCACGTCGACGTCGGCCGGCGCCCGGCCGAGCAGCGCGGCAGTCCGTCGGGACACGTACGCGTGCGAGGTGCCGTGGAACCCGTACCGGCGGATGCCGTACCGCTGCGCGGTGTCGACGTCGATCGCGTAGCTGGCCTGCTCCGGCGGCAGGGTGCGGTGGAAGGCGGTGTCGAAGACCGCGACCTGCGGTACGCCCGGCAGCAGCCGGCGGGCCTGGGCGATCCCGGTCAGATTGGCCGGGTTGTGCAGCGGGGCGAGCGGCACCAGCCGTTCGATCTCGGTGACCACCCCGTCGGTGATCAGGGTCGGTTCGGCGAACCGGACACCGCCGTGCACCACCCGGTGCCCGACCGCGCCGAGCCCGGCCAGGTCGACCCGTTCGGCCATCAGCCGCAGCGCGGCCGCGTGGTCGGCCGGCCCGCCGCCGGGCTCGCCGATCCGTTCGACGGTGCCCTTGTCGACCACCCGGTCGCCGTCGAAGAGCTGGTACTTCAGCGACGATGAGCCGCAGTTGAGCACCAGGATCCGGGCCGCGTCGCTCACTGCGCGGCCGCCTGGATCGCGGTGATCGCCACGGTGTTGACGATATCGGGCACGGTGGCTCCCCGGGACAGGTCGTTGACCGGTCGGCGCAGACCCTGCATGACCGGTCCGACGGCGACCGCGCCGGCCGAGCGCTGGACCGCCTTGTAGGTGTTGTTGCCGGTGTTCAGGTCGGGGAAGACGAAGACGGTGGCCCGCCCGGCGACGTCGCTGCCGGGCAGCTTGGTGGCGGCGACCGTCGGATCGATCGCCGCGTCGTACTGGATCGGACCCTCGACCAGCAGGTCCGGGCACCGCTTGCGGACCAGGTCGGTGGCGGCCGCGACCTTGCGGACGTCGTCGCCGCTGCCGGAGGTCCCGGTGGAGTAGGACAGCATCGCGACCCGCGGCTCGATACCGAACCGGGCGGCGGTCTGCGCCGAGCTGACCGCGATGTCGGCCAGCTGCTCGGCGTCCGGGTCCGGGTTGACCGCACAGTCGCCGTACACCAGTACCCGGTCGGCGAGCAGCATGAAGAACACGCTGGACGCGACCGACACGTCCGGCAGCGTTTTGATGATCTCGAAGGCGGGGCGGATCGTCGCGGCGGTGGTGTGGGTGGCCCCGGAGACCATGCCGTCGGCGTGCCCGGTGTGCACCATCATCGTGCCGAAGTAGTTGACGTCACCCATCACGTCGTGGGCGAGCTCCCAGGTGACGCCCTTGTGCCGGCGCAGCTCGGCGTATCGGGACGCGAAGTCGTCGCGCCACGGGCTGACCGTCGGGTCGACCAGCCGCGCGCCGTCGATCTGCACGCCCAGCTCGCGGGCCCGGCGGCCGATGTCGTCGGCGTCGCCGAGCAGGGTCAGGTCGGCGACGCCGCGTCGGAGCAGGATCTCGGTTGCCCGCAGGATCCGTTCGTCGGTGCCCTCCGGCAGCACCAGCCGGCGGCGGTCGGCCCGGGCCCGGTCGATCAGCGCGTACTCGAACATCATCGGGGTCACCCGGGCCGACCGGGTCACGTCCAGCCGGCGGGCCAGCTCGGCCGTGTCCACGCTGGATTCGAAGGCGCCGAGTGCGGCTTCCACCTTGCGGGGGTTCGCGGTGCTGGGCCGGCCGGAGATGCGTCCGGCGGTGGCCACCGCGTGGAAGCTGTCCGCCGGTGCGGACAGCACCGCCAGGTTGGTGCCGAGCCGCTCCACCAGACGCATCGCCCGCGGATCCGGTCGTTCCCCCAGCGTCAGCGCCACCCCGGCCAGCGAGACCAGCCCGGCGGCGTGCGCCGCGCTGACCGCGACCAGCAGGTCCGCCCGGTCGCCGGGGGTGATCACCAACGCGCCGTCGACGAGATGGTCCAGCAGCACCGGAACGTGTGCCGCGCCGACCACGAAGTCCAGCACGTCGCGGGCCAACGCGGCGTCGTCGCCGGCCAGCACGGTGGCGTCGAGGGCTCCGGCGACCTCGGCGACGGTCGGCGCGGAGACCGCCGGGATCTCCGGGATGGCGTAGACCGGCACCGGCAGCGTCGGGGTCACCACCCCGGCGTCGACCCGGTTCGCGATGACGGCCAGCACCGTCGCGCCGAGTTCGGTCAACGAGTGGTACGCGCTGCGGGCCGCGCCGGCGACCTCGGCGCTGTCCCGGTGGATCCCGTCGACGAGAGCCACCACCACACTGCCGAACTCGGTGGCCAGCCGGGCGTTGAACGCCAGCTCGCGGGGGAGACCGCCGTTGTCACCGGTGTCGTCGAAATCGCTGCCGACCACCAGCACCGCCGGGCAGCGCCGCTCCAGTTCGCGGTACCGGTCGACAATCCGCGAGATCAGCTCCTCCCGCCGACCGTCGGCGACCAGCCCGGCCGCCTCGGCGTAGCTGACCCCGTACAGCTGATCGTCGGGCAGGTCGATCCGGTAGCGCTCACGCAGCAGCGTCAGGGTCGCGTCCGGGCCGGCACCGACGACCAGCGGCCGGAACACCCCGATCCGCTCGACCCGGCGGGACAGCAGCTCGGCCAGGCCGAGGGCGACGGTGGACTTGCCGCCACCGGGGCCGAGACCGGCTAGGTAGACACTTCGCGCCACCGCCCCAACGTACAAGGCGGAGGCGGCCGGAGTCTGGTGACCTTGGTCCCGGCCCGGGTGGGTCCGGCGTCAACGCCTGGCTCAGTCGTCCTCGTCGTCGAGCCGGGCCAGCCAGGTGGCGAACCGCTCCACCGGGGTCTCGAACTCCGGGTGCAGGTCGACGAAGTCACGCAGCCGTTCGGCGAGCCAGGAGATGGCGACCTCCTCCTCGCCGCGGCGCTGCGCCAGCTCCTCGATGCCCCGGTCGGTGAAGTACACGTGTCCCTCCCGGTCAGCGTCGCGGCAGCGCGGCGTCGATCAGCGCGGACTGCTCGGCGTCGTGCAGCTTCGTCGAACCGACGGACGGTGCCGCCGCCGCCGGCCGGGAGATCCGCCGCAGCCGTACGCCGTCGAGGTGCTCCAGCAGGTTGAGCGCGACGAACGACCAGGCGCCCTGGTTGGCCGGCTCCTCCTGGACCCAGGCGAAGTCCTCGGCGTTCGGGTAGCCGGCCAGCGCCGCGCGGACCTGCTCCACCGGCAGCGGGTACAGCTGCTCCATCCGAATGATTGCGGTGTCGGTGTCGAGCTGACCGTTGCCGCCGGCGACCGCGTGCCGCTCGACGCGGGCCTGCAGCAGGTCGTAGTAGATCTTGCCGGTGCACAGCAGCACCCGCTTGACCGCTGCCGGCCGGCCGTCGGCTACCGGGTCCGGCAGCACCGGCTGGAAGGTGCCGGAGGTGAAATCGGCGACGGGGGAGACGCACAGCTTGTGCCGCAGCAGCGACTTGGGGGTGAACACCACCAGCGGTTTGCGCTTCGGCGACAGGGCCTGCCGGCGCAGCAGGTGGAAGTAGTTCGCCGGGGTGGTCGGGATCGCGATGCGCATGTTGTCCTCGGCGCACATCTGCAGGTAACGCTCCGGACGCCCGGACGTGTGGTCCGGACCCTGCCCTTCGTGGCCGTGCGGCAGCAGCAGGGTCAGCGCCGACCGCTGCCCCCACTTGACCTCGCCCGAGGAGACGAACTCGTCGACGATCGACTGGGCGCCGTTGACGAAGTCGCCGAACTGCGCCTCCCAGAGCACCAGCGCTTCCGGGTTCTCCACCGAGTAGCCGTACTCGAAGCCCATCGCCGCGTACTCGCTGAGCAATGAGTCGTGTACGAAGAACCGCGACTCGTCGGTGACCAGGCTGGCCAGCGGCAGGTAGTCGCGGCCGGTGTGGGCGTCGACCACCGAGGCGTGCCGCTGCACGAAGGTGCCCCGGCGGGAGTCCTGCCCGGCGAGCCGGACGGTGACCCCGTCGGCGAGCAGCGTGCCGAACGCGACGATCTCGCTGAAGCCCCAGTCGATGTCGCCGGAGACCGACATCTTCGCCCGCCGTTCCAGCAGCTGCTGGATGCGCTTGTGCGGGGTGAAGCCCTCCGGCAGGTCCACGTGCGCGTCGCCGACCGCCTGCACGGCGGCGGCGTCCACTGCGGTCGCCACCTGCGGCTCCGGCTCCGGCTGGCGGCCGGGCAACCGGCTGGTCGCCGAGGTGGCGGCGTCCCGGGTCGCCTTGAACACCTGCTCCAGTTGGGTTTGGTAGTCGCGCAGCAGCTCCTCGGCGTCGGTGATGGTGATGTCACCCCGGCCGATCAGCTCCTCGGTGTAGAGCTTGCGGACGCTGCGCTTGGAGTCGATGATCGCGTACATCAGCGGGTTGGTCATCGACGGGTCGTCGCCCTCGTTGTGCCCGCGTCGCCGGTAGCAGACCAGGTCGATCACCACGTCCTTGTTGAACGCCTGACGGTACTCGAAAGCGAGCCGGGCGACCCGGACGACCGCCTCCGGATCGTCGCCGTTGACGTGGAAGATCGGCGCCTGGATCATCCGGGCCACGTCGGTGGAGTAGAGCGAGGACCGGCTGTGCTCCGGTGCGGTGGTGAAACCGACCTGGTTGTTGACCACCACGTGCACTGAGCCGCCGGTCCGGTAGCCGCGCAGCTGCGACAGGTTGAGCGTCTCGGCGACCACGCCCTGCCCGGCGAACGCGGCGTCACCGTGTACCAGCAGCGGCAGCACGGTGTAGCCCTCCAACTTGAGGTCGATCCGGTCCTGCTTGGCCCGGACGATGCCCTCCAGCACCGGGTCGACCGCCTCCAGGTGCGAAGGATTGGCGGTCACCGACACGGTGATGCCGTGCTCGCCGTCCGGGGTGGTGAACTTGCCGACCTGACCGAGGTGGTACTTGACGTCCCCGGAGCCCTGAGTGGACTTCGGGTCGAGGTGCCCCTCGAACTCAGAGAAGATCTTCTCGTACGGCTTGCCGACGATGTTGGCGAGCACGTTGAGCCGGCCCCGGTGGGCCATGCCGATGACCACTTCGTCGAGGTCGGCCCGGGCCGATGACTGCAGGACCTCGTCGAGCAGCGGGATCAGTGACTCGCCGCCCTCCAGTGAAAAGCGCTTCTGCCCGACGTACTTGGTCTGCAGGAAGGTCTCGAACGCCTCGGCTGCGTTGAGCCGGTTGAGGATGTGCTTCTGCTCGGCGGCGTCAAGTTTCTCGTAGCCGCGCTCGATCCGTTCCTGGATCCAGCGGCGCTCCTCCGGGTCCTGGATGTGCATGTACTCGATGCCGACCCGGCGGCAGTAGGAGTCGCGCAGCACGCCGAGGATCTGCCGCAGCTTCATCCGCTGCTGGCCGGCGAAGCCGTCCACCGGGAAGGTGCGGTCCAGGTCCCACAGGGTCAGGCCGTGCTGCAGCACGTCCAGGTCCGGGTGCTTACGGATCTTGAACTCGAGCGGGTCGGTGTCAGCCATCAGGTGCCCGCGCACCCGGTACGCGTGGATCAGCTCGTTGACCCGGGCGGTCTTGTTGATCTGTCCCTCGGAGCTGACCGCCACGTCGCGTACCCAGCGCACCGGCTCGTACGGGATCCGCAGCGCGGTGAAGAGCTGGTCGTAGAAGCCGTGCTCGCCGAGGATCAGCTCGTGCATGGTCTTGAGGAACTCGCCGGACTGCGCACCCTGGATGATCCGGTGGTCGTAGGTGCTGGTCAGCGTGATGACCTTGCTGACCGCCAGGTCGGCGAGGGTCTCTTCGGACATCCCGGCGTACGGGGCCGGGTACTCCATTGCGCCGACACCGATGATCGCCCCCTGCCCGGTCATCAGCCGGGGCTGGGAGTGCACGGTGCCGATGCCGCCCGGGTTGGTCAGCGAGATCGTGGTGCCGTTGTAGTCGTCCATGGTCAGCTCGCCTCGGCGGGCGCGGCGGACCACGTCCTCGTACGCCTGCCAGAACTGCCGGAAGTCCATCTGCTCGCACGCCTTGATCGACGGCACCACCAGGGTCCGGGAGCCGTCCGGCTTGGCCAGGTCGATGGCGATGCCGAGGTTGACGTGCTCCGGCGCGACCATGTTCGGCTTGCCGTCGATCTCGGCGAACGAGTTGTTCATCTCCGGGTGCTCGACCAGCGCCCGGACCATGGCGTATCCGATCAGGTGGGTGAAGCTGACCTTGCCGCCACGGCCCCGGGCCAGGTGGTTGTTGATCACGATGCGGTTGTCGACCAGCAGCTTGGCCGGGACCGCGCGCACGCTGGTCGCGGTCGGCACAGCCAGCGACGCGTCCATGTTCTGCACGATCCGGGCGGCGACCCCGCGCAGCGGCGTCTGCCGACTGCCACCGGCCGCCGAACCGTTGTCGGCTGCTGTCTTGTCGGCTGGTGCCTTGCCCGCCGTTCTGGTCGCGGCGGGCTGGCTGCCGGTCGACCTGCCGGCGGTGGTCTTGCCCGTGCCCTCCTGACCGGCGGCCGGCTTGGCCGGTGCCGTCTTGCCGGCCGGTGCCGTCTTGCCGGCTGGTGCAGCCTTGCCGGCCGGCGCGGTCGCCCGGGTGGGGCTGCTCTTTGCCGTGGTGGTGGGCTCGGCCGCCCGGCGGGTGGTCCCGCGCCCCGGCGCGGGCGCCCCGGTCTGCTGAGCGGTCCGCGCGGCCGGCGCGTCGGTGCCGGCCCGGGCTGCCGCCGTGGTCGCCGTCGCGGCGGCCGCCTCGGTGGGCGAGGCGACCTGCTCGTGGCTGTAGTCGGCGAAGAAGTCGTGCCAAGCCGGATCTACGCTGGCGGGATCGGTGAGATACTTCTGGTACATCTCATCGACGATCCACTCGTTCGGGCCGAAGCCCGCCAGCGGATTGTCCTGCGAAGTCTGCTGGGTCGACACGGCCGGTAATCGCCTCTTTCACGCGGTCGGATTTGTCACGCGGGGGACGCCACCAGGGTCGGGGCGCTGGTCGGGACGGCTACCAGGCTACGCCGTACGCCGACGGGCGGCATTGTCGCATGCGGCTCGTGTCACTTTTCACAACGGTTGCCCCAGCCGTACCGGCCGGCACGGCGGTTGCCGTACCGGCCGGAATGGCAGGTCAGTGGTGGTAGGCCCGACCGGTCAGGAGATGTCCCGACGGCGGGTGATCACCGTACCGACGATGCCGGTCAACAGCGCGTAGCCGATCAGGATCAGCGCGCCGGTCCACCGGGGTGGGCTGTCCGGCAGGTCGGTGCCGGCGACCATCAACTGCGACGCGATCGAGGGCACCAACCACTGCAGGTCGCTGACCCAGTCGCCGAACCGGGACGCCAGTGTGGCAAGGATGATCGCTGTGCCGAGGTAGCCACCCAAATAGAGCAGGATCGCCGAGACGGTGGCCCCGAGCTGACTGCGGATCAGCACCCCGAAGCCGACCCCGAAGATCGCCCACAGCAGGTAGGCCAGGCCGTTGAGCCCGACCGCCTCCCAGACCGCGCCCGAGCCGAACTGTGCACCGATGTCGAACGTGGCCAGCACCAGCGCACCGGCGATCAGGTTGACCACCGTGGTGATCAGCCAGAAGACGAAGCCGAGCAGCGACGCGGCGGCCAGCTTCGCCAGCACCACCTCGGTACGTCGTGGGCTGGTCAGGAAGGTCGTGGTCGCGGTCTGGTGGAAGTACTCGTTGGTCACCACGATCACGCCGAGCAGCATCACGACCAGCAGCCCGAAGAACTGGCCGTTGGTGTAGAGGTTGGCTGCCAGCGCCGGCGCCTCGCTGACGGCGCTGAGCACCTCGTCGTTCTCCGGCGTCGTCGGGCCGAACCGCTCCGGGTCGGACAGCACGCTGGTCTGCACGTAGTTCACCAGCAGAGTGACCGCCCACAACGGCAGGTAGATCAGGCCGAAGACCCACCAGGTGGCGGTGGTGGTGATCTTGAGCAGCTCGCTGCGTACCAGGTTCATCGGATGGCCGCCTTCGCGCTGGTCAGGTCCAGGAAGACCCGTTCCAGGTCGGGTCGTTCGGTGGTCAGCTCATGCAGCTCGACGCCCTCGGCCAGGGCGGTCCGGCCGACTGTCGGCGCGTCCGCCCCGACGACCAGCAGCGTGCCGTCCGGCGCGGTCTGCACCGTCGCCTCGGCCCGGCTCAACGCCGCTGTCAGCTTCTCGCCCTGCGGGGTGCGGACCCGGATCGTCGGGGCACCGGACATCGAGGCCATCACCTCGCCGACCGGGCCGTGCCGGACCAGCCGACCGGCCGCGATGATCACCACGTCGTCGGCGAGCAGCTGCATCTCGGCCAGCAGGTGGCTGGAGACGAGCACCGTACGGCCCTGCGCCGCGAACGACTTGAGCAGGTCCCGCATCCAGCGGATCCCCTCCGGGTCCAGCCCGTTGGCCGGCTCGTCGAGGATCAGCACCTTCGGGTCGCCCAGCATCGCCGCGGCGATCCCCAGCCGCTGCCGCATGCCGAGCGAGTAGCCCTTGAACTTGCGCTTCGCGGCCGGCGTCAACCCGACCAGGCCGAGCGTCTCCTCGGCGCGGCGCAGCGGCAACCCGGCGGCGGCGCAGATCACCCGCAGGTGGTTGATCCCGGAGCGGCCCTTGTGCGCGCTGGACGCCTCCAGCACCGCGCCGACGTGCCGCAGCGGATCGGTCAGGTCGGCGTACCGTCGCCCACCCACGGTGGCATGACCGCTGGTCGGCGTGACCAGGTTGAGCATCATCCGCAGGGTGGTCGTCTTGCCGGCCCCGTTCGGGCCGAGGAAGCCCGTCACCCGCCCCGGCTCCACCGTGAACGACAGATCGTCGACCGCGCGGACATTGCGGTACTGCTTGGTCAGCCCGGAGACGACGATGCGTCCGTCCTCCGACATGTGGCTCCTCTCGTCACACCGCCCCGTCACCCGGCGGCGGGTCCGGCGATGGCGATCCAGGTCGCCCGGGCCGCCGCCAGCGGTTGTCCCGCAGCATCGTAGAGCGTCGTGCGTACCTCGGCCTTGCGGCCGCTGGTTTCGATCAGTTCGCCGACCACCACGCAGCGCTGGCCGGGTGCCGGCAGTGCGGCCACCGTCGCGGTCATCCGGCCCAGCAGGTACGGCCGGCCCGCGGCGAGCACCGTCCAGCCGCCGGGGCAGTCCAACGCGGCCCAGACCGTCGGCACCGTACGGTCGTCCGGGACGACGAACGGCGCGGCGGTGCGTCCGTCACCCGCCGGCCCGGGAAACACCCGCAGACCGTCGGGGTGCCGTGGGCCGCAGACGTAGCAGTCCGGGAACGGATGGGCGTCGTGTCCCGGGTACCGGGAGCTGGCAGCCTCCGCCGTGGCCAGGTCGACCGGCGGTACGGGCGGCCCGCCCGCCGGGCTGGCCGAGCCGTCAACCGGGCCGGTCAGCCCGCCGATCGAGCCGTGGACCGCCTCGGCCTCGGCGATCAGCGTGACCGGATCGGCGCCGGTCTCCACGCTCAGGGTGTCGTCGGCGGTACGCACCACCCGCAGCTCGGTGTCCAGCGGCGGCGGCCGGCGCAGGGTCACCCGGACCGGTCGACCGGGAACCACGGTGGCCGGGTCGGCGCGCAGCAGCGCCTGGGCGAACCGGCCGGCCGCGTACCCGCCGTTGGCAGAGCCGGTCGGGCCGTTGAACCGGGCGGAGATCAGCATCGGACCATCCTCGCAGTCGGCCGCCACCGCCGTTCGATCGCCACCGCCGTTCACCGGATCGACACCGGTGCCATCCGCTACCGACACGCCGACGGTTCCGGGGCACCTTAAACACATGACATGGCCGTGTTGCTGACCGCCGCCACCCCAACCAGGACCAGCGATTACGTCGTCTCGGTCGCCGATCACACCGACCAGGTCGCCGCCGCACAGCGACTGCGCCGCCAGGTGTTCGCCGCCGAGTTCGGTGCCGGTTGCGACACCCGCTCCGGCGGGTTGGACGCCGACCGGGACATTGACGGGTTCGACGAACACTGTGACCACCTGATCGTCCGGCACGGCCGGACCGGTGCCGTGGTCGGCACCTACCGGCTGCTGCCGCCGGACCGCGCCGCCCGGCTCGGTCGCTGGTACGCCGACACCGAGTTCGACACCAGACCACTGCGGCTGATCGGTGACCACCTGGTGGAGGCCGGCCGGGCGTGCGTGCACCCTGACCACCGGGGCGGCGCGGTGATCAACCTGATCTGGGCCGGCATCGCCCGCTACCTGCGGGAACGTGACCTGCGTTGGCTGGGCGGCTGTGCGTCGGTGCCGCTGCACGACGGCGGGGCGAGCGCCCACGCGGTCTGGCGCACGGTCCGGGACCGGCACCTGGCCCCGCCGCTGCTGCGGGTGCGGCCACGTCGCCCCTGGCTCGCCGAACCCGAACCGCCACCCGCACCGGTCCTGCCGAGGACCGGCCGGGTCGGCATGCCGCCGTTGCTGCGCGGCTACCTGCGACTCGGCGCCTGGGTGTGCGGCGAACCCGCGTACGACCCCGACTTCGCAGTCGCCGACCTGTACGTGCTGCTGTCGCTGGACCGGATCGATCCCCGTTACCTGCGTCACTTCCTGGAGCTGTGATGGCACCGAGATCGCTCGCCAGGTCACCGCGACCGCTCGCCAGGTCACCGCGACCGGTCGGGCACGGCACTTTCTGGCGACCCCGATCCGGGTGTGGGGCCGGCTGTCTGCCGCCCCCGCCCACCGTGCCCGCCGCCGGCCGATTGACCCGGTTGACCCGGCTGACCGGTGTGCTCGGCATGCTCGCCGCCGGGCTGGTCCTGCTGGTGCTGCTGCCGCTGCTCACCCGGCGGCTACGCCCGGTCGCCGGGCGACTGTGGGCCCGCGGACTGCTGCGTACGCTCGGCGTCCGGCTGCGGCTCGTCGGCCGGCTGCCGGTCCGGGCGGCGCTGCTGGCCGCCAACCACGTCTCGTGGCTGGACACCCTGGCCATCCTCGCCGTCACCCCGGCCCGGCTGCTGGCCAAGCGGGAGATCCGCGGCTGGCCGGTGATCGGCGCGCTGGCCCGGGTCGGCGGCACCCTGTTCATCGACCGCGACCGGCCGCGTACGCTGCCCGGCACGGTCGCTGACGTCGCCGCTGCGTTGCGCGCCGGGCACCAGATCGCGGTGTTCCCGCAGGCCACCACGACCTGCGGCACCGCCGGCCGGGCCACCTCCGCCGGTCGGTGCAGTTCGGGTGCGCCGCGCCCGGCACCGTTTCGTCCCGCGCTGTTCCAGGCTGCGCTCGACGCGGAGGTGCCGGTCGTCCCGCTCACCCTCACGTACCACTTCGCCTGCCCGGCCAGGACCCCGCCAGCCGGGCCGGCCGGCGCGGTCCCGGCCGGGCCGGTGCCGACCAGCGTGGCGGCGTTCATCGGAGACGAGGCGTTGTGGCCGTCGGTACGGCGGGTGCTCGGGCTGCGGGACCTGGTGGTGACGCTGGACGCCGGTGCGCCGCTGCCGCCGGACCGGTTCCGGCACCGGCGGGCCCTCGCCCGGCTCGCCGACCGCGACCCGGCACCGGCCCGCTCCGCCCTCGACCTTGTCGGCTGAGGTCACTCGTCCGGGCGTGGAGCTCACTCTCAGCTGATTGTCAGCGGCTCCCCAGGCCGAACCCAGACCGATCCGGGATGATGCGGTCATGACCGCATCGCAGACCGAGGCGAAGCTGCTCGTCGTCGAGGACGACCCGAACATCCTCGAACTGCTCTCCGCCAGTCTGCGGTTCGCCGGATTCGACGTCACCACCGCGACCAGCGGCAGCGCCGCGCTCAACGCCGCCCGCGAGCGCCGGCCCGACCTCGTGGTGCTCGACGTCATGCTGCCCGACCTGGACGGCTTCGAGGTGATCCGGATGATGCGGGAGGCCGGCACCCGTACCCCGGTGGTCTTCCTCACCGCGCGGGACGCCACCGACGACAAGATCCGCGGGTTGACCCTCGGCGGCGACGACTACGTCACCAAGCCCTTCTCGCTGGAGGAGCTGACCGCCCGGATCCGGGCGGTGCTGCGGCGTACCAGCAACGGCGGTCAGATCTCGTCCCGGCTCACCTTCGCCGACCTGGAGCTGGACGAGGAGACCCACGAGGTCTACCGGGCGGGCAACCGGGTGCAGCTGTCACCGACCGAGTTCAAGCTGCTGCGCTACCTGATGCTCAACGCCAACCGGGTGCTGTCCAAGGCGCAGATCCTCGACCACGTGTGGAACTACGACTTCCGGGGCGACGACAACATCGTCGAGTCGTACATCTCGTACCTGCGCCGCAAGATCGACAACACCCAGCCCCGGCTCATCCACACCCTGCGTGGCGTCGGCTACGTGCTGCGCAAACCAGCGGCGTGAGCAGGCCGACGCTGGCGCCCGCCCCGGTGACGGGCTGGCTGCGCGGCGTACCGCTGCGGGTCAAGCTGGTCACGTCGGTGCTCAGCCTGGTCCTCACCGCGCTGCTGGTGATCAGCGTGAGCAGCGCGTTCTTCCTGCGCAGCTACCTGGTCGACCAGATCGACACGGACCTGCGCGACTACGTCGTGAAGCTGCGCGAGGAGGTCAGCAACGCGCAACGCCTGCCGGTGTGGGACCAGCCAGCTTCGGTGGACGCCCCGCTGCCGACCAACTACCTGGTGGTCGTCTCGTACCAGGACGGCCCGATCGGCGGGCCCTACTACGACGACGACCGGATCGCCACCGGCGAGCTGCCGCGCTGGCCGGCCGACTGGGACGGCTTCGCCGCGCTGCAGGGCGAGCCGAAGACGGTGTACGCCCGCAACGGCGCCCCACGCTGGCGGATGCTCTACGCGTCGCTGCCCACCGGCGACGTCATCGCGGTCGGGCAGAGCCTCGTCGACGTCGACCGGGCCGTCAGCCGGCTGGTCTGGATCGACATCCTGGTCGGCATCGGAGTGGTGACGCTGCTGGCACTGGCCGGTGCCGCGATCGTACGGACCAACCTGCGGCCGCTGGTCGAGATCGAGCAGACCGCGGCGGCCATCGCCGCCGGTGACCTGAGCCGGCGGGTGCCCGACCCGGAGCCGGGCGTGCACGTGCCGCAGACCGAGCTGGGCCGGCTGTCCCGCACGCTCAACGCGATGCTGACCCAGATCGAGGCGGCGTTCACCGCGCGGGCGAGCTCCGAGTGGGCGGCCCGGATGGCTGAGGCGTCGGCCCGGGAAGCCGCCGTCGCGGCCCAGTCCTCGGAGACCCGGGCCCGCCGGTCCGAGGAGCGGATGCGCCAGTTCGTCGCCGACGCCTCGCACGAGCTGCGCACCCCGTTGACCACCATTCGCGGCTTCGCTGAGCTGTACCGGCAGGGGGCCGCCGCCGCGTCGCCGCAGGAAGCGGCCCGGCTGGTCCGCCGGATCGAGGACGAGGCGGCCCGGATGGGTCTGCTGGTGGAGGACCTGCTGCTGCTGGCCCGCCTCGACCGGGAACGCCCGTTGGATCTGGCGCCGGTCGAGCTGCCGGTGCTGGCCAGCGACGCGGTGCAGGCGGCCCGGGCGGTCGACCCGCAGCGCCGGGTGGAGCTGGACATCGGGCCCGGTGCCGGCCGGCTGGTCGTGCTGGGCGACGATGCCCGGCTGCGTCAGGTGATCGGCAACCTGATGACCAACGCGATCAACCACACTCCGGCCGACACGCCGGTCACTCTGCGGTTGCGAGCCACCGAGCCGGGGTTCGCCACGGTCGAGGTGGCCGACGAGGGGCCCGGTCTGACCCCGGAGCAGTCCGAACGGGTCTTCGAGCGGTTCTACCGGGCCGATGCCGCCCGTACCCGCAGCACGGGGCGGCCGACCGGCACCGGACTCGGGCTGGCGATCGTCGCCGCCCTTGTCGCCGCCCACTCGGGCACCGTCGAGGTGCACAGCGAGCCCGGCCGGGGCGCCACCTTCCGGGTCCGGCTTCCGCTGGCCGACACGGACCTCGCCGACTCCGAATCCATCGACGACAGCGAATCATGATTTTCAGCAAAACCTCAGCCGCAAATCAGGTGCGTCAAAGTGCCGGGGGGCAATCTGAGTACATGAGCGAGCACGAGACCACGCCGCCGGCGGAGCCGTCGGACAAGGCTCAACCGCCGGCCAGCCCTTGGCAGGCCCCGGCTGGGTCGGGCCAGCCCGACCCGGCCGCCGGGCGTCCGTCCACCGACTGGACGCCGACCAACCAGCCGTACGCCGGCTCACCCGCACCGGCTCAGCCCGCGCCCAACTCACCCGCACCTGAGGCTCCCGCGTCTGTGACTCCCGCGTCTGTGACTCCCGCGCCCGAGGCACCCGCGCCCGAGGCACCCACGTCGGCTCAGCCGGTCACCGGAGCGCCGCTCAGCGGCCAGCCGCAGGCCGGCCCGTACGCTCCCGGCTACGCCCAGGTGTCGTACGGGCACGGGCAGTGGAGCCACGGCCAGCCGTACGCTGGGCACGGCTACAGCCAGCCGCACGTCAGCTGGTCGCCGCCGCCCGGTGCCGCCGCCCAGGCCGGCGCACAGCCGCCGCCGAACCGGCTCGGTCGGATCGTCGCCGGCTCGGCGGTCGTCCTCGCCCTGATGCTCGGCTCCGGTGCGGTCGGTGGTGCGGTCGTCGCCGCCTTCGACAACGGCGGCGCGGCGCCAGCGGTGCAGACCGGCAGCAACGGTGGCGGCAGCGCGGCACCGGTGATCGACCGCTCGTCGCTCGCCGAGATCGCCGACGCCGTCCAGGACAGCGTGGTGTCCATCTCCACCGGCTCCGGTGAAGGCTCGGGTGTGGTGCTCAATGCCGAAGGCTTCATCCTGACCAACAACCACGTCGTCGAGTCGGCGCGCGGCGGATCGGTCACCGTGTACTTCGCCGACGGCGGCTCCGCGTCCGGCGGCGTGGTCGGCACCGACGCGCGCACTGACCTGGCCGTGGTCAAGGTCGACGACGTGGACGGGCTGTCCCCGGCGACCCTCGGCGACAGCAGCACGATGCGGGTCGGTGACACCGTACTGGCCCTGGGCAGCCCGCTGGGTCTGCAGGGTTCGGTGACCGCCGGGATCATCAGCGCGCAGGACCGCACCATCTCGGTGGGTGGCGGCCAGCAGCAGAGCCCGTTCGGCGGCGGGGGCCAGGTCAGCTCGATGTCCGGGCTGTTGCAGACCGACGCCCCGATCAACCCGGGGAACTCCGGTGGCGCCCTGGTCAACACCAACGGTGAGGTGATCGGCATCAACACGGCGATCGCCACCTCCGGTCAGGGCGAGGGCAACATCGGGGTCGGCTTCGCGATCCCCAGCAACAAGGCCAACGACGTGGCCGAAGCGCTGATGGCCGGCGAGGAGGTCAGCCACCCGTACCTCGGAGTGAGTGTGACCGCGGCTGACGAAGGCGGCGCGTTGATCGCTGCGGTCGAGGACGGCAGCCCGGCCGACCAGGCTGGCCTGGCCCAGGGCGACGTGGTCGTGCGGATCGGCGACACCCCGGTGAACGACTCGGATGATCTCGTCGCGGCGGTGCAGTCCGGCCAGGTCGGGGAACAGATCGAGATCACCTACGAGCGCGACGGCGAGGCGCGGACCGCCTCCGCGACCCTGGTCGACGCGCCGTGACCGCAATGTGACACAGATGGACCTGCCTCCCCCGAAAAGAGCGGCGGGTGGTGTGACCAAGGGGGTTGGTCACGCCGCCCGCCGTTCGCTTCTTCCCTGGCGTTCGCTACCTTCCCGGCGTGCGCACCGAGACCTTCACCGACCGGTTCACCGTCGCGGCGGCACCGGACCGGGTGCACGCCCACCTGGCCGACCCGGCCAACCACATCGGGCTTTCGCCGCTGATCGTCGCGGTCCGTGACATCGAGCGGAGCACCGACGCCGACGGCCACACCGTGCTGCGGTACATCGCGGTGGAGCGGTTCAAGATCGTCGGACCGCTGCGGTACGACAACATCCTGCACGTCCGGCAGACCGATACCGATCCGGGCCGCCGACTCGTGATGCAGGTACGCAGCCCGGCGCGGGTGTCGGTGCGGTTCGTGATGGAGACCGAGCCCGATGGCACCGGATCGGCGGTCACCGTCACTGTGAGTCTCACCATGCCGACCCTGCTGCGCTCCTATGTGGTGCGCACGGCCAGGCGGGTGCAGATGTTCCGGGCCCGTACCCTGGCCGAAAGGATGAGCGGCTGACCCCGGCGTAGTCGATCGACGGGACTTTTTCCGCACGACATGCTGTCCGAAGCGGTTGAGCAGTCGCGTGCGGTCGACAAGGCGGTCTAACCTGCAGCCGCAAGTAGCGGCGGAGGAGCAGGCACAGTGACGGTCGTCGAGACCAGGATGAGCGTGTGGGAGGCCCTGGCCGGCCGGGCACCGGGCCAGCCGGTCGCCCCGGCCGACGCCGGGCTGTGGGGTGCCGTCGTCGAACGGCTCAACCCGGCCCGGGCCCGGCCGGTGCTGCGGCCCGGTATCGAACACGTCGAGCTGACCTCGGTACGCGGGATGCCGTACGTGATGCTCCGCTCGCCGGACGGTCGCGGCGGTGCCTGCTACCTGCGGCTGGCCTCGGACGAGTGGCGGCTCGCCCAGCTGATGGACGGCAGCCGCACGGTGGCCCGGTTGGTCGCGGAGTTCGCCCGGATCGCCGGCCGGCTTGCCCCCGACCAGGTCACCCGGGTCGTCGCCGATCTGGCCGGCAACCGGATGCTCGCCGAGCTGCCGGTCGACGCGTTCCGCCCGCTGGCCCGGGTGCACCGCCGGCCGTGGCCGTTGCGGTTCGGCCGCACCCTGCTGGCCGTGGCGCAGGGCCGGCGTACCGTGCTGGCCGACGTCGACCCGCTGGTCGGCGCCCTCTACCGGGGCGGCGGCCGGTTCCTGTTCACCCGGCTGGCGGCGGTGCTGCTGGCCGTCGTCGCGCTGGCCGGGTTCGCCGCGTTCTGCTGGACCTGGTGGCGCGGCGAGCAGGCAGTCTTCCTCACCGGCGGGTCGTACGCGGCCGGCGCGGCGGTGCTGCTCGGGTTGAACGTGGTTGCCCTCGCCTGCCACGAACTCGGCCACGCCCTGGCCACGAAACACGCCGGCCGGCGGGTGCCGGCCGCCGGCTTCCTCATCTATTTCGGCATCCCGTCGGTCTTCGTCGACACCACCGACGTCTGGCTGGCCGGTCGCCGGCAACGGCTGATCACCACCGCCGCCGGGCCGGCCGCCGGGCTGGTGCTGGCCGGCGTCGCCGGCATCGTCGGGCTGATCTTCCCGGCCGCCGCACCGTGGACGTTCAAACTCGCCTTCGCCTGGTACCTCAACGCTCTGTTCAACCTCAATCCGTTCCTCGCCCTCGACGGCTACTACCTGTTGATGGACTGGCTGGAGATCCCGAATCTGCGTACCCGTGGCCTGGCCTACGTCGTCGGCCGGCTGCGCCGGCGCGGCCCGCGCTGGTCGGCGCTGGACCGGGAGGGCAGGCTGGTCGCCCTGTACGGGACGCTCGCCGTGCTCTGGGTGGTCATCGCGGTCAACCTGTTCTGGCGGATCTGGACCGACCGGGTCGCCGGCCTGGTCCTCGGCCTGTGGCGGTCCGGGTGGCCGGCCCGGCTGCTGCTCGCCGCGGTGGTCGCCGGCCTCGCCGCCCCGCTTGTCTACCTGGCAGCCGGCTGGCTGGCCCAGCGCTGGCGGCGGCTGCGCGGCGCGCTCGCCGAGCGGCGGCACGCCAGCGACACCCCACGGCGGCTGGACGCGCTGCGTGCCAGCGCGCTGCGGACACTGCCGGCCAGCGCGTTGAACCGGCTCGCCGCCCAGGCGCGCTGGGTGCACCCGCGTACCGGTCAGCAACTCGTCGCCGCCGGCGCGGCCCAGCCGGCGGTCTACGTCGTGGTCGACGGCGCGGTGGAGGGCCGGGCGCCCAGTGACCCGGCCGGCACGGTCCGGCAACGGCTCGGGCCGGGCGGCCTGGTCGGTCTGGCCAGCGCCCTGACCGGTACGCCGGCCACGCTCACCTGGCGCACCGCCGGTACGACGCTGCTGGCGGTGCCGCCGACCGCGGTCGCCACGGTCGTCGGCCCGCTGCCCGGTCCGCCGTCGACCGACCGGACCGCCGCCGAGTCGCTGTTCGCCGAGACCCCCGCACTGTCCGGGCTGACCCCGGAGGACCGGCTGGGGCTGGTGTCCCGGGCCCGGCCGGTGACGTTGCCGCCCGGCGCGCCGGTCCGGCTGTCCGGCCCGTACGACGCGGTGGTCCTCGAATCGGGTGTGATCGCCCTGATGGACGGCCTCGAACTGCGCCGGGGCACAATGATCGGCCCGGTCGGTGCCGATCCGCCGGACGTGGTCGCGACCACCCGTACACAGACCCGGCTGTGGCAGTTGCCGGCCGTCGCCGGGCTGCCGATGCTGCTCGGCGCGGCGCCGTCGCAGGTGGCCGAGGCCGCTGCGGCGACGGTCCGCGGCGGTCCGCCGACCAGCGGCGTGCATCCGCCCGCCGACTATCCGCCGCTGGCCGCCCCGCCCGGCCCGCCACCACCGGGGGACACCGACGACCGGGTGGACCGGCGGTTCGAGCGCCGGCTGTGGTGGCTGGTGCTGCTCCTGCTGCTGTTCGCGTTGCTGATCAGCGGCGGCAACCTGCTGCCCGGGCCGGCCTGGGCGGAGATGCCGGCCGACCGGGCGCTGCTGCGGGCCGAGCGGGGCACCGTCGAGGTGCGCACCGCCGGTGGGCGGCTGTTGACGTTGCGCGATGGTGCGGCGGCATACGTCGCCGAGGGGGACCGGATCGAGGTCGCCGACCGGTCGGCCGGTGAACTCGTCTTCCGGGGCGGGGCCGCCACGGTGCTCTGCGCCTGGGTCGAAGCCGAGGTGGGGGCGCTGTGGAGCGACGGCACCCGGCCGGTCGCGCCCAGCGGGGAGCTGACCCTGGACCGGGGCCGGATCCTGGCCGACACTGCCAGCGTCTCCGGTGCCTTCCGACCGTTGGCGATGACCGTGATCAGCCAGGACTCGGTACTGGCGAACCGGGGCGAGGCCTGGTTCGCGGTGAACGCCGGAACGGCCCGGGTGTCGCTCGGTGAGGTACGGCGCAACGGGGTGTCCCTGCGGGCCACCGGGGAGCAGCTCGGCTGCGGTGACGGCCAGGTCGTCGACCCGCCCGGCGGTACGCCGAGCGCCCCCGCTCCGGGCGCTACCAGCGGATCGCCGACGGTGCAGAGCCCGTCGCCGGATCTTTCCGCGACCAGCCAGCCGACGCCGGTCCCGGCGCCGAACCCCGGCGTGACTCGCCAGCCGCAGCCGACTACCCCGACCGCGCAGCCGAGCCCGCCCGGCCCGCCGCCGACCAGCGCCCCGGCGCCGACCACGGCAGCGCCGACGACCGGTCCGCCGACCGGTACGCCACTGGAGACCACGGCGCCGCCGACCACCGCCCCACCGCCGACCACCGCCCCACCGCCGACCACCGCCCCACCGCCGAATGAGCCTCCGGTGATCGGCTGGGAGATCGAGCCGCAGGGCCCGATCACCCTGGTGACCGATAACGGGCCCTGCAGCGACTACCCGAGCAGCGTGCGTTGGATGGTCGTGGTCTCGGACGACTCGCCTGCCGGGTTGACCGTCGTCGCGCGGTACAGCGGGTTGGTGGAGCGCGTGGAGACCTTCCGTGGTGCGGGGACACACGAGGGCACCGTCGGCCCAGTGGCGTCCAACGAGTCGATCGGGACCGGGTCCGTGACGATCACGGTCACCGTCACGGACAGTGGCAAGCTCAGTCGGCAGGTGAGAAGCGATGTATTGGTTGTCGGCTGCGCGTTCGGCGAACAGACGTAGACATCGATCCGAGCGGAGATACAGGTGCTTTGTTGGTTCTGTCCGAAGGCGGCGCGGGGTGGCTGCCGGTTCTGCGGTCGAGGCGTGTGTGAGGACCACGCCCGCTTCGGTCCGTATCTGCTGGAGGTGCACCGGTCGGAGCGGCGGGGACGGGCGGAAGGGCTGGTCGTCGAGGACGCGTTGCAGTGCGGCACCTGCCGGCCCAGGCCGCAGCCTGTACCAATGCCGGAGCTGGACTGATCGAGGAGACGTCCGGTCACCGGCGACCCGCGCCGGACGCCGCCGGGCTCGTGGCGGATTGTGGCCCCGGACTACCCTGGAGCGACATCGACGAGGGGACCGGTGATGAGTGACTTCGACACCGCGCTCGAACGCCTGCTGACCGACCCTGGATTCGCCGCCGCGCTGGCCGCCGACCCGACTGCGGCGCTAGCCGGCTATCAGCTCACCGCCGAGGAGCAGGAGCTGCTGCGGACCCAGATGGGCGGTGCCGGGGGCGGCTCGACGGCGGCGGTGGAGACGCGGGCGAACCAGTCCAGCGCGTTCGGGCTGCTGAGCCCGTTGACCGGGATGATGGGCGGCTTCGGCGACATCGGCGCGGCGGCCGGTGCCGTCGACGAGGCTCTCGGCTCTGCCGGTGCGCAGAGCGGCTTCGGGCCGGCCGGTGCACAGAGCGGCTTCGGGCCGGCCGGGTCCGGCGGTGGGTTCGGTTCGGCCGGGGAAGACAGCGGCTTCGGGGCACGGCCGGAGGGCGCCGGTCCGCCGGTGCCGGACCGGTCCGCCGGGCTCGGCACGGCACCCCAGCCGGTCGAGCCGGCGGTGCCGGAGGACTACCGGACCCGGGTGGACGTCGACGGCGACGGCGAGTGGGACCGGCACATCGTCCGGGGACGGGCGGACGGCGGGGTGGACATACTGGTTGACCAGGACGGCGACGGTCGGGCCGACTTCGTCGGCCGGGACGACGACGCCGACGGTCTGGTCGACTCCGCGGCGTACGACACTGACGGTGACGGGTTCTTCG
Organism: Solwaraspora sp. WMMA2065; assembly: GCF_030345075.1. Classification (NCBI taxonomy): domain Bacteria; kingdom Bacillati; phylum Actinomycetota; class Actinomycetes; order Micromonosporales; family Micromonosporaceae; genus Solwaraspora; species Solwaraspora sp. WMMA2065. The sequence goes on from NZ_CP128361.1 coordinate 6,384,446, forward strand.
AGCAGACCCATTATGACGACGACGGCGACGGGTGGCTCGACCGCAGCGTCACCAACCAGCCCCCGCCCACCGGACCACCCCCGCCCACGCCGCCATCCCCGCCCCCGGCCGGCGGCGGGCTGATCGGCGACAACCTGCGGCTTCCCGAGGAACTGCGCTGACCTTCCCGACGGTCGCCGTCGGCGGTGCCGCCGCCGACCGCTCACCGGCGGTCGCGGGCCGTCCGTCGACAGGGGCTGGCGTCGATGGCCGCTGGGCCTGACGATGGGGTCAGGAGGTGATCGCGTGGTCGCCATCGCCACCGACCGGCTGACGAAGGTCTTCGACGACGGCACTGTCGCAGTCGACGGGGTGAGTCTCGCGGTCCCGTCCGGCCAGTTCCTGGTGCTGCTCGGGCCGACCGGGTGCGGGAAGTCGACGATCCTGCGGCTGGTCGCCGGCCTGGAGACTCCGACGTCCGGGCACGTGCTGATCGACGACCGGGTGGTGGACGGCTGGTCGGCGCAGCGACGACAGGTGTCCATGGTGTTCCAGGACTACGCGCTGTACCCGCATCTGAGCGTCGCCCAGAACATCGCCTTTCCGCTGCGCGTGGGGCACGGCCCGGCGGTGGAACAGCGGATCCGGCAGGTGGCCGCTGAGCTGGGCATCGCCGAACACCTGCACCGGCAGCCCGCCGTGCTGTCCGGAGGGCAACGTCAACGGGTCGCCATGGCCCGGGCCATCGTGCGCCAGCCGAAGGCGTTCCTGCTGGACGAACCCTTGTCCAATCTGGATGCTGGGCTGCGCGCCGAGCTGCGGGCCGACGTGACGGCGCTGGCCCGCCGGCACGGGGTGACCACCGTCTACGTGACCCATGACCAGACCGAGGCACTGACCATGGCGGACCAGCTCGCGGTGCTCCGCAAGGGCCGGCTGCAGCAGACCGGGCCGCCAGCGCAGGTGTACGGTGACCCGGCGAACCTGTTCGTCGCGGCGTTCCTCGGCACCCCGCGGACCAGCCTGCTGCAGGGGGCGGTCTACGCCGAGCCGGACCGGATGGTGATCGATCTCGGTTCGCAGGTGCTGGAACTGCCGGTGGGCGACGCCCGGGTGGCCCGGCTGGCCGAGCACCACACCGAGCGGGTGACCGTGGCGTTGCGGGCCGACGCGCTGCACCCCGTACCGCCGACCGGCGCTGACCCGGCGCTGCCCGGCGGCCCGGACCCGGCAGGGTCCGACCGGACGCTGTCAGTCACCCTGCGCGGCACGGTCCGGGCCGTGGAGAACCTCGGCCACGAGGCACTGGTCTGGGTGGATACCGGCGGTGTGCCCACCTCCCCGGCCGAGTCGCAACTGGACCTGCCGGATCCGCAGAACCACCTGGCCGAGCTGCTGGCCGAGGATCCGCCGCCCCGGCACCAGCTGCGGGAGACCATCGCCCGGATGATTCCGCAGCAGCGCCGTCCGGACCGGCCGGCGACCGCTCGGACCCGGTACGGTTTCTACCCGGTGTACGAGCCGGATCCGTCCGACCCACCGGGCGGTGACGGTGACGTCGTGGTCCGGGTGCCGGCGGCGGCGCCGCCGCAGCCCGGCGAGACGATGACCATGGCGCTGGATCTGGACCGGCTCCTGCTGTTCGACCGGTCCGGGCATCGCATCCGCCTGCACTGACACGCCCGTACCGCGACCCGGTTGGTGCCGTGGCTGCCGGCGGTCAGACAGCGGCACCGGCCAACTGGTCCAGTGCCGAGTCCAGCTTGTCGGCGTACGCGTAGGTGATCGCGCCTTCGTCGGCGCGGATCCGCACCTTGCGGCGCAGTTGGTCGACGTCCCGGTCGATGTCCGCGGTGCCACTGGTCAACGACGTCCGCAGGTTCCGGACCAGGTTCTGCAGGTCGAGGCCGGCATCGCGGCGGATCGCACCGTCCGTTAGCCCGTCGTCGATCACCTGACCGAGCAGGGTGATCGCCTCGTCGACGGTCGGAACGACCGGTGCGGTCGCCGCTGGTGCGGTGTCGGTTGCCGTGGGGGTCGGCGCGGCGCCGGTGGCTGGCGCGTCGGTGGGCGGTGCGTCCGCCGACGTCCCCGGCTGTGTCGGCTGCGTCGGCGGGGTGGGACCGGCGGGTGTACCGGTGGACTGCGGTTGCCCGCCGGGCGGCGGATGGTCGCTGCCCGGCCGCCGCAGCACCTCGGGCTGCAGCAGCAGGATCACGGCGACCGCGACGGCGCTGACCACCAGTAGCGTGGCGACCCTGGAGTCGAGCCGGCCGACCCGCCGTCGACCGTCGACAGCCGGTGCTCCGGCGTCTGGGGCCGGTGAATCGGAGCCGAGGGCCGATGTTTCGGCGGCGGCGGGTGGCGCAGCGTCGTACTCGGTCATCGTCGGCAGGGCCATCGTCGGCGCGAGCATGGTCGCCGCCTGCGGATCGGCGGGTAGCAACTGGTCCCGCAGCGCGGCGCCGACCTGGTGCGCGGTGGGGCGGCTCAGCGGGTCCCGGGACAGGCAGCGCAGGCAGATCTCGGCGACCGGGGTGGGCAGTCCGGGCACCGTCAGCGGCGGGATCTCCTGATCGAGTGCCCGGTGCAGGTCGTCCCAGGTGTCAGCGGGGTACGGCACCCGGCCGGTGAGGGTCTCGTAGAGCAGGACGCCGAGCGAGTAGACGTCGGTGGCGGGCTGTGCCGGCCGGCCGTCGAGGCGTTCCGGGGCCACGTACGCCGGGGTGCCGAAGGTCTCGCCCTCCTCGTCCTCGTCGGGGGCACCGATCTGGGTGGCGATCCCGAAGTCGAGCACCTTGACGCCGATCGAGGTCATCATGATGTTCGCCGGGGTGACGTCGCGGTGCACGATGCCCAACCGGTGCGCGGCGGCCAGCGCCTCGGCGACCTGGGCGCAGGTCTCCACCGCCGCCGGCCAGGCCAGCGGGCCGGCGGTGAGCCGGGCGTCCAACTCCTCGCCGGACAGCAGCTCCATCACCACGAACGCGGTGACGGTGCCGTCCGGTGCGACCGCCTCGCCGTAGTCGTGCACCGCGGTCACGTGTGGATGGATCAGCTGGGCGGCGGACCGCGCCTCCTCCCGCACCATGCTGCGGAACCGCGCGTCGGCGGCCAACGACGCGGCGAGCACCTTGACCGCGACCACCCGGTCGAGCACCTCATCGCGGGCGCGCCAGATGACCGACATGCCGCCGGCACCGATCCGGTCGATGAGACGGTATCTGCGGGCGAGTAGTTCGCCCGCTTGCAGCGATGCCATCGTTGTCGCACCTGCCTGGGGAGTGGAGGTCGTATCAGGCTGCGCGAATTGGCACGTCCTGTCAACGGCACGTTAAACAGGTGAACATTTATCATTTAACCCGACATAAACCGGCATTGGCGATGAGCCGGTAGTTCCGACCGAGCCCGGGCGGCGGGACCGACCTGACCGGCGGCCACCGGGCCCGTGCCAGGATGAACGCCATGGTCAACGGTCCGGTCGCCTTCGTGCTGGGTGGCGGCGGGGTACTCGGCGCGGTCGAGGTCGGCATGCTGCGCGCCCTGTTCCGCTCCGGCATCGAGCCCGATCTCGTCGTCGGCACCTCGATCGGCGCGGTCAACGGTGTACTGGTCGCCGCCGACCCCTCCGAGGCGGTCACCCTGCGGCTGGTCCGGCTCTGGGCCTCCCCGGAGGCCAGCGAGGTGTACGGCGACTCGATGGCCCGCCAGTTGCGCCGGTTCGCCGCCCGTACCCACCTGCACTCGCCACGGCCACTGCGCCGGCTGCTGGCAGCCGAACTGGGCGAGACCACCACCTTCGCCGACCTGGCCGTGCCGTTCCACTGCTGCGCCGCCAGCATCGAACGCGCCGCCGAACACTGGTTCGACACCGGCCCGGTGGTGCCGGCAGTGCTCGCCTCGGCCGCGGTGCCCGGCCTGCTGCCCCCGGCTGAGATCGACGGCGAGCACTTCGTCGACGGTGGGATCGTCAACTCGATCCCGATCGGCAAGGCCGTCGAAGCCGGGGCGAAGCGCGTCTTCGTGCTCCAGGTCGGCCGGATCGAGCGGCCACTCAGCGCACCCCGGCGGCCCTGGGAGGTCGCCCAGGTCGCCTTCGAGATCGCCCGCCGGCACCGGTTCGCCCGGGAGTTGGCGGCGCTCGGTCACGATGTGGAGGTGCACGTACTGCCGACTGGTGGGGGAGAGACGCGTGACGACACACCCTGGGCGTACCGGGACATGACCGCTGTCGGCCGCCGGATCAGCCGCGCCTACACCGCCTCCCGGCGCTACCTCAAGACCAACGTGGCCGGCTGCTGATGCCGCTGCCACCCCGCTGGGTACGCCGGACACTGCTCGCCCCGGCCGTACCGCTGCTTGCCGCAGCGGTGCTCACCACGCTGCCGTTCTGGATCTTCCTGGCCGCAGCCGCTTCGTTACTGGTGCCCGGCCGGCTGCGGGTGTTGCGACTGTTCTGGGTCGCCGTGGTCTACCTGCTGTGGGACACCGCCGCACTGATCGCCCTCTTTGGACTCTGGCTGGCCTCCGGCTGCGGATGGAAGATCCGCAGCCCGGCGTTTCAACGCGCCCACTACGTGCTGACCGGTTGGTTCCTGACGTTCTTCTTCTGGCACGCCCGTTGGGCGTTGCGGCTGAGTATCGACGTGGTCGGCACCGATCCGGACACCGCGCTGCCCGGCCGTCCCGAACTGGTGGTGTCCCGGCACGCCGGTCCGGGTGACTCGTTCATCCTGATCCACGGCCTGGTCAACTGGTTCGACCGGGAGCCGCGGATCGTGCTCAAGGAGACCCTGCAGTGGGATCCGGCGATCGACGTGCTGCTCAACCGGCTGCCCAACCGGTTCATCGCCCCCGGCGACCGGCGCGCTGAGCCGGTCGAGACCCAGATCGCACACCTGGCGACCGGGCTGGACGCCAACGACGCGTTCGTCATCTTCCCCGAGGGCGGCAACTTCACTCCGGGCCGGCGCAGCCGGGCCATCGAGCGGCTGCACGCGTTGGGACTGCGCGGGATGGCGGCCCGAGCCGAGTCGATGCGGCACGTCCTGGCGCCGCGCCCCGGCGGCCTGCTCGCCGCGCTGGACGCCGCCCCGGACGCGGGCGTCATCTTCGTCGCGCACACCGGCCTGGACCGGATGCTGACCGGCGCCGACGTGTGGCGGGAACTGCCGATGGACAAACGGATCGTGATGCGGTTCTGGTCGGTGCCGCCCGAGGAGATTCCGGCCGGCCGTGACGAACGCATCGAATGGCTCTACGACTGGTGGGCGCGGATCGATTCGTGGATCGAGAAGAACCGCTCGGACACCTTGAGGGCGTAAGGTGCGCTCCGTGGATCAAATCTCCGTTGTGACGACGGTGGTGGATGCCCGCTCGGTCGCCGAAGTGCTCGCCGCTTCTGCGGTTGCCGGCCGGTTCGCCGCCTGCGCCCAGATCGGCGGTCCGGTGGCCAGCACCTACTGGTGGGAAGGCCGGGTGGAGACCACGAAGGAGTGGTCTGTGCAGTTCAAGACCGCCACCGACCGTAGCGACCCACTGGTCACCTATCTCCGCACCGCGCACCCCTACGACGTACCCGAGATCCTGGTTGCCGTCATCGAAGCCGGCAACCCCGATTACGCCCGGTGGGTATACGAACACACTCGCCCCTGAGTCGTCTATCAGTCGTCCATTCCCGGTCGGCTGGTCCTGAATGGTCCTGAACCGTCCCCACCTGAGCCGCCCCCTCGGTCGGGCTGAGTACCCGCACTCTGTCGGCCGCACCGGCCGGGCGGCGAGGATGCGGTCATGAGCAGCACCGCGACAGCCCACTACCCGTGTCCGGCCTGCGGCACGCCGGCGAGCCTCGCCGCCGGCTGCCCAGGCTGCGGCCGGGCACCCGACCCGGGGGCAGCCGAGGTGATTCGGCTCGACGGCGAGATCGCCGGGCTGGCCGCCCGCGTCGAACAGGCCCGGGCGGCGTGTGCCACGCTGAGTGGGCAGTTGCACGTCGCGCAGATCCGAAGGCAACAGCTCGCGGCCCAGGTTCAGGCGGCGGTACGGGCGACGACCGTCCCACCGGCCCGCCCGACCGCCGCGTCGGCGGCCGCACCAGCCGCCGCACCAGCCGGCGGCCAGCCACCACGGCCGGAGACCTCCACCCGTACCGTGCAGACCATTCTCTTCGTCCTCGGTGGACTGCTGCTCGGCACCGCAGCGATCGTCTTCACCGCGGTCGCCTGGGCCAGCGTCGGCGTCGGCGGCCGGGCCGCGATCCTGGCCGGCGTCACCGCCGTACTGCTCGCCCTGCCGCCGCTGGCCAACTGGCGCGGCCTGCGCGGCACCGCCGAGACGTTCGCCGCGCTCGGGCTGCTGCTGGTGTTGCTCGACGGCTACGCCGCTCGCTACGTCGACCTGTTCGGCGCCGCCGACCTGCCAGCCGCCCGGTACGCCGCCGTGACCTTCGCGGTCACCGGGCTGGTCGCCGCCGGCTACCACCTGATCACCGGCCTGGCTGTGGCCCGCTTCGCCGCCCTGCTCGCCGCGCAACCCGTGCTGCCGCTGCTCGCCGTCGACCTGCACGCCGACGCCGCCGGCACCACCCTGTTGCTGCTCGGCACCGCCCTGGGCGCCCTGGCGATGATCGCGCTCACTCCGCCGGCCCGGCTGGCGCTGCGGATCACCGGCTGGGCGGCCGTCGGCGCGGCGCTGACCGCCGCCGGGATCGCCGCCCTGGCCGCAGTCATCCTCGGCCACCCGTCCGGCGCTCCCGCCCTGGCCGGGTTGCCGCTACTGGCCGTCGCCGCCGTGCTGGTCGTCGCCGGCCGGCTCACCGGTGTACCGGCGCTGCTGGCGATCAGCCTGGCCGGGCTGGCGCCGGCGGTGACCATCGCCATGGTCCGGGCCGGCACCGAACCGGCACCGTCGCGGGCGCTGGCCATCGTCGCCGGCACCGCCGTCGGGCTCGCCCTCGCCGGCCGGTACCTGCGCGGCCGGCTGCCGGCGGTGGTCCGTACCGGGCCGTGGGCGGGTGCACTGCTGGTGACCGGTCTGCTCGGGGTCGGCGTACTGCTGACCGCTCTGGCCGTCGCCGCCGAAAGTATCGCGGCGGCCCGCCCGCTGTGGCGGGCCGCCGCCGGTCCGGTCGACGCGTCCGGGGACTGGCAGTTGCCGTTCGCCGTCGTCGCGGTCACCGGCGCGCTGATTCTGCTGCTGCCCCGGGCGGTCCGGCCGGTGCTGCTCACCGTCGGGGCCGCCACCGGGCTGCTGACCGTACCGGCGGCGATCCCGGTGCCGTGGTGGGCGGTCGCCGTCGGCGGCCTGGCCGGTGGGGCGGTGGCGGCGCTACGGGCCGCCAGGTCGCGCAATGCCGCCGTCGCGCTGCCCGGCGCGGCCGTCGCCGCCCTGCTGACCGGCCACGCGCTGCTGGTCAGCGCCGGCCGACCGGCCGTTGCCGCGACCGCCGTCGCGGTCGTCGTCGGCACGGCGCTCGCCGTCGCCGCCGTCGCCCGCCACGCCCTGCAGCGCCCCGGAGCTCCCTGGTGGCAGGCCCCGATCGGCGGCCTCGGCGTCGCCGTCGCGGTCGCCGGTTGGCCGGCGCTCGTCGCGCTCGCCGTGCACACCCTCGACCCGTCGGCGGGCTGGCCGGCCCGCGCCGGGGCAGCCGCCGCCATCGGGCTACCGGTCGCGCTGGTCGCGGTCCGCCGCTGGTGGCCTGGATACCTCTGGTACGCCGGGGCGGCGCTGCCGGTCACCGTCGTCGCCACCCTCGTCGCTCCGGCCGTCGGCGCCGTGCCGTACGTGCCGGGGGAGTCCACCGGCGGGTACGTCGCCGCGGCGGCGCTGTTGCTGGTTACCGCCGCGGCCCTCGTCCCCCGTGGCGTGCTGCGACTGCTGCTGACCGGCGTCGCCGCCGGGCTGGTGCTGCCGGCGGCGGTCAGCACCCTGCCGGTACTGGCGTCGCTGCTGCTCACCCCGTACCGCTGGCTGGACGCCAGCTGGGCCGGCGTACCGGCCGGGACCGGACTCAGCCCGGCGCTGCCGGTGCCGGTCCCCGCCGCCGGGGCGGTCACCCTGGCCGTGCTCGCCGCCACCACCGTGGCAGCCGTCGCGGGGTACCGGGCGCGGTACGCGGTGCTGGCCGGCGGACCGGTCGCGCTGGTCGCCCTGCTGGCCGCCCTGGCCAGCGCCGGTACGCCGTGGCCGGTGGTGCCGGCAATCAGCCTCGCCGCCGGACTCGCCGGGCTGGTGGTCGCCGCCCGGTCCACCGCCGCACCGCAGGTGGCGGTCACCCTGCTGGTCGGTGCCCCGCTGGCCGGGGCCGGGTTGGCCGGACTGCTGCCCACCCGGGTCAGCACCCTGACCGCGCTGGCCGCCGTGGTGGCGTGCGCTGCCGGAATCGGCGCGGCGGGTCGCCGTACCCCGGTGCGGGTTGCTGCCGGGGTCGTCGCTGTGGTCGCCGGCAATGTTCTCGCCGCGACCGCCGTGCACGCCGCCGACCTGCCGGTCCGGGTCGGCGGGTACGCGGTCCTCGCCGTCGCCGCGCTGGCCATGGCGGTCGGCGCGATGCTGACCCTCCGGTCGGCCGCCGGGGGCGTACGGGGGCGGGCCGAGTCGATCGGCGTCGAAGTAGCCGGGCACGCCGCCGCCGGCGTGGCTGTGCTGATGACGGTCGGCTCGGCCCGGTACGCCGCCGGGGTATGCACCCTGTGGGGCGTCGTGCTGGGTGCCCGGGCACTGCTGGCAACCGTCCACCCGGTGCCGCTGCGGCCAGGCGAACGGCAGGCGGTGCCGCACCGGCCGCGGGTGCTGGTCATGACGGCCCTGGCCAGCGAGATCGTCGCCTGGTGGCTGCTGCTGACCAGCGAGCAGGTGGCGCTGGCCGAGGCGTACACGCTGCCGGTGGCCCTGGCCGCGCTCGGCGTCGGCTGGCTGACCCTGCGTGCCCAGCCGCAGCGGTCAAGCTGGCTCGGGTACGCCCCCGGCCTGGCCGCCGCCCTGCTGCCCAGCCTCGGCTCGGTGCTGGTCGCCGACGGTCAGCCGGTGCGCCGGCTGCTGCTCGGGGCCGGGGCGGTGGCGGCGGTGCTGCTCGGTGCGGCGTACCGCCGGCAGGCCCCAGTCATGATCGGCGGTGCGGTGCTGGCGGTCCTCGCGGTGCGGGAACTCGTCGCCGTCTGGGACCTGCTGCCCCGGTGGAGCTTCCTGGCTGTCGGCGGCCTGGCGTTGATCACTCTGGCGGTCACCTACGAACGCCGTCGCCGGGATCTGCGCAGATTGCGTACTGTTGTCGGCCGGATGACCTGACCGGGAGGGGGCTAGCGTCACCCGGGTTCCGGGGGGAGACAGGATTACCCCACGCGGCGGATCCCCGCAGACTGGAGACGTCGCCGGTCCTCGCCAGCACCTCGCACCGCCAGTACCCCTGCACCACCACCCCCGAATCGCCGGCCCCGACAGGCCGGGACAGCCACGGAAGGCATTCGATGACTGCTGCCGCACCCACCCTTACCAGCCCTCGCCCGCGGGGCAGCGACTACGCCGACCTGTCGCGGCGGGTGAGTCAGGCCGGGCTGCTGGACCGCCGACCCGCCTGGTACGCCGCCCGGATCGTGCTGACCGTCGGGGCCTACCTGGCCGGCTGGGCGGTGCTGTTGGCCGGCGGGGACAGCTGGTGGCAGCTGCTGACCGCCGTCGGGTTGGCGATCGCCGCCACCCAGGTCGCGTTCCTCGGCCACGACGCCGGACACCGGCAGATGTTCCGTACCCGGCGGGCCAGTGAGACCGCCGGCCTGCTGCTCGGCAATCTCGGGGTCGGGCTCGGCTACGGATGGTGGATGGACAAGCACACCCGGCACCACGCCAACCCGAACCACGTCGACGACGACCCGGACGTCGGAGCCGGGGCGCTGGTCTGGACCGAGGAACAGGCCGTCGCGACCCAGGGCTTCGGCCGTTGGCTGGCCCGCCGGCAGGCGTACCTGTTCTTCCCGCTGCTGCTGCTCGAAGGCCTGGCGTTGCGGGTGGCGAGCGTCCAAGCGGTTATCAACGGCCCGGTGAAGCGGCGCGTCGTGGAGGGGCTGCTGCTGGCGGTGCACACCGCCGCGTACCTCGGGATCGTCTTCGCGGTGTTGTCGCCGGTGCGGGCGGTGGCCTTCATCGTGCTGCACCAGGCGCTATGGGGTCTCTACATGGGGTGCGCGTTCGCGCCGAACCACAAGGGGATGCCGATGTTCGGCCCGGACGACGACCTGGACTTCCTGCGCAAGCAGGTGCTGACCTCCCGCAACGTGCGCGGCGGCTGGTTCGTCGATGTACTGCTCGGTGGGCTCAACTACCAGATCGAGCACCACCTGTTCCCCAGCATGCCGCGGCCGCATCTGCGGTACGCCCAACCGATCGTGCGCGGCTACTGCCAGGAACGCGACCTGCCGTACACCGAGGCCGGGCTGATCGACTCGTACGCCGAGGCGCTGCGCCACCTGCACTCCGTCGGCCAGCCGCTGCGCTGACCCACCCGGCTGCCGCCGCTGACCCACCCGGCTGCCGCCGCACTCATGATCACTTGACGAGAATTCGGTTTGCTGCCGGCGTGTCGCCCAGCTCAGCATCAAGTGATCATCATGACTGCCGGGTAGCAAGCGCGGGGCCACCCTAGTGGGTGGCCCCGCACCGTCGATCGGACTCGCTACCTGCCGGTCGTACTGCTCTGCCGGTCGTACTGCTCTGCCGGTCGGTTCAGACGTCGAACAGGTCCAGCATGTCGTCCGACATGTCGATGATCTCGCCGTCCGGCTTCTCGACGGTCACCGGCTCGCCGAAGTTGGCGTACCCGATGGTGATGGTGCCGGAGGTGGCCGACACGCTCTCCAGGTCGATGACCATCTCGACCAGCCGGCCCTCGGCGTCAAGCGTCGCGATGAAAGGCACCGCCTTGGCCGCGTCCCCCAGATCCGCCAGCATCTCCTCGTCGGCGCTCGGCGACTTGGTCATGTCGATCGTGCCGGTGATCTCGGTGTCGGTGGACCACTCGGCGTCGGCGACGCTGCCGATAATCTCGGCCGGATCACCGGTCGGCATCATGCTGAAGCCGGCACCGGCAGGAAGCTTCGACGTGTCCGACTTCATCCACACGTCGGCGAGCTCGTCCATGTCCGTGCCGCCGAGCTGCATGTAGATGTCGGTGCCGAGCTGGCGAAGGACGATGCTCACCGTGTCGCCGTCGGCACCCATGTTGATCTCGATGTTCGACTTTTCGCCGGCCGGGTCGACGTCGCCGACGACCTCCATCAGTACGCCGTCGGCCTCGGTGCCCAGGCTCATGGTGAGCCGGGCGCTCTCCTCGGTGCTCTTCGCGGTGGCGGCGGCGATCGCCTCCGTGGCGTCACCCCGGTTGTCGGCCGCACCGGACTCGGCGCTGCTGTCGGTGGCGGGTGCGTCGGTGTCAGCCGCGCCGCCGCAGCCGGAGACCGCGAGCGAGAGCGCGGCGACGACGCCGATCCCGGCGTGCGTCAACCGTCGAATGTGCATGAAGATGTTCCGTCCCCTCGTGAATGCAGCCGGCGGGAGAACACCACGACGGTGGCGTCTTCGACGTTGTGCCGTACCACTGCGGTAGGCCGTCCGCCGGCTGGTGCCGCGTCAGCCTACCGGTCGGCTCCGGTCCGGGGTGGACCGCTGCCGATCGGTGCGGTCGGTGCGGTCGGGTGCCGATCGGGTCAATCGGCGAGGGCGGCGACCATCGCCTCCGGCATCGGCACGATCTCGCCGTAGGTCGGGGCCTCGATGGTCTCGGCCCGGCCGAAGTTGCCGAAGCGCAGCCAGATCTTCGGCACCTCGGGCAGCTGCTGCTCGTCGCCGAGGGACAGGTCGGTGAGCCGGCGCTCGCGGTCGAGGGCGGCGGTGAACGGTACGGCGCGGATCATGTCACCAAGCTCACCGGGGTCGCCGAGTTCACCGAGGTCGGGCAGGGCCGCAGAGGACCATCTGGTCAGGTCGACGGTCCCGGCGATCACGTTCTCCCCGGTCCACTCGGCTGTGGTGACGCCGCCGATCAGACCGGCCGCGCCGATCAGATCGCCCTTGGCCATCGTGTCGAAGGTGCCCCCGGGCGGGAGGTCCGTCCGATCGGTGTGGAACCAGACCCCGGCCCACTCTCCGCTGCCGTTCATCAGGTAGAAGTCCTGTTCCAGCAGGATCATGGTGACCATCACCGTGGACCCGTCCTCCTGGAAGTAGGACTCGATCCTGACCCGTTGGTTCTCCGGGTCGATCTCGGCGTGCGCCTCGGTCGTCTCGCCGGACCGGCCGGACATGACGAACCGCACCCTGGCGGGCTGCTCCTGGGCCTTGCCGATCGCGGCGGCCAGCGCCTGCGTGGCGTCGCCTAGGCGGTCGGCTTGGTCGTTGCCTAGGTCGTCGGCGGAGCTGGCCGAGGCTGTGGTCGGCGGGTCCGGGTCGGTGGCAGGGCCCGACCGGCCACACCCGGTGACGATGAGGGCGAGTGAAACAACAAGCCCGCCGACAACTGCGGTAGCTCGCCTTATTTGCGGCATTTGTGCCTTCCCGAACAGGAATGACTGATGCCGAGACAACCTACTCGCCGCGACCCGCGTGCCGATCACTTGGGCGAGACAGACGGTAAGGTCACCGCATGGCAGAGGTGCTGGACACCGCACAGGTGCAGGCCGCGCTCGCGGAGCTGACGGACTGGGTGGGCGACCCTGAGGCGATCGCCCGTACCGTCTCGTTGGCGACCTTTCCCGACGCGGTCGCCGTGGTGACCCGGGTGGCGATCACCGCCGAGGAGATGGACCACCACCCGGACATCGACATCCGGTGGCGGACCCTGACCTTCCGGTGCCGCACCCACTCGGCCGGCGGCACCACCGCCCTGGACATCGAGCTGGCCCGCCGCATCGACGAGATCGTCGCGGCGCAGGGTTGACGGGGGAGCGGACACGGTGACATTCCAGACCGGGAGAGGTACGCGGTGGGATTCCTGACCGGGGGAGGTACACGGTGAGATTCGAGGTCAGCAAGGTACTCGACGCGATCGAGCGCCGACTCAGCACCGACCCGGCGACCGCACGTGCCGTCGTGGACCTGGCCGAGGTCGTCCGGTACGTCGACTTCGACAACGGTCGGCCGGCCAATATGCTGCGCCTCGGGCAGCTGATCGACGCCCTCGGCCGCAGCGTCGCCGAGGAGAACGTCCCGGTGTACGTGGTCGTGCACCGCGGCCTGCTCTCCGACGCCGACCTGACCTCCAACGAGCGGATGGTCGCCCGCCGGTGGTCCGACGACGGCCTGGTGGAGGTGCTCGCCGACCCCGCCGACCGGCTTCTGGAGGTCGCCGAACTGCTCGGCCTGCCGGTGCTCAGCCGCCACCGGTTCGACGGCATGCGCGGGCGTTACCAGTGGCTCAGTCAGCCTGGCCGGCTGCTCGCCCCGCTGCCCGGCCACGGCGGCCCGGCGCTGACCGCCCGCGCCGGCGGCGGCAACACACCGGCGACCGCCGAGCCGTCGCCGGCCGGTGCGCAACTGCTGGCCCGACTGTGGAGCTGCCCCGACCCGGAATGCGCGCTGTTCGGCCGGATGCGGGTCGGCCGCCCCGGCGGGCAGCCGCCGCCGACGCTGCGTACCGGCCAGCCGACCTGTCCCCGGCACGGGGAACGACTCACCGAGGCGGGTGCCCGCCCACCGGCCGAGGTGCTGTCGATCCGCATCGACGGAATGGTCCGGCAGCGGTTCGTCGTCTCCGCCGACCACCCGATGGTGGTCGGCCGGGCACCCGAGCGCGGCGAAGGCATCATGCTCGGCCAGTGGCTCACCGAGGAGGCGCGGCGCTGGATCAGCCGCAGCCACGTCCGGTTCGAGCTGCACGGCAGGGACCTCGTCGTGCAGGACGTCAGCACCAACGGCACCGGCGTACGGCCGGGTGGCTCACCCGACGACGACGAACGCCGCACCATCAAACGCCAGGCCCGGCCGTTGCAGGCCACCGACGTCGTCGAGCTCTACCCGGGGGTGCACATCGCCCGGTCGAAGGTCTGGGCCACCGGTGGCGTGTCGAACCCGACGTCGGTGATGGCCGACGCGCCGACCATGGCGCTGCGGATGATGGACCGCTGACCCCGCGTTTCCTTCAGCCGAGATGGTCGGCCGGGGACGTCTGCAGCAACCAGGCCAGGGGCATCTTGGCGCTCTCCTGGTAGGTGCCGTGCGCGGCGAGCCGGTGCAGGGTGACGGTCTGCGCGCCGTCTCGGTCGACCACCCAGTACTGGGGGATGCCCGCCGAGGCGTACTCGCGGACCTTTGTCACCGCGTCGATGCCTTCCGAACCGGGCGAGACGATCTCGATCACGAGCACGATGTCTGCCACCGCTGACCAGACGCTCCTGGGCGGAGGCTTTTGCCAGACGCTGATGTCCGGGATCCTGCCCCCGTCGCCGTCTGGCCCGGGGATCCGGACCCCAGCCGCCTGAAGAACCTGCTCTGCCGGCCAACCCGCCATGATGAGCCAGGCGAACAGGCGGCTCGCGGTCATCGCGTGCGCAGAGTCGGGTGGGGGCATAACCGACAGGACCCCTTCAGGGCTGGTCTCGTAGCGGTGGCCGTTCGGATCGGCGGAGTTCATTGCGGCCGCGTCGTCGAGCGTGACAACGGCGGGCATGTGCATGCCGACGGCCTCAGCGCTCATGCGGCTCATTGTAATGGTCGGCGCCGTTGACGGGGCGGGGGCGCTCGACGACACCGGGGCGGGTCAGCGCGCTCTTGTAGACGGCGATCGCCACCATCCGGCCGTCCCGGCCACCGGCGACGACGGTGCCGATGAGCCCGACGACCTGCGACTGCTCCTGGTCGAGCCCGTAGCGGATGTCGGCGACCCGGACGATCATCGAACGGTCGGCGTACACCCAGTCGGCCTTGCCCAGGCGCAGCGTGTCGCCGACACGGAGCAACTCGTCACGCGACATCGTCACCATCCCCATGCCCATCGGCTTCGTCGTCGGGGGTCATCGGAGGCCACAGGCCGGCGAAATAGAGTACGGCCATCACCCGTCGGGCCTTTCCCGGATCGTGTCGGCGCAGCACCGCGAGCGCCTTCGTGAACGGCTCGCAGAGCGCGGCGGAATTGCATACCCGGCATTCGGCAAGTCGGCTCGGCAGGTGGGTGCTGACGATCTCCCGCGCCCGCTGTACCACCGGATGATCCACTGACAGGTGGACGCTGTCCGGCAGTGGCGGTCGGTTCGGCGTCGGATCATGATCCTTTTTCCCGCCGGGCGGGGTGCCGATCGAGGTGTAGCGGGCGAGGCGGGGTATGCCGCCGATCCCGTCGTTGCGTAACACGTGATCTCCCTTGCCGTCGTCAAAGCGCCTGTGGTGATTTCCAGCCTGGACTGTGCGACCTCGACACGGAATACTCAGACCACCGAATGCCGTGCGTCAGTCATTCCAGCGCGTACCAATGGATTCCAATGGAGGCCAGGAGATGAGTGAACTTCAGGATCTGTTGCGCAGTGAGCGCCTCAAGCGCAATCTGACCCAGGCCCAGGTGGGTGAGGCCATCCGGGTCAGCAATTCCCTCATCGGCGCGTTCGAGACCGGCAAGTCGATCCCACTGCCGGACAGCGCCGTCGACCTCGACCGCATCTACGAGACCGGAGACCAGATCCAGCGGCTGTCCCGGACCGCCCGGGAGGACGCGCAGGCCCTGTGGCTGCGCTCCTGGCTGGAGAGTGAGCGCCGCGCGCTGGTGCTGCGCTCGTTCCAGCCGCTGGTGATCCCGGGGCTGCTGCAGACCGAGGCGTACGCCCGCGCCGTCCTCACCGCCGGCACCCGCACCCGGCGGCGGCTCGACGAGGCGATCGCCGTCCGACTGGAACGCCAGTCGGCCACGCTGGACCGCGACGAGGACATCCAGTTCACCTCGATCATCGCCGAGGCGGTGCTGCGCCAGCCGGGCGCCGCCTTCATGAAGGATCAGTTGGAGCACCTGGTCGACATCGGCCACCGCCCGGATGTGCAGATCCGGGTGCTCCCCGCCGACGTCGGCATGCACGTCGGGCTGGCCGGCGCGTTCGTCGTCGCCGTGCTCCCCAACGATCGGCGGATCGGCTACCTCGACGACCATCTCGGTGGCCGGATCGTCACCGAGGCTCAGGACGTGCTCGACCTGGAACAGTCGTGGGATGCTGTGTCGGGACTGGCGCTCACCGTCAGCCAGAGCCGCGATCTGATCGTGAGGATGATAGATGAACACGAGTGAGCCGATCTGGCGCAAGTCGAGCCGCAGCAGCCCGAACGGTGGCGACTGCGTGGAGGTCGCCGACAATCTGCCGGGCCGGGTGCTGGTGCGGGATTCGAAGGACCGGGCTGGTGGCACGTTGGCCTTCGCGCCGGCTGCCTGGTCCGCCTTCGTCGCCCACACCCCGTCAGCCGTACGCTGACCCACCCCCAACGCCGCCCCACCCGCCCTCGGGCATGTGCGCTCAGCCGACCGGCTCGCCCCCATCTCATCAGCGGGCGAGCCGGTCGGACACCATCGAGTGACCGGTGGCGGGACAATGCTGGTGTGGCAGCGTGGGCTGACGGCGCGCTGGCGGTGAGCCGAGCCCGCCGTCGTTATGATCCGTGGTAGTTGACGATGTGTTGGCCAGGATCGGGGACTGGGACGTGGACGAGTTCGGCAGGGCGGGGCGTGGCGCACCAAGCGGGTCGCGTTACGCCGACCAGCGTCCGTACGTGGTCAGCGAGAACCTGGACGATCTCCATGGCCCGGTCAGTGGGCAGGTCACGTTGAGTAGAAGTCTGGACTGGTCGGGGCGGGCGCAGTACGACCTGGCCAACCCTCGCAGGCTCGCCAGCATGTACGAGACAGTGCTCCGCGAAGCGACGACAGTGGATGACCTTATTCAATGGCTGGACGGCCCGACGCTGGTCCGCATCTGGCCTACGCTGGTCCTGCCTCCACAGGTCCGGCAGGTGTGGGAGTCCAAGCACCAGGTTCTCGCGCATGCGCGGCAGGCCGCCGCGTAGTGCCGCACGAGACTCACCCACTCCATCGACAACTGGCTGAAATCGGTCTGCGAGCGGGCGGACCCTTCGGCTTCGCGTTGGCCGGCGGCCATGCGGTGGCAGCGCATGGGATCCTCGATCGGCCGAGTGAAGACGTCGATCTCTTTTCCGACTGGCAGCGTCGCGCCGACTTTCCCCAAGCTGTTGACGTCCTCATCGCTGCCTACGAAGCCGAAGGATTCAACGTCACCGTCGATCTTCGGCTGGACACTTTCGCTCGACTGCACATCAGTCACGGCGATGCCCCGGGCGAGCAGCACCGCGTCGAACTTGTCGCGAACTGGCGCGCGCAACCGCCCGTTGAGATGCAGATCGGCCCGGTGCTCCACCCTGACGATGTGATGGCAGGCAAGATGGACGCGCTCTACAACCGCGCGGCAGCACGCGACTTCCTCGACATCGACGCTGCCGTAACACGTGGCCGGTACACCCATGACGAGCTCTGCGCACTTGCGACAGCCGCAGATGCTGGCTTCGACCAGCAGCTCTTCGCACAGATGCTCGGCTCGATCGCACGGTTCGATGACCAGGACTTCATCGACTACGGGCTCGACGCCAACGATGTGGCCGCATTGCGTGACCGGTTCAGCGCCTGGCAGGCTCGGATCCGGGCCCAGCTCTCCGGGGCCGCACCGCGATCTGAACGTGAGGATGATCGATGAAAACGAGTGAGCCGATCTGGCGCAAGTCGAGCCGCAGCAGCTCGAACGGCGGCGACTGCGTGGAGGTCGCCGACAACCTGCCGGGCCGGGTGCTGGTGCGCGATTCGAAGGACCGGGCCGGTGGCACGTTGGCCTTCGCGCCGGCCGCCTGGTCCGCCTTCGTCGCCCACACCCCGTCAGCCGTACGCTGACCACCGGGGCCGGCGTGCACCCGCCGGAGCTTCCGTCGACGCCGATCGGCCTGACGCCGGTCGACCGGTCGCACCGTGCGGTGCTCGGCAACCTGGGGCAGCTGTACCGGTACGACCTCGCCGAAGCGTACCGTCACCTGCCGAACGCGGACGGCACCTACAACAATCGCCGTCTCGATCGCTTTCTGGCCGGCGCGGATCCGGACACTCGGGCGTGGCTGATCACAGTGGCGGGAGGGCTTGGCGGATTCGTCATGGCGGGCCGGGTGGATCAGATCGCCTCGATCAATGACTTCTTCGTGGTCCGGCCGTTGCGGCGGACCGGCGTGGGACGTGTGGCCGCCGGCCGGGTCATTGCCGAATGGCCGGGCCGGTGGCGGATCGCCTTCCAGGCGTACAACCCTGGAGCACAGCTGTTCTGGCAGCGGGTGGCGACCGACGCGGTCGGACCGCACTGGCACCGGTCCGAGGCGCCGTCAGTACCGGGCGCACCTGCGGATATCTGCCTCAGCTTCGATACATCACCAACGACCGGGTGATGTTCGATCATGGCTGGGGGCGGTGAAGGTCACTGTTTCGGAGGGGGCGGACGTTATGCCAGCCTGGTCGACCGCCCGTACGTAGACCTCGTATGTCCCGCCTGGGGAAACGGCGAACGTGACGGTCCGTACGTCCGGCCCGGGGTTCGGGATTCCGAGGCCGACGCCGTTGACGTACGGGTAGTACCGAGAGATCGGGAAGTCGCCCGGCGTCGAGGCCGTCCACGACACCGTCGCAGAGGTCGGGCTGAGCGCGGTGACGGTCAGGTCGGACGGCGGGGACGG
Organism: Solwaraspora sp. WMMA2065; assembly: GCF_030345075.1. Lineage (NCBI taxonomy): Bacteria > Bacillati > Actinomycetota > Actinomycetes > Micromonosporales > Micromonosporaceae > Solwaraspora > Solwaraspora sp. WMMA2065. The sequence continues at coordinate 6,403,163 of NZ_CP128361.1, forward strand.
CGGCACCGACGGGACGGTGGTGAAGGCGCCCCGTGCCGACGGGGCCGAACGCGGCGTGCCGCCGGTGTATCGGACGACGACGAGGAAAACGTAGCTCGTGCCCGGCCTGAGCCCGACGAGCTGGACGCTGGTCGTCGACGGGTCGGTCCTCGCCCGGATCTGGATCGGCTGGGTCGGGGTGGCGGGTGGGACGATCAGGTCGTAACCGGCGATCCGTTCGACGGCGACCGCCGGTGGTTGCCAGGAGACCGTGGCGGTGGTGGCGGTGACGTCGGTCGCCACCGGCGGGCCGGGAACGATCTCGCTCGGCAGGGTCGTGATGTTCACTGGGGCCGAGGCGGGCCCACGGAGGCCACTGGTGTCCCGTGCGCGTACGAACAGGTCGTAGTTCGTAGCCGGGCGCAACCCTCCGATCGGCACGAAGACCCACGAGCTGGTCGTGGTGGCGACCAATTCGTCCGGGTAGATCCAGCCCAGCCGGCGGGCGTAGACCTCATATGCCGCGATTGGGTTGGTCCCTGCGGCGGCCGGCATCCACGCCAGGTCGACGGTGGTGGCGGAGAGGAACTGTGTGCCGGCGGCTTGTGGAGCACCGGGCGGGGTCACCGGCGCGCTTGCCTGTGCCGGCACCGGCCCGGAGATCACCAACGCGACGGCGAGCGCGACGCCGAGAAAATGCCTGTGTCCCACTCCGACATGCTGCGCCAGACAATTATATCTGTCAATCACTCGATGATGTTTCAGCTCGCGGTTGACGCCTCGGTCTCGACAGCTCCGGCCGGGAGTGGGTGACGGCGCCCCGATTCCCGGCGGTGGTGGTTGAACTCGACCACCCTCCACCTCGGTCACCTCACGTCGGCGAGCGGTCGCCGGGTCAGCACCCGGCGGACCAGGTTGTGGATCGTCGCCGCCATGTCGACTGCCATCGGCACCACGACCAGCTCCGTCACTCCAGGTAGGAAGGTTTCCATCCCGAGCCGGCGGGAGCTGAGCTGGTCTCCAGCCGGCGGCATCCGGAAACTGCTTCCGGCGTCACCGCGGCGCCGCCCCGGTGTTCCGTTGAGACGAGAATCGCGAGGATGCTAGAAGTCGAGCAGGGCGTCGGTCGTGATGTCGATCGGGAACGGAAGGTCGGAGGTCAGCCGCTGTCCGTCTGCGGCGACCGAATGTTCGACGTAGTGCTCGCCCTCCAGCCGGAACAGCCGCAGCGTGAGTGATTCGTACTCGACCATGTCGGGCTCGACGAGCAGGTACCAGCCGATTCGCGCGGCCGCGTAGAACTGCATCTTCTGTACGCGGTCGGTGGCGACACTGCTCGGCGAGGTGATCTCGCCGGCCAGGACGACCTCGTGTGCGTCGGCGACGCCACCGAGCCGCCCGACCTTTGCCACCACCAGGTCCGGGATCACGATCCGGTTGGCGGCCAGTCGTACGTTCACCGCCTCGTGCGCGCGCATACCCGCCGACCGCGCGGCCGGCCGGATCGCGGTCAGGAGGAGGAACGAGATGTCCTGATATGGCCTGTTCGGTGCGGGGCTCACCCACAGTCCTCCGTCGATCAACTCGATCCGGTTTCGGGTCTCCCCGAGCGCGAAGTACTCGGACTCGGTCCACGGCTCGGGGTGATCAAGTGCGGCAACGCTCATTGGCAGACTCACCTCCTTACGGATGCTGTCACAAGTCTCCCACCACTGCGTGCTGCAGCCCGGCGATCGTCGGCGAGCCGAGTAGTTCAGACTCAAGATGGCCATGCCCTGGTGATGCTCCTGGATACTTGGTTGGCGGGTCAGCTGTCGGTCGCGACCAGGTGGACGCAGTGTCGGGCTCTGCGGAGCGTGGTCGGGTCACCGGTGGCGGCGTACACGTCCAGAGCGGTGTCCGCGAACTTGATCGCGTGCGGATCGGTGGTGCGGGCAGCGACCTCGAACAGCTCGGCTGCCTGCTCCGCGTCGTGTACTGAGTCCGTACAGCTCACGGTGTCGCCGGCCGGGTCAGGCACTGGCCGGGGTTCGGCGGGGGAGTAGGCAGCGGTCACCGCTGCTGTCGCGGCCCAGGCCGCGGCGAGGCTCGGCTCCCAGAGCCGTTCGGGCAGCGCTGGCAGGGCGCGCAGGACGGCGTTCGGCGCGGTGGCCGCGTGCACCAGCATGACCGGGTTGGCGTACCCGTGGGTGGCGTGCCGGGCGACGGCGGCGGCGACGATCGCCGCCAGTCGGTCGGGAGCCGACCCGGCCGCGCTGCCCGGCTCCGCGCCCGAAGCGGCCGGTAGGTCGGGCACCGCGCCTGCTGTTGCGGGCCAGTCGGGCAGATCGGCGAGCTGTGCCAGTCGCGCCCGGATACCGTACCGCTGGTCCGGCACCCTCGGTACGGCGTCGAGCGCTGTCCGGGGGTCCGACGTCGGGTAGGCGCCCCTGCCGGGCGGGGCGAGTGGTTGCCAGCGGGCGGCCCAGTAGGCGAGCCCGTGGCCCAGTTCGGCGACCCGGGGTGCGGTTTCGGCGTCGATCAGCGCCCGGACGGCATGGCCGACCCGGATCACCCCGTGCGTGGCGCCGGCGGCGATCCCCGGCAGCAGCCGGGGCCACCATCGGGTCAGCACCTCCCGCCAGGGGGCGAGGGCCAGCTCCCGCTCGAAGTAGTCGAGCCAGTCGCCGGTGCGGACCGGGTCACCGAGCGGGTCGCGCCACTGCTGCGCCGCGATCGGGCTGACACCTCGGGGTCGAGGTTCGAGTCGGTCGGCGTACCCGTCCAACCACTTGTGGACGACGTCGCCGCGCCCATGCCGGGCCAGCGCCTCGGCGGCCATCGGCGCGTGGTTAGACAGCCAGCCGTCGCGCTCCGGCCCGGTCGCCAGAATCCGTTCGTACGCCTCGTCAAGCACTCCGTCCACCATGTTCCGCAGTCTGCAACTTCGATCGAACTTGAGGTCAAGCCAGGCGCCCGCGTCGTTGCGGTGGCTCTGGCTGCTGGGCGCCGGCAGTGCGAGACAGAAGGCCCTGGGGGAGGTAGACTGAATCATCATACGAGAAAGTGATTCAAGTCGGGAGGGGCGGCGGCAATGAGTACTGGTGCCCGGATCGAGCGTGCCCGGATCGCCGCTGGTCTGAGTCAGCGAGCTCTCGCCGAACGTTCAGGCGTCTCGCAGTCGACCCTGTCGCGCATCATCTCCGGCGACCGGGTGGCCAAGATGCCCGAGATCGTCACTATTGCCTGGGCCACCGGACACACCGTCGCTCAACTCACCGGGGCGGTGGCGGTGGCGGACCGCGTCCAGTTCGCGGCCAGGGCGACCGGTGGTTCGGACATGGAAGGGATGAGGCAGGCACTACTAGGGTTTCTGGAACTCGATGACTATCTTCACCAATATGCCATCCCGGCCGTCAGCGACATCGGTTCCGGGCGTGACACCTGAAGCACAGGGACGCGCGGCGGCCAGCCGTTTCCGCCTGGAGCACCACCTCGGGATTCAGCCGCTGGGTGATCTCGTCGCAGTCATTGAACAGGCCACCGGCGTCGATGTGGCGGTCCTTGACGCTGGACCCGACGAACACGGTCTGACCATGTGTGACCCGGCCCACGGCACTGTGTTCATCGGCGTCGCCCGGACCCGGCACCCGATGCGGCAGCGCAGCACGCTCGCCCACGAGCTCGGCCACGTGCAGTTCGGTGACTGGGCGGCAGACGGTGCCGGCAGCTGCGGCCAGCGGTCACCGGTCGAGGTCCGGGCCGATGCTTTCGCCCGGCACCTGCTGCTGCCGCTGGACGGTCTGCGGCAGTTCCTCGCGGACCTGCGGGTGACTGATCGGTCCGTGCTGTCTGCCGTCGTCCAGCGCTACCTGGTGTCTCCAGCCGTCGCCGCCATCGCCTTGGAGCAGGCCGGATACATCGACGCGGGCAGGAAAGCGGAGTGGATGGGAGTGACGACCCCCCAACTCGCTGTCCGCTTCGGATGGATCGACCAGTACAACGCGCTGCAGGCTGACTCGAACCGACGGCGGGCGCCACAACGACTACTGTCCCGCGCAATCGAGGGCTACGCGGCAGGTGTGCTCTCCGCCCAGGTCATCGCCAACCTGCGCGGCGTCGCCCTCGAAGCAGCCGAAGCGGAACTGGCCGAGGCTGGGATCGGACCGGCGGCCCAGCAGACGGTCTGGGCTGATCCGGCGGACCTGCCGGATGTCGGAGTCGATGTGACGGAGCTCGACGACTATCTCCGCGACGCGGGCGACGGTGAGGAGTGGGCCACGGAGACAGGGAAGCAATGAGCCCACGGCCGATCATCGATGCAGGCCCTGGTCTGAACTTCCTGTCGATCAACAAGGAACGGCTCCTCATCGGTGTCCTCGGGCCGTTGAGTGCCCCGGAGACGGTGCAGGACGAGGTGCTGCGCAAGGCGCGGGCGGACCCACGATTCCGTACGGCAGGCAGTGTGTGGCGCAAACTGACGCCACGGTGGATCCAGGTGCTGTCTGACGATGAAACGCCAGAACTTGCGGTGGCCGTACGCCGGATGACCCAGCAACCGATGCAGAAACGGATGCAACAGCCGAAAGATCTGGGCGAAATCATGGTGGTGGCGCACGCTGTCGTCGCAGCAGAAGCGGGCGCAGCGATGTCCGTGCTCATCGACGACGGAGCGGGAGCCCGGATCGCAGCCGCTGAAATCGGTCGGTTGCGACAACTCCATGCCGCCGGTCAGCCAGTCGGGTCGATCCGACTGGTCAGCACGCTGACGGTGCTGCAGCGGGCGGCCGGCACGCAACACATTCCGGACCGAGCCGCCATGCGTGACATCTACCAGCGCCTCCGTGGCTTGGACGACGGGCTGCAGCCGATCGAGGCGACGCCACTGCTGTCTCCTGGCCATTGGGCGTGACCGGCCTCGGTTGGCCGGCGCAGTGGGTGGAGGCTACCGCTCGACGTACGTGGCGAGGTTCGCCAGCGAGGAGGCGAGGCCGGCGGCGTGGTCCGCCGCGCTGATGCCGGCCGGTACGTCGTCGGCGCGGATGTCCACCCGGGTGCCGCCGTCGACCGCCGACACCTCCCAGGTCATGGTCATCGTGCCGGCGTACGCCGGATCGTCGGCGACGAAGTCGACGGCCTGCACGACCCGTACGCCCGGGACGAGGTCGACGAAGCGGGCCTCGACGATGTCGGAGTCGGCGGTGGCCTTGCCCGGTCCGGTCGTCGCGTCGGCGTAGGTCAGGACCAGCCGGTAGCCGCCACCGGGCCGGGCGTCGAACCGTTCGAACCGGCCGGTCATCCCCTGCGGCGGCAGCCATGCGGCGAGTGCCTCCGGGTCGACCAGGGCGGCGTAGACGCGCGCGACCGGGGCGGACATCACCCGGGCTGCCGAATCGGTACGGGTCACGGCGCGTCACCGGGACCGGCGATCAATCGTTGCGCTGACACCCGGCTAACCTACGTCGCGACGCGGCCTATCCGGGAGACGACGAACAGTGGCGAAGCTGGAACTCACCGTCGAAGAAGCGGCGCTGTGCGAGATCGTCGGCGTACGGGCGTTCCTGCGCGCCCGTGCGCAACTCGCGGACGGCGAGTTGACCGACGCCCGCTGGGATCCGACGACCGGGCACGCCCAGGGCCGACTGGACCCTGGTCGCGGGGGCACCGTGACGGCGGCGGTCACCACCGACCCCGACGGCCTCGTCGCCACGGTCGACGGTGCCTGCTCCTGCGGCGAGAGGTCCTGCGGCCACCCGTACGCGCTGGTGCTGCAGGCCGTCGTCGGTGCCGCGCCGACGGTCCCGCAGCAGCGGCAGGCACCGGACGCGCCGACGGCGGACTGGGAGAAGAGCCTGTCGGCGCTGGTCTCCGACGTCGCCCCGGTCGTCACCGCCGCGCCGGCCCGGGCCACCGTCGGCCTGCAGTTCGAGCTGGTCAAACCGGGCGCGGCCGGCGCCGGCGGGCCCGCCGGACGCATCGCGTTGCGTCCGGTCGTACCCGGCCAGACCGGCTGGGTCCGCTCCGGCATCAGCTGGTCGAACGTGCAGTATGCCGGCTATGGCCGGTCGCCCGAATCCCAACGGCACCGCCAGTTGCTCGGCGAGATCCTCACGCTATCGAGGTTGGACGAGGACCGGTACGGCTACTACAGCCACCCGACGACGATCTTCCTGGACGCGTTCGCGAGCCGGCGGATCTGGGACCTGTTGGCCGAGGCCGACGACGCCGGGCTGCCGCTGGTCCAGCCCGGCAAGTACGGCCGGCCGGTGGTCGTCGGCCGGCAACCGGCCCGGCTGTCGGTGCAGGTCGACCGCGCCGACGACGAGTTGATCGTGCAGCCGGTGCTGCTGGCCGACGGCGTACCCGTCGCCGCCGAGTTCTCTGTCTTCGTCGGCCGACCGGCGCACGGGATCGCCTGGTGGGCCGAGCGCGGCGGCGTCGAGCCGCAGCCCCGGGACCGGGTGCTGCGGCTGGCGCCCCTGTCCGGCGCGGTGTCGGCGGCGGCGGCGAAGGCCCTGGCCGGTCCCGCGATCCGCGTCCCGGCGGCCGACGAGGCACGGTTTCTCGAACGGTTCTACCCGGAGCTGCTCAAGCAGGTCGAGGTCGTCGCCGCCGGACCGGCGGTGCACCTGCCACCGGTGCTGCCTCCCACCCTGACCCTGGCCATGACACCGATGCCGGGACAGGCGTTGTCGATCCACTGGCAGTGGGTCCGCGCGGTCGGCGCGCACCGGCAGACCGAGCCGCTGTGGGCCACCGGTCCGCGCGGGCACGCCGACTCACGTGGGCACGCCGACCCCCGTGACGCCGTCGTCGACCAGGTCACCGAGGCGACGGCCAAAGCGGTACCGGAGGCGATCGAGTCGACTCCGAACGGCCCGCGACTCGCCGCCCTGACCACGCTCACCGGCGACGCCATGATCCGGTTCCTCAGCGAGGTCCTGCCCCGGCTCGCCGACCTCGACGGCGTCGAGGTGGTCGAATCGGCAGCGGAGCCTGTACCGGACTACCGGGAATCCGACGAGACGCCGGTCATTCGGTTCGCCGGCACCGACCATCCCGGCGAACACGACTGGTTCGACCTGTCAGTGCAGGTCAGCGTCGGCGGCGAACAGGTCATCTTCGATCAGCTGTTCACCGCGCTGGCGCAGGACCGGCAGTACCTCATCCTGCCCAGCGGCACGTACTTCAGCCTCGACCGCCCCGAGTTCGCCCAGCTCCGCGAGCTGATCGACGAATCGCGGGCACTGGAGGACCGGCCGCCGGGCGTGCTGCGCGTCGGCCGGTTCCAGGCCGGCCTCTGGGCCGAACTGGCCGAACTGGGGGAGATCACCGGCCAGGCCGCCGCCTGGCAGCGCGCGGTCCGCGAGCTGGCCACCGCCGGCGCCGCCGTCGACCACCAGGTTCCCTCGCAGGTACGGGCGGAGCTGCGCCCGTACCAGCTCGACGGGTTCCGCTGGCTCGCCGCCCTGCGGGAGCACCAGCTCGGCGGCATCCTCGCCGATGACATGGGTCTCGGTAAGACCCTGCAGACGCTGGCCCTGATCCGGCACGCCCGCGCCGACGTACCGTTCCTCGTCGTCGCCCCCGCCAGCGTCATCCACAACTGGGTCGCCGAGGCCGCGCGGTTCACCCCGGACCTGACCGTACGGGCGGTCACCCAGACCTCGGCACGGCGCGGCGTGGCTCTCGCCGAGGCGGCCACCGGGGCAGACATCGTCGTCACCTCGTACACGCTGCTGCGGCTGGAGTTCGACGACTACCAGGCGCTCGACTGGGCCGGGTTGATCCTCGACGAGGCCCAGTTCGTCAAGAACCACCAGTCGCAGAGCCACCGCTGCGCCAAGCAGCTGACCGCGCCGTTCAAGCTGGCCATCACCGGTACGCCGATGGAGAACAACCTGCTCGAACTCTGGGCGCTCTGCTCGATCACCGCCCCCGGGTTGTTCCCCCGGCTGGACCGGTTCACCGACTACTACCGCGGGCCGATCGAGCGGGACCGCGACGGTGACCGGCTCGCCCAGCTGCGCCGCCGCATCCGGCCGCTGATGTTGCGTCGCCGCAAGGCCGACGTCGCCGCCGACCTGCCGGAAAAGCAGGAACAGGTGCTGGAGCTCGACCTCGACCGCAAACATCGCCGGATCTACCAGGCCTATCTGCAGCGGGAACGGCAGAAGGTCCTCGGCCTGCTCGGGGACCTGGAGAAGAACCGGTTCGAGATCTTCCGGTCGTTGACGTTGCTGCGCCAGGCCAGTCTCGACGTCGCCCTGGTCGACCCGAGACACGAGGGTGTTCCGTCGACCAAACTGGACGTGCTGGCCGACCAGATCACCAACCTGGTCGCCGAAGGCCACCGTACGCTGGTGTTCAGTCAGTTCACCCGGTTCCTCGGCGCGGCGCGTGACCGGCTCGTCGGCGCCGGCGTCCGGTGCGGCTACCTCGACGGGTCGACGACCAACCGGGCCGCCGTGATCGCCGAGTTCAAGCGTGGCGACGCCGACGTCTTCCTGATCAGCCTCAAGGCGGGCGGGTTCGGCCTCAACCTGACCGAGGCCGACTACTGCATCCTGCTCGACCCGTGGTGGAACCCGGCGACCGAGGCCCAGGCCGTCGACCGCGTCCACCGGATCGGTCAGACGTCGAACGTCATGGTCTACCGGATGGTCGCCAAGGACACCATCGAAGAGAAGGTCATGGCGTTGAAGCAGCGCAAGGCCGAGCTGTTCAGCAGCGTGCTGGACGGGGGCGAGTTCGCCTCCGCGCAACTGTCCGCCGCCGACATCAGGGACCTGCTCGACCTGGACTGAGTCGACCGACCGGCCCGTGCGGTGAGCTGCGTCTGCCGGCACCGGCGTCCCGGCCGGCGGCGCCGTCGCGAACGTGCGCACCGCCGGTGCGCCGGGCCGCGTCAGAGGTACGCGACGCCGGTGAGCCGGGCCGCCTCGGCCCACATCCGCCGGCCGTTGCCCAGGTCGCGGGCCTGGGGGCTGGCCCGCACCTCGGTGACCGGGCCACGGATCTCCTGGAACCCGCGCGGCCCGAGGAACTGCCCACCCCGTACGCCGGGAGCGGTCGCCGCGTACAGCTGGGGTCGGGCCCCGGCCTCGACCGGGCTGACGACCAGTGACATGAGTCGGCTGGCGGCGCGCATCAGCCGGCCCCGGTCGGCCATCGCGCGCGGGGTGAGGTTGGTGCGGGTCATGCCGGGGTGGGCGAGCACGCTGACCACCGGCGACCCGGTGGCTCGCAGCCGCCGGTCCAGCTCCAGGCCGAGGATGGTGCCGACCAGCTTCGACAACGCGTACGCCCGGTTTCCGTTGTAGGACCGCTCCAACGTCAGGTCATTCAGGTCGAGATTGCGCCATCTGTGGACGATCGACGACACGGTGACCACCCTGGGTTCCTTGCCGGCGGTCAGCCGGTCCAGCAGCAGCCCGGTCAGCGCGTACGGCCCGAGTGCGTTGGTGCCCATCTGCAGGTCGAACCCGTCCACGGTCAGCGGCGGTCGCGGGCCGGTCAGCACCAGCCCGGCGTTGTTGACCAGCAGGTCGAGGCCACCGGTGAGGTCGGCGGCGAAGGCCCGGATCGACGCGAGTGACGCCAGGTCCAGTCGGCGTACCTCGACGTCGGCACCCGGCACCTCGCGCCGGATCGTGGCGGCCGCTTCCTCGCCGGCCGCCACGTTGCGTACCGCCAGCACCACGGCGGCCCCGTGCCGGGCCAGCTCCAGCACGGTGACCCGCCCCACGCCGGAGTTCGCGCCGGTCACCACCGCGCGCCGACCGTGCTGGTCGGGGATCTGCTCTTCGGTCCAGTTCCGCATGTCCTGCATGACCGTCGACGCTAGGTAGCTGGACGCACCGTCGGAGAGACCTGGCCAACCTGGGACCACGGGACCTACCCTGCGGGGTGCGTCGACCGGCACACTCGACAGTGTGACGAGCACGGTCTACGCCCGCGAGCTGGCCGACTTCCTCCGAAACCGCCGCTCCCGGCTGCGGCCCGAGGAGATCGGGCTGGCACCCGGCCCGCGTCGGCGGGTCGCCGGCCTGCGCCGTGAGGAGCTGGCGCTGCTCGCCGGGGTGAGCACCGACTACTACCAGCGGCTGGAGCAGGGCCGCGACGTGCGCCCCTCCGACGACGTACTGACCGGCATCGCCCGCGCGCTCGCGCTCAACGCCGAGGAGACCCGCCACCTGCGCGCCCTGGCCCGCCGGGCACAGCAGCCACCGAAACCACGACGGCGTGCCCGCGAGACCGTTCCGGAGAGCACCTGCCGGCTGCTGCACAGCCTGCACACCCCGGCCGTGGTGGTCAGCCGGCACCTGGACCTGCTGGCCTGGAACGCCATGGCTGCCGCCCTCTACCCGGGTATCGGGCCGGCCAACGCGCTGATCGACATGTTCGACCATGCGCAGGCGCACGGCCGCTGTCCCGGCTGGGAGGAGACGGTGCTGGACTATCTGGGCTTCCTGCGGGCGGCGGTCGCCGCTGACCCGGAGCACCCACGCGCCCGGGAGATCGTCGGCACGCTCAGCATCCGCAGCGAGGAGTTCCGCCAGCTCTGGGCCCGCCACGAGGTGCGTGAGTCGGTCAGCGGCAGCAAGACGTTCCCGCATCCACTGGTCGGTGACCTGCGGCTGGACTGGGACGCCTTCACCCCGCCAGGACGCTCCGGCCCGATCCTGATCGTCTACACCGCCGCGCCGGGCAGCGCCGACGCTGAACGGCTGCAACTGCTCGGCGCGTACGCGAGCTGATGTCTTACTCGGTGACGGGTGCCACCGGGTCGGGTCGGCGGCGGGCGAGCAGCAGCCGGCCGAGCGTTCCCAGGTGCGTACGCGGTTCAGGGCCTGCCACCCTCCCTGGCCCGTTCCCCAGCCCGCTCCCGATCCCGCGCTCGCTCCCGGGGGCGGGCCCGCAGGTGGGCGCGTTCGCCCTGCTGGCCGAAGAGGCTGAGGAACTCGACCGGCTCATCACCGACCGCGCCGAACCAGTGCGGCACCCTGGTGTCGAACTCCGCCGCCTCGCCGGGAGCCAGGATCAGATCGTGCTCACCGAGCAGGACACGCAGCCGCCCGTCGAGGACGTACAGCCATTCGTAGCCTTCGTGGGTCTTCAGCTCAGGCTCGCGGCGTGGGCTGCGTGTCGGGATGATCAGCTTGTACGCCTGGATACCGCCGGCCCGCTGGCTGAGCGGAAGAACGGTCATCCCGAAGCGGCTGACCGGCCGCAGGTGGATGCGTGGGTCGCCGGTCGGCGGCGCGTCGACCAGTTCGTCCAGGCTGACCCCGTGGGCGCGAGCGAGGGGTAGCAGCAGCTCCAGGGTGGGTCGGCGGGTGCCGGATTCCAGCCGGGACAGGGTGCTAACCGAGATGCCGGTGACTGCCGACAACTCGGCGAGGGTCGTCTCGCGCTGTTTGCGCAGCGCCCGCAGCCGGGGGCCGACCGAGTCGAGGGCATGGTCGAGGTCGTCGTCCATGCCACCCAGTTTGCCAGACCGGCAAGAGCATTTGCCGGTACGGTGGCCCGCCCGACGGCGCCCTGCCGGACATGCCCGGCACCGACCTTGTCGACCCGGTGCCCGGCGCAGGCATACTCGGTTGGTGACCACTACCAAACAGCCACGGTTGGAGATCGAGTACTGCACGCAGTGCCGCTGGATGCTGCGCGCCGCATGGACGGCTCAGGAGCTGCTCACCACATTCGCGCTGCGGCTCGGTGAGGTGGCGCTGGTGCCGGGCACCGGCGGAGTGTTCGAGGTCAGGCTGGACGGTGAGACGATCTGGTCGCGCGGGGAGAGCGGCTTCCCAGGAATCCCCGAGCTGAAAAGACTGGTACGGGACCGCATCGCGCCCGATCTCAGCCTCGGCCACACCGACCGGGCCCTGCCGCACGGGCTCTGATCCACCGCTCGGCTGTGCACCGTACGGCCATCGGTAGTCAACTCCTTGGATATCGACGTTGACCACAATACGCTGGTCACTTCGGTCAATCAGGGAGGTCGCCTTGCGTCGATCCGCCAGCCCGAACCGTACCGCGATCCACGGCCGAAACTGGATCGCAGCCGCAGCGCTGTCCACTGTGCTGGTGGTCGCTCCAGCCGCGGCCGCGCGGGCCGCGAACCTGCCCAACCTGCCCCAGTCCGCCGGCGGTTACGAGCTGACGTTCTCGCCGGCGTACGACTACGACGGCGACGGGTGCTATCCGGTAGCGGCGATCGCCCCCGACGGCACCCTCAACGGCGGCCTGAACACCACCGGGGCGGTCAACGGAAACTGCCGCGACCAGTCGGACCTCGACCGGACCCAGACGTACGCCAGGTCGAAGTGCAACAACGGCTGGTGCGCCATCGTGTACGCGAGTTACTTCGAGAAGGACCAGGTCCTGCAGGGCTGCTGCGGTCACCGGCACGACTGGGAGCACGTCGTCTCCTGGGTGAACCAGGCGTCGGACCGGGTCGACTACGTGTCCCGGACGGTGCACGGCGAAGTGCAGACCTATCCGCGGTCCTCGGTGCGGTTCGACGGCACACATCCGAAGATCGTGTACCACAAGGAAGGCGCCTTCGGCTCGCACAACTTCCGGCTGGCGAACAGCAACGACGACCCGCCGGAGAACCACTACGGTACCTGGCGGTACCCGCCGGTCGTCGACTGGAACGGCTGGCCCGGCACGGCGCTGCGGGACCGGTTGATGACGGCCGACTTCGGCTCCGCCAGCATCAAGATCACTGATCGGGACGACCGGTTCCGTAACCTTTTGAGCAGGTCGAAACCGGCAGGTATCCCCTTCGACCCCTGGGCCTGAATCCGAGGCTGATGCCACAGGTGCATCAAGATGTACCTGTGGCATCAGCCTCGCCCAGGTCGACCAACCCTCAGCGGGGCTGTACGACGGCTCTCAGACCGGCGCGGAATGATCCGCCGGGCATCGTCGTTGTGCATGGTCGCGCCACGCACTCCGGCCCGCAGCCGCCAGGCCCCGGCCAGGCGGCCCGGCGGGTGGGCCCGGTCGGGAATCGTCGACGGGTCGGCGTGGTTGTACATGGTCACGGCGCGCGGCAGCGCACCCGCACCCCCCATTCGGGGCGTGCCGGAGCCGCCCGCGAGCCGACGTCGCACGTCTGACATCCCGTACCACCCGGACGACCGTTTACCGCGCACCCGCCCGTGACAGGTGTGGTGCGCCCCCTCGGCAAACGGAAGGTGGACCCCCATGACCACGATCATCACCCGTACCCTGCGTACCAGCCTGCGCACCACCGCCCTCGGCATCGCCGGGCTGACCCTGGCCGGCGGCGCGGTCGCCGCCCCCGCCCTGGCCGCCGAGCACGCCCCCACCGCCCTGGCCGCACCCGCGGCCGCCGCGAGCAGCGACAGCGTCGACACCGACAAGCTCACCCCGCACGGCGTGCAGGGCGAACAGTCCCGCATCAGCCTGTCCGGCGAGCAGACCGACAACGTCAAGGGCATCATCGCCGCCACGAAGAAGGCCGGCATGCACGAGCGGGCCGCCGTGGTCGCCATCGCCACCGCCCTGCAGGAGTCAAAGCTGGAGAACCTCGGCCACCTCGGTGACCGCAACGACCACGACTCGCAGGGCCTGTTCCAGCAGCGCCCGTCGTCGGGCTGGGGCACCGTCGAGCAGATCACCGACGTGGAGTACTCCACCACCGCGTTCCTCACCGGGCTCAAGGCCGTCGACGGCTGGCAGGACATGCCGCTGACCCAGGCCGCGCAGACCGTGCAGGTGTCGGCGTACCCGGACCACTACGCCCAGTGGGAGACCCAGGCCGCCGAACTCGTCGCCCAGCACTGGAACAGCTGACCCGAAACACCCCAAGCTCAGCGCGAAGGGCCGGACCCCGCACCCGGGGTCCGGCCCTCGCGCTGCGTCGGGTCCCGAGCCGTTGGAAAACCGACCGGGATCAGTCGGACAGTGACCGGCGGGCGGCGGCGACGACCTCGGGGTCGGCGCAACCGGCCGCGTAGCCGGCGATGCGGCGGCGGATGTCGCGGCCCAGCAGCCACACCCCGATCCGGTCGGCGACCGGGCGCAGCGGTGCCGGCCGGCAGCGGAAGCTGTACCGCCAGGTCGCCACCGTACGACCGGACCCGCATACCGGGGCGAACCGCCAGCCGCCGGCGAACATCTCGAAGAACCACGGACCACGCACCATCTTCATGCCGACGTTGGTCGGCGGCGCGTACGAGACGTACTCGCTGATCATCGTCAGACCGTGCCGGGACCGGGTGAAGGCGAGATCTGGTGGTACGGGGACGGTGACCGCTGCTTCCACCACAGGCATCGGCCCATCATCCGCCACCGGCGGTCAGGTGCGGCGCGGGCGCTCGGCCCGAACGGGTGTTCTTCCGGCTATGTCCGGCCCGGTACGGGCTCGGTGCCTGCCAGCACAGGGGGCCAGTCCAAGAGGCGGCGAACTCCTCGGCTCCGCTGCCGTCGAGGCGGACCTGCGCCGACCGGTAGGTGTCCGGCCGGTCGCCGCCGACGGTCCGAATCCGGCGGGTGGCCAGGCGGTGGGCCACCAGGTCGGCGACGACCCGCTCGATGCGTTGTACGCCGTCGGCGCCTCCTCGAACAGCAGCTGACGATCACCGCACACCACCGAGTTGACCGGGGTACGGCGCAGCTCCGCCACGGTGTGCTTGACCCGACCACGGCGCAGGGCGTCAGCGCGGGACATTCTGCGGCCGGCTCCGTGCGCCACCGAGTAGTTGGCGTCCGGGCCGGCGTGCGCGGCGACCAGGTAGGAGGCGGTGCCACGGGTGCCGGCGACCAGGACGTCCCGGCCGTCGCCGGGAGCCGCCCCTTTATGGTGCAGGTACCTGCCGTCACGGATCTCCCCCAGGTTGTGGCACCGGTCGACGATCGGTTCGGCCGGGCCGGCACCGTGCACGTCGGTGTGGGTACGCAGGATCCGTTCGCCGAGACCACGGGAACCGCTGTGCACGATCAGCACGAGGTCGCCGTCAGCCACACCGAGCCGGCCGGCGTGCATGACGTCGCCGTCGGCGACCTCTCAGGCCGGATCGCCGTCACCGACGCGTAGTGGGCGGTCCAGGTCGGGGAAGCGCGGGCCAGGTTCACGGCGACGGCCCGTCTCAGCGTGATCGGGAAGACCGCGATGCGCACCAACTGGCCTGGGTGCCGGAAATGCATACAGTAGACAAAACGCAACCAGTCCGTACCGGGCAACGCGATTTGCTCGAAGCTCGCTGCAGGGGACCGGCGGTACGAGCGGTCAGAACAGGGTCAGCGGCTGTGCCGGGATCGGTTCGGGTAGCCGGTCGAGCTGCGGCAGCGTGGCCCGTACCTCGTCGTGGAAGCGGCGGGCCAGGGCCGGCGCGTCGGCGTTGTCCGGGGTGTGGATGAACACCGTCGGCGAGCAGCCCTGCCGCAGCCAGGCCACCGATGCCTCGACCCAGCGTCGCCAGCCGGCGACGGTCTGCTCGACGTCGTCGCGGCCGAGGTAGCGCACGATCGGCCGGTCGGTCAGTGCCCGGGTGCGCAGCGGGGCGCGGGGCTTCTTGACCCAGGCGTCGCGTTCGGCGTCGCTGGTCGGCCCGGCGGCGAAGAACGTCGTGGTGTCGAACGGCACCCACTCGGCGTCAACGTCGCTCAGCACCCCTTCGAGCAGCCGGGTCGCGGCCGGGTCGGTGAAGAACGCCGGGTGGCGGACTTCGACCGCGTACCGGTGGTCGCGGGGGAGCCGGCGCAGGAAGCGGGCCAGGACGGGCACGTCGTCAGGGCCGAACGACGCCGGCAGTTGGGCCCAGATCGCATGGGTACGCGGCCCGAGCGGGGCGATCGCGTCGAGGAAGGCGTGCAACGGTGCGTGGGCTTCGGTGAGCCGGTGGTCGTGGGTGACGGTCTTCGGCAGTTTGAGTACGAAGCGGAAGTCTGGGGCGGTCTGTGCTGCCCAGGTGGCCACGGTCTCCCGGGTCGGGGTGGCGTAGAAGGTGGTGTTGCCTTCGACGGCGGTGCACCAGGTGGCGTAGTGGCGCAGCCGCTCGGCCGGCGGCAGCGGGTGCGCGATCAGCCGTCCCTGCCAGGACCTGTGTGTCCACATCGCGCAGCCAACGTACAGCTGGGGCCTTGTCGGCGAGGGG
This sequence comes from Solwaraspora sp. WMMA2065, assembly GCF_030345075.1. Classification (NCBI taxonomy): domain Bacteria; kingdom Bacillati; phylum Actinomycetota; class Actinomycetes; order Micromonosporales; family Micromonosporaceae; genus Solwaraspora; species Solwaraspora sp. WMMA2065. The sequence continues at coordinate 6,419,254 of NZ_CP128361.1, forward strand.
GAGGCGGCGTCGATGCTCGGCACGGCCACAACGATAGGGCCATCCGGTTGGAGCGCTGGACTTAACGCCGTGTTCATCGACTCGTCTTGATCAATGTAATCGAGGAGCTTAGATTCCCGGTATCGACCTGCCCACCGTATCCCCAGGCCGGAGCGCCCGACCCGGCCGCGGCGGGCAGCGACACCAGGAGCCCACATGGCCCGCCCCACCGTCAACGTCCGCCGCACCGTCAGCGCCGTCGTCGCAGCCACGGTCGCCGCCGCCGTCGCCCTCACCGTGACCGCCGTCCCCGCACAGGCCACCCCGCCCAACATCCCGTCCTACAGCACGGCGCTCAGCCGGCTGAACTCGCTGACCGTGGCCGCCGAGTCGCACCAGTCGAGCTACAACCGGTCGCTGTTCCCGCACTGGATCACCATCACCGGCAGCTGCAACACCCGGGAGCAGGTGCTCAAGCGCGACGGCAGCAACGTCGTGGTCAACAGCAGCTGCGCCGCGACCTCCGGGTCCTGGTACAGCCCGTTCGACGGAGCCACCTGGACGCAGGCGTCGGACGTAGACATCGACCACATGGTGCCGCTCGCCGAGGCGTGGCGTTCCGGTGCCTGGGCCTGGTCCACCGCCCGGCGTCAGACGTACGCCAACGACCTCGGCGGGCCGGAGCTCTGGGCGGTCACCGACAACGTCAACCAGTCCAAGGGCGACAAGGACCCGGCCGACTGGCAGCCGCCACTCGCGGCGTTCCGCTGCACCTACGCCCGGGCCTGGATCCAGGTGAAGTGGTACTACGACCTGACAGTGGACAGCGCGGAGAAGTCCGCCCTGTCCGGCATGCTGGCCACCTGCTGACCCTGCGGCGTACTGGCCACCTTGCTGACCTGACCGCCCTGTCGGGCAGCCCGGCTAGCCTGCCTCGCATGAGTCTTGCGGTCACGGTCGGGATCACCACGGCACTGTCCGGCATCGACGACGAGGGGGCGGCGCACAACCGCGCCGCCCTCGACCAGTTGAGCGCCGCGCTGGCCGCCGAGGGCGTCGGCTGGCAGGAGCAGTATGCGGCGGCGGTCCCGTCGACCCGGCCGCACCTGCGCAGCCTGCCGACCAACTGGCTGCACCAGCTGCGCCGGGTGCTGGCCCTGGTGGACGTGGACCGGCCGGTCACCCCGGTCACCGACGTGAGCGGGCTCGCCGCCGACCGGGAGCTGGTCGACGACCAGGCGTCGATGCTGGAGTCGCACCTGCTGTGCCACTCCGACACCGCCGGCTACTACGTGCCGGCCGATCTCGGCGACCCGGTGTTCCTGCCGGGCGAGGCAGGGGTGGCCGGCGGCGGCATCGTCGGGTCGAGTTCGGCTCTGCTCGCCGAGCTACGGCGCTGTGCCCCGGCGCTCGGCGTCCGGCTGGACCCGGCCGGGAATTTGCCGGACACGGAGGCGGCCCGGCTGTTCGCGGTGCCCGACGGCACCGCCTTCTCCGCCGAGACACAGGCGTGGCTCACCCTGCACGAGGCGGGCCGGGCGAGCATCACCTGCGGCCGGGCCATCGTGTTCCACTGACCCTGACCCTGACCCTGACCCCTGGCCGCGCCTGCTGACCGTGACCGTGCCCCTGGTCGACCGGCCTCCGGCCGGGCGGCGCATCGCCCCCCGGCCGGCCGGTGTGCTCAGCGCAGCACGTGGGAAAGCTGTTCGATGGCGAAGTCCACGTCGGAAGCATCGGCGACCAGCGGTGGAGCCAGCCGGATCGTCGCACCGTGGGTGTCCTTGGCCAGTACGCCCCGTTCGGCGAGCCGTTCGCAGGCCTGCCGACCGGTCGTCCGCCGTGGGTCCAGGTCCAGCCCGGCCCACAGCCCGCGACCTCGGACGGCGAGCAGCCGTCCCTCGTCGCGCAGCGCGTCGAGCCCGGCGTGCAGTCGGGTACCCAGCTCCGCCGAGCGCCGCTGGTACTCGCCGGTGGCCAGCAGCCGCACCACCTCGGTGGCGACCGCGCAGGCGAGAGCGTTGCCGCCGAACGTCGAGCCGTGTTCGCCGGGGCGCAGCACGCCGAGCACCGGCCGGTCGGCGACCACCGCCGATACCGGCACGATGCCGCCGCCGAGCGCCTTGCCGAGGATGTACATGTCCGGCACCACGCCCTCGTGGTCGCAGGCGAACGTCGCCCCGGTGCGGCCCAGGCCGGACTGGATCTCGTCGGCGAGCAGCAGCACGTCGTTGCGGGTGCACAGGTCCCGTACCCCGGTCAGGTAGCCGTCCGGCGGCACCACCACGCCCTGCTCGCCCTGGATCGGTTCCAGCAGCACCGCGACGCAGGTCTCGTCGATCGCGTCGGCCAGCGCGGCGAGGTCGCCGTACGGCACGATCCGGAACCCCGGGGTGTACGGCCCGAAGCCGTCGCGGGCCTCGGCGTCGGTGGAGAAGCTGACGATCGTCGTGGTCCGGCCGTGGAAGTTGCCGTCGGTCACGACGATGGTGGCCTGCCCGTCCGGTACGCCCTTGACCTGGTAGCCCCATTTGCGGGCGACCTTGATCGCGGTCTCCACCGCCTCGGCGCCGGTGTTCATCGGCAGCACCATGTCCTTGCCGCACAGCTCGGCCAGCTCCCGGCAGAAGTCGGCGAACCGGTCGTGGCTGAACGCCCGACTGGTCAGGGTGAGCCGGTCCAGCTGGGCGTGCGCGGCGGCGGTCAACGTCGGATGCCGGTGGCCGAAGTTGAGCGCCGAGTAGCCGGCCAGGCAGTCGAGGTAGCGCCGGCCGTCGACGTCGGTGACCCAGGCACCGGCGGCCTCGCTGATCACCACCGGCAGCGGGTGGTAGTTGTGCGCGGTCCAGCGTTCGGCGTCGCGTACCGCCCCCGGCGTCCGCAGCATCCCGTCGACGATCATCGGCTCGACCCCCTCAGCTCCAGGGTGCAGCATTTCGGGCCGCCGCCAGCCTTGCGCAGCTCGGACAGGTCGACCCCGATCGGGTGGTAGCCGCGTTCGCGCAGCGCCGCCGCCAGCCCGTCGGCCTGCACCGGCAGCACCACGTGCCGGCCGTCGCTGACCGCGTTGAGGCCGAACGCGGCGGCGTCGGCCAGGCTGGCAGTGACGGCGTCCGGGAACAGCCGGCGCAGCACCGCCTGACTGCCGGGCGAGAACGCCTCCGGCAGGTACGCGATGGTCCGCTCGTCGATCACGGCGAGTGCCGTGTCCAGGTGGTAGAAGCACGGGTCGACCAGTTGCAGGGTGACCACCGGGCGGCCGAACACCTCCTGGGCGTGGGCGTGCGCAGCGTGCGAGGTGCGGAATCCGGTGCCGGCCAGCAGGTAGTCGCCGACCACCAGGAGGTCGCCTTCGCCTTCGTTGACGTGTTTGGCCTCGTGCACCGGGAAGCCGGCCTGCTCCAGCCAGTCGCGGTAGGCGGGTGCCTCGTCGGCCCGCTGCGGCTCGCGGAACTGCACGGCCAGGGCCCGGCTGTCGATGACGGTGGCGCCGTTGGCGGCGAAGACCATGTCGGGCAGGCCGGGCAACGGCTCGATCTCATCGACGGTGTGGCCCAGTTCCAGGTAGGTCCGGCGCAGCTGGTCCCACTGCGCGATCGCCAGCTCCCGGTCGACGGGGCGGGCCGGGTCCATCCACGGGTTGATCGCGTATTCCACGGCGAAGTACGTCGGCCGGCACATCAGGTACTGCCGGCGGGTGGCGTGCATCGTCATGCGGCTGGCTCCTGTGGGTCGAAGGCGCGCCCCGGCGGTGGCCGTGGGCTGGCGCTTGTTCTCCACGCTAAGGGCTAGCACCCGCAGAAACCATCGCCAGGAGTTGCTTCTAGCAGCGATTCGTTGCGTCATCGATGACTGCGGCATGCGCTTTGTTGCGTACGCACGCTTTCGGGGGGCGACCACGCTGTCGCCCCCCGAAGATGCGGTACCCGGTGAACCACCGGTTCGGTCGGCCCTCGTGCGGTGAACCACCGCTGCCGGGCCCTGCGGGGCGGTGAACCACCGTCCCGGGTCACGATTGCCCGTCAGAAGATTCCGGCAAACTGTGAATCAAGCCACTGCCGTACCTGCTGCACCATGTCGGTCTCGGTGGTCAGCCAGCTCAGCGCGCCGGTCAGCGCAAGGCTGCCGACGATCATCGTCCCGAGGGCGAGGACGATGCCCGTCAGCGCCTCGGTCCGGCCGGCGATGTGCCGGCGGGCCGTCGCCGAGATCCCGCCGAGGCCGGTGGCGAGGGCGATCACCCCGATCGCGATCCCGTACGGTGCCAGCGGCCCGGACAGCACGAACAACGCGCCGGCGACCCCGGTGATCAAACTGACCGTGGCCAGCAGGCTGGCCCGGGGCCGTGGGCCGGCAGGTGCCGGCGGGGGAGCCGGCCGGGGGTCGCCGCCCTCCCGGGTGGGTGGCTCGGGGCGCGGTCCGGGCGGCGACGGCCGGGTTGCCGGATCGGTGAACCCGGCCCGCGTGTTGTCGGCCCGCGTCGCGTCGGCCCGTGCGGTGTCGTGCCGCTGCGTCTCGGCGCGGTCGGCGGCCCGCTCGGCGTCGTCGGCCGTGCCGGTCGCGGTCGCGGTGGAACCGCCGGTCGGTGGTGGGTCGTCCGCCGGCCTCGTCGGCTCCGTGCGCCGGGACAGCGAGGGAATCCTGACCATGACAGACCTCCTTATCGGTACGCCGGACCGCACCGCGGCTGGGCGGGTCTCCGACGGTTGCCGGCTTGCAGTACCCGGATGTCCGGTCCGCCACACCAGTCACGGTCAAGCAGGTGGCGATACCCTCGGGCGGTCAGGTTCCGATCATGGGCGGGTGTAGCGGTGACGGTGAGGCCAGCAGGACCGGAAGCGGATCAAGGGACGCGCGGTCCCGACGATCCGCCGGAGCTCACGGACTACTTCCGTCAGCTGCTGTGGCAACGGCACATCGTCGGTCTCTGCCGGGCCGGGGCGGCGGCGACCCGCATCGGTGAGGCCGCCGCCGCGCGGACCGGCCGTAACCTCACCCAGTTCCTGGTGCTGGGCATGCTCGACGCCACCGGTCCCCGTTCCCAGCAGGAGCTCAGCGACGGGTTACGGACCGACCGGACCACGATGGTCGGCACGGTCGACGCGTTGGAACGCGCCGGTCTGGTCACCCGGCAGCGCAATCCGACCAACCGGCGGGCGTACATCGTCACCATCAGCCCGGCCGGTCGGGCGGCCCTCGCGACGATCTCGGCCGACGCGGCGACCCTCGAGGCCCGGTTCTTCGAGCGGCTCACCGCCGACGAGCGGGACCAGTTGGTCGGCCTGATCGGCAAGCTACTGATCGGTGCCGACTAGGCTCTGCTGTCATGCCCGAGGGCCACACCATCCACCGGCTGGCCGCCCACCACCACGCCGTACTCGGCGGAGCGCAGGTCGTCGCGACCAGCCCGCAGGGTCGGTTCACCGCCGGCGCCGCCCAACTCACCGGCGCCACCCTCGCCGCCACCGAGGCGTACGGCAAGCATCTGCTGCACCACTACCGGGGCGGTCCGGGAGGCGGCATCCTGCACGTGCATCTGGGCCTCTACGGCACCGTCGCCGACGGGCCGGGACAGCCGCCCGCACCGGTCGGGCAGATCCGGCTGCGGCTGGTCGGCGGGCCGGCAGTGGCAGCCGACGGACCGTCCGCGACAGCCGGCGTAACCGACCGCCGACACTGGCTGGACCTGCGCGGACCGGCCGCCTGCGAACTGCTCACCGAGGCCGAGGCCGACGCCCTGCGGGACCGGCTCGGCGCCGACCCGCTGCGCGACGACGCCGACCCGGACACCGCCGGCGGACGGATCCGGCGCAGCGTCAGGCCGCTCGGCGCGTTGCTGCTCGACCAGACGATCGTCGCCGGGGTCGGCCTGGTCTACGCCACCGAGGTGCTGTTCCGGGCCGGGATCGCGCCGACCACGCCTGGCCGGCGGCTGACCGCCGACCAGTGGCAGCGGATCTGGGCCGACCTGGTCACCCTGATGCGGATCGGGGTGCGTCGGGGCCGGATCGACACCGTCCGCGACGAGCACCTGCCGGAGGCGATGGGCCGGGCGCCGCGCAACGACCGGCACGGTGGGGAGGTGTACGTCTACCGGCGTGCCGGCCAACCCTGCCTGTGCTGCGGCACCACCGTGGCCGCCGGAGCGCTGGCCGCCCGCAACACCTACTGGTGTCCGACCTGCCAACCGGGCTGACCAGCCGTCGTCACCACCATTTGCGCTTCGGTGGACGCACCACGACCGAGCCGAAGATCACGTTGCAGACCACCTGGATGACCGGGGCACCGGGCCGGGGCGGTGCGGTCAGCTTCGACTTCTTGTCGCCGAACACCGCCGTGCCGGTCATCCGGACGTCGACCCCCTCCGGCACGTACACCGTGACCGAGCCGAAGATGGCGGTCGCCTCGATCGTGGTCACCTGATGCTGGATCTGGGCGTCCTGCAACTCGATCTTGCAGTCGCCGAAGACCGCCCGTGCCTCCACCCGGTCCGGCACCAGCCAGTGTCCCTTGCGCACCTCGTCGCCGAAGATCGCCACCATCCGCTCCACCGGGGCGGGCAGCGTCGCGCCGCTGCCCGGCACCGCCGGATACGCCGGACCGCGCGCCGCCAGCGCACCCGGCCCGGCGGCGACCGGCAGCCCACCAGACGGCTCGATGGGCAGGTCGGCGGTGAGCCGGGCCAGCTCACCCCGGGTCTTGGCCTGATGCGCCTCAGTGGCCCGGTCGGCGTACTCGTCGAGGGTCAGGCGGCCTTCCGCGGTCGCCTGGCCGAGCAACTCCACCACCTGCTCCCGCTCGGTGTCCGAGACGCGCAGGTGATCGTCGCTGGAATGGGTCGCCGGGTCCACCCACCAAGCCTAACGGCCACGCCCAACGGCAACCGCTACCCGTCCGGCCCGGCCAGGCGCCCGCTCACGGGGTGTTGGCGACGGCGTCGTTGGCCCGTCGGGCGGCGACCAGCACCGGATCCCAGACCGGCGAGTACGGCGGGGCGTAGCCCAGGTCGAGGGCGGTCATCTCGGCCACCGACATCCGGTTCCACACCGCGACCGACAGGACGTCGATCCGCTTCGCAGCCTCCGACGTACCGACGATCTGCCCACCCAGCAGCTGCCCGGTGTGCTGCTCGGCGATCAGCTTGATGGTCATCGGGGCGGCACCGGGGAAGTAGCCGGCCCGGTTGCTCGACTCCACGGTGGCGCTGACGTAGGCGTACCCGGCTTTCGCCGCCTCACGTTCGAGCAGCCCGGTGCGGGCCACCTCCAGGTCACAGACCTTGGTGATCGCGGTGCCGATCACCCCGGGGAAGGTGGCGTACCTGCCACCGATGTTGATTCCGGCGACCCGGCCCTGCTTGTTGGCGTGGGTGCCCAGCGGGATGTGCACCGGCTGCCCGCTGACCCGGTGGAAGGTCTCGACGCAGTCGCCGGCCGCCCACACGTCGGGCACCCCGACCACCCGCATCTGCAGATCGGTACGGACGCCGCCGGTGACGCCGATCGGCAGGCCGGCCTGCTCGGCGAGCCCGGAGTTCGGCCGTACGCCCAGGCCCAGCACCACGACGTCGGCCGGCACCGCGCCTTCGTCGGTCAGCACCTCGCAGACCCGCCCGTCCCGCTCGTGCAGACCGGTGACCGATACGCCGGTACGCACGTCGATGCCGAGCCCGACCAGCGCCGAGCGGACCAGCGCCCCCATGTCTGGGTCGACAGTGGACATCGGCTGTGGGCTGCGCTCCACCAGCGTCACCGCCAGGCCACGCCGGATCAACGCCTCGGCCATTTCCACCCCGATGTACCCGCCGCCGACCACCACCGCCCGGCGCGGCACCGGTTCCTGGTCGAGCCAGTCCCGTAGCGCCGCGCCGTCGTCGAGGGTCTGCACCCCGAACACGCCGGAGGCGGCGTTGCCCGCCCACGGCGGCTGCGCCGGCGCCGCTCCGGTGGCGTACACCAGGGTGTCGAACGGCTCGCGGACCTCCCGCCCGCCGTCGCCGAACGACGTGGCCACCACCTCCCGCGCGGCCAGGTCGATCCGGGTGACCTCATGCCGGATACGCACGTCGATGTGGTGGTCGCGGCGGAACGTCTCCGGATCGCGGACGATCAGCTCCTGCGGGTCGTCGACCAGGCCGGAGATCCAGTACGGGATCCCGCAGGCCGAGTACGAGGTGAACCGGCCCCGCTCGAACGCGACGATGCTCAGCTCGTCGGGGCCCCGCAGCTGCCGGGCCTGGGACGCGGCCGACATGCCGGCCGCGTCACCGCCGATCACCACCATCCGTTGCGCCATCTCACATCTTCTCCAGTCGCGTCTGGTCGGACCAGGTCAGCGGTCCGGCGGGGGATCGGTGACCGGACCGGCGGGGGGAGCAGTCACGTGCGGCGGTGCCGGGATGATCGACCGGCTGCGGGTCTGCGCGGCCAGGTAATCCACCACCGCTGCCAGGTCGCCGGTGCCGGCGTGCACGGCCCGCTGCCGGGCCGCTCCGGTGCCCCGGGCCCGCAGCCGGCCCAGCAGCGAGTTCACCAGCGCGACGTCGCCGTGCCGGTCGAGCTCGGGGCGGACGGTGTCGACCAGCCGGCGCAGCAGGTGCCAGCCGGGACGCAACGCGGGTGCCCCGGTGCTCAGGTCCACGGCCTGCCCCTCCAGCCCGTCGTGCGCGGCCCGCCAGTGGGCGGCGACCAGCACATGATGTTCCACGTCGACAGGTGGCCGGTCCTGTGCCACCGCGGCGAGCGCTGTGCCGACCAGACCGCGGACCAGCGCGGCGAGCAGGATCGTGTCGTCCAGGCTCGGGCAGACGTCGCCGATGCGGACCTCGACGGTGGGGTAGTGCGCCGACAGTCGGGCGTACCAGTGGAGCATCCCTTCGTCCAGGATGAGACCGGCGGTGGTCAGGTCGTCGACCAGTGACCGGTAGTGCTCGTACGAGCGTAGTCGTGGGGCCGGTGCGACCGCCGGCCAACGCTGCCACATCACCGAGCGCCAACTGGCGTACCCGGTGTCGACGCCTTGGAAGAACGGTGAGTTGGCGGTCGCCGCCTGCAGCACCGGCAGCCACGGGCGGAGGTGGTTGAGCACCTGTACGCCGACCTGCTGGTCCGGGACCGCGACGTGCACGTGCAGCCCGTTGGTACCCGGGCCGGGCAGCAGCCTGCCGTACCGTTCGACGATCCGGTGGAAGCGTGGGTCGTCGACCACGTCGACCACGTCGGGCTGCGGTCCGGCGACCGGTGCGGTGCCGACGGCGAGCAGCCGGACACCGGCCCGCTCGGCGGCGTCGGCGACCCCGGCGCGCAGCGTCCCGAGGGTACGGCGCAGCGCCCGTAGGTCCAGGCCGGGTGGACTGCCGATCTCGATCTGGCTGGTCTGGAACTCCCGCTGCACCTGCCCGCGCAGCTCCGGCGGGATCTCGGCGAGCACCGCCGCGACCGCCGGCGCGGCGGCGCCGGACCGACGGTCGACGAGCAGGAACTCCTCCTCCACACCCACGGTCAGTGCCTCGGGCCGGTGCCGGGCCGGCTCGGCGGCGACAGTACTGCTGGTCATCGGGCCATCCTGCGCCTTCGGGTGACCCGGCGGTACGGCTTTGCGGTGCCGCCGGAAGCGCCGGTCGGCTCAGCGTTCGCGGCGGGGTGGCCGGGGCAGCGGCAGGTCGTGCCGACCGGCGATCAACTCCTGGACCCGGATCTTGGCCAGGATGATCGGTTGCCGGTAGCGGCGCTCGCGGTCGGCGGACCTGGCTCGCCGCCACTCGGCCCAGCGGCTCTCGCCGCGGTAGAACCAGCGTGCCCAGGGCGCGTGCGGCCGGGCCAGCCGCAGCGCGCCTACGATCAGCAGGACCGGGAGGAACAATCCCAGCAGCCCGGTCCAGATCTTACCCTTGAGCAGGGTGACCGCCGCCAGCACCAGGTTGATCACGATGAGCGCGGCGCCGGCGAACTGTGCCGGGTCGGTCTCGCCGGTGAGGAACTCGTTGGCACCCAGTGGCCGCAGGCCGAGCAGCAGCAGCCCGGAGACGGCGATCGCGACGAAGACCGCGTCGATCGAGGTGCGGCCGCGCTCCGACCAGTAGACGTCGCTCAGATGCAGCAGCAGGGCGAACTCGTCGAGCACCAGCGCGGCGCCGACGCCGAACAGCGCGGCCGCCACCGCTCGCCACAAGGTCGTCTCCACCGGGATCGCCAGCCCGGCGACCCCGGCGACCAGCATGAAGACCACCCCGAAGACGACGTGATGGATGTGCAGGTCGCCGCGGGTAACGTTGCCGGGCCACCAGCGCACCTGTGCCCGGATCATCCGGACCGAGAAGCGGATGAACGCGAAGCCGAGGACGACGCCGACGAAGAAGCAGAACAGCGGCAGCCGCCCGGTCGAGACGATGGTCTGCTCGAACCAGCCGTTCACCGGGCTCCTCCATGCGACACGCGCACACTGTCTCCTTATCCACTGCTATGCAGGGATTTAACTGACTTTACGAGCTGCCCGGCCTGGTCGGACGGGTGTCTCCAAGGGTGCCGGTGATCCGCACGCCGCCCCCGCCGGGGGCGGCCGCACGGGTTCAGAGCCAGTCTCCACGCCGGCTGTGGCATCGACATCGGTTGACAAGTCCAGTCTGGAGACGTATAGACCCTGAGAGCGCTCTCCCATGTGATTCGAGCGATCCCAACCGTCCCCATCAGTTCTGATGCTCCCTAGAACGTAGATCGGCAACCTCCCGGGGAGAACGCTCTCAGCCGGTCGACGGCATCTGCCCTGACCCGGATCCAGATCGGCGACGTGACCGGGGCCGCCGCCTCCGGCTACCGGAATGCGGGCCAGTGCTCCGGCCTTCAGGCCGGGGGTGAAGGCTCGCGCTGGGGGGCAGCCAGGCCCGAGCAGTGCCTTAACCGGGACGGTTCTGCTGCTCGATGTACTGCTTGATGACGCTCAAGGGCGCGCCGCCGACAGACCCGGCGAAGTACGAGCCGGACCAGAGTTTGTTGGCCCGGTAGTAGTGGCGCGCCAGGTCGGGGAACTCCTGCCGGAGGCGGCGCGAGGAGACCCCTTTGAGGCTGTTGACCAGCCTGGCCACGGCGACCTTGGGCGGGAAGTTGACCAGCAGGTGGACGTGGTCATTCTCGCCGTTGAACTCGACCAGTTCGGCCTCGAAGTCGGCGCACACGTCTCGCATGATCGCCTCCATCCGGGTCAGGTGCCGGTCGGCGAACACGTTGTGCCGGAACTTCGTCACGAAAACCAAGTGGACATGCATCGCGAAAGTGCAGTGCCTGCCGGTGCGGATGCCTTGAAGTTCGACCATAAACCAACATGATACATATGATGGCCGTGCAGCTCCGTTACAACTACCGGATCACCCCGGACGCCGCCCAGCGCACCGCGCTGGCGCAGGCACCGGATCGCTGATCGGGGACCTGCGGGCCAACGCCCGGCTGGTGCAGCGCACCCTGGCCGATCCGCGTCAGGGTGCGCTCTTCCGGGCGGTCATCGTCGCCGCGACCTGCGACCCCCGCGCCGCCGAGGCGCTGCACCGCTTCTACGCCGTCCGCATTGCCGAGTGGCCACCCTGCGTGGAGCAGGCCGTACGGCGGGCGGAACTGCCTCAGGGCACGGACGCCGTCGAGGTCATCCGCGCCGTCTCGGCGCCGCTGTACTACCGCCTGCTCGTCAGCGGAGACCCGGTCGACGAGGCCACGGCAGACCGGGCCGCCGAAGCGGCAGCCGCAGCCGCCCGCGTCGGCGTCGACGCGTCTGCCAGCGGTCTCAACTAGAAACAGGTCGGCGCAACCGAGATCCACTGGGGGACGGTACGTTCACTGGCAGTACCCGGTTCCCGGGTGAGGCGTTCCCGGACCAGGTCGTCACCCAGCAGCTGCGCGTTCAGTTCGAGGCGTTCCTCGACGAGCACCGCAGCGCACTCAACCGCTGTCTGGACGGGCTGACCGAGGAGCAGGCCCGCCGGTCGTTGGTCGCCTCCCGGACCACGTTGCTGGGTCTGGTGAAGCGCGCGACCTTCGTCGAAAGGGTCTGGTTCGACAAGGCCGTGACGTGCCGGTCGCGTACGGAGCTCGGGCTGCCCGCTACCGCTCGTCCGGGGCGAGTCGCACCCGGCGGAGCAGTTGCGCGTTGAGGGCGACCACGATGGTGGACGCGGACATCAGGATCGCCCCGACCGCCGGGCTCAACGTCAGCCCGGCCCAGGCCAGCACGCCGGCGGCGAGCGGAATGGCGATGACGTTGTAGCCGGCGGCCCAGCCCAGGTTCTGCAGCATCTTGCGGTAGGAGGCCATCGACAGCCGGATCACCCCGGTGACCCCGCGCGGGTCGGACGAGGCGAGAACGACTCCGGCGGATTCGATCGCGACATCGGTGCCGGCCCCGATGGCGATGCCGACGTCGGCACGGGCCAGCGCCGGTGCGTCGTTGACGCCGTCGCCGACCATCGCCACGGTCAGCCCCCGGGCCTGCAGGTCCGCCACCGTCTCGTCCTTGTCGGCGGGCAGCACCTCGGCGAAGACCTCGTCCACGCCGGACCGGAAGCCGAGATCGGCGGCGACCGCCTCGGCGACCGGCCGGGCGTCACCGGTGATCATCATGATCTTGTCGATGCCCTGTCGGCGCAGTTCGGCGATCGCCTGCCGGGCCTCGGGCCGGACCTCGTCGGCCAGCCCGATAGCGCCGAGCACCTCGGCGCGGCCGCCGTCGAGCCGCAGCAGATGCAGTACGGCGGCACCACGCTGCGACCAAGCGTCGGTCGTGGTGGTCAGCTCCGGCGGGACTGAGGCGTCGAGTTCGCCCAGCAGCGCCGGGCCGCCGACGGCGTACTGAGTGCCATCCACGTTTGCCTGCACGCCCCGGCCGGTCAACGACCGGAAGTCGGTTGCGGCGCTCGTCGGACCCCGTTCGGTGGCGGCGGCCACGATGGCGCGGGCCAGTGGGTGCTCGCTGTCGGTTTCCACCGCTGCGGCCAGGCGCAGTACGTCGTCCTCGGTGTGCCCGGGAGCCGCCGCGACGCCGGTCACGGTGTGCGCGCCCGTGGTCAGGGTGCCGGTCTTGTCGAACAGCACCGCGTCGACGGTGCGCATCCGCTCCAAGGCCAGCCGGTTCTTGACCAGGATCCCGGCCTTGGCCGCCACGGCCGTCGACAACGCGATCACCAGGGGGATCGCCAGGCCGAGGGCGTGCGGGCAGGCGATCACCAGTACGGTGACCGTCCGTACCACGGAATCGTCGAGGCTGCCGAACGTCCACCAGGCGGCGAAGGTCAGCACGGCGGCGGCCATCGCGACGTAGAACAGCAGGGCGGCGAATCGGTCGGCAAGCATCTGGGCCCGGCCGCTGGAGGCCTGAGCCTGTGCGACGAGACGTTGGATGCCGGCCAGGGCGGTGTCCTCGCCGACGGCCTCGACCCGTACCCGGATCGCCGAGTCGGTCGCGACGGTGCCGGCCACCACCGGGTCTCCGACGCGTCGGGGTACCGGCCGGGACTCTCCGGTGATCATCGACTCGTCCAGCTCGGCTTCGCCGTCGGTGATCCGCCCGTCGGCGGGTACCCGGGCGCCGGAGCGCACCAGGACCAGGTCGCCGGCTCGCAGGTCGGCCACCATGACCGGCTGGACCTGCCCGTCGTCGGCGACCCGTTCCGCGTCGTCGGGCAGCAGCGCGGCCAACGCGGACAGCGCGCCCTGCGCCTGGCCGATCGCCTTCATCTCCTGCCAGTGGCCGAGCAGCATGATGGTCACCAGCGCCGCCAGCTCCCACCAGAAGTCCAGGTCGAAGGCGCCGACGCTGGTGGCCAGTGAGGCCAGGTAGGCGACGGTGATCGCCATCGAGATCAGCAGCATCATGCCGGGGGCACGGTCTCGGACCTCGTGTACGCCGCCGACCAGGAACGGCCAGCCGCCGTAGAAGAACACCACCGAGCCGAGCACCGGGCCGACCAGGGACATCCCGGGAAAACTCAGCGAGTAGCCGAACCAGTCCATCACCATATGACTGGTGAGCACGACCGGTACGGTCAGCGCGAGACTCAGCCAGAACCTGCGGCGGAACATCTCCGGATCGTGCCCCGCGTGCTTGTCGTGGCCACCGTGGCCGGTGTGCTCGTCGTTTCGGGTTCCGTCCGTTCCCACGCCGCCACAATACCCCCTAGGGGTATATCCGCAAGGGGTTCATGAACCTCGCGGCTCCGGGGAACCCAAAGGTGTCTCCGCAGGTCTGATGCCACAGGTGCATCAAGATGCACCTGTGGCATCGAGGCTGGACGGGTCTGTCGTCCCGTCGGGTCACGCCGAGTTGGTCGGCCGAGGGCTTATCGGCACCGCCGACGGCTCGTCGGCCGAACCGTCCCTGGCATCAGGGCGACGGTCGGCGGCCGGCCGCAGCCCGACGGCGGCGACGCCGGACCTGGCCGACCACCCAGTAGACGACCAGCCCGCCAAGGAGCACGAGGACCGCCACGTCGAACCAACGGCTGTACCGCTCGACCTGCTGCCACTGTGAACCGAGCGCGAACCCGGCACCGACGAACAGCGCGTTCCATGCCCCGCTGCCCAGCGTGGTGAAGGCGCTGAACCGGGTCAACGGCATCCGGTCGGCGCCGGCCGGCACCGAGACCAGGCTCCGCACGACCGGCACCATCCGGCCGAACAGCACCGCCCACCGACCGTACCGCTCGAACCAGCGGTCTGCCTTGTCCAGGTCTTCCAGATCGACCAGCGGCACCTTGTCCAACCAGCGTCGCAGTCGTGCCTCGCCGATCGCCGCACCCAGCCAGTAGAGCAGCAACGCGCCGGCCAGCGAGCCGATCGTCGCCCCGGCCCAGACCCCGACCAGATTCACCCGGTCCTGGCTGGCCAGGTAGCCGGCCATCGCCAGCACCACCTCGCTGGGGATCGGCGGGACGACGCTCTCCAACGCCACCAGCAGGCCGACCCCGATCTCGCCCAGCCGGGCGATGACGTCAGCCACCCAACCGGTCAGCCCACCGACCTGGTCCGGCGGGGTGTCGACGGTGACTGCCATGGTGCTCCCTGCGTCCGCGGTAAGCCCATCCGGTACCCGGCGGCCGACAGCGCTACACCTGCTCAACGACCGCTGGCGGCCGGCGACGTACCGAGCTCTCCCGGACCTGCAGCTTGGTGGGCAGGGTGACGGTGGTCGCGGCCCGGTCGGGGCTGGCGATCCGCTCGATGAGCAGCTGGGCGGCGGTCTCGCCCAACTGGTACGTCGGCTGGGTGACGGTGGTCAACGCGGGCCGAACCAGATGTGCCCACGGCAGGTCGTCGAAGCCGACCACACCCATCTCCGCCGGCACCGCGATGCCCTGGTCGACCAGGCACTCCACCGCACCGACGGTCATCAGGTTGTTTGCCGCGAACAGCGCGTCCGGTCGCGGTCGCAGCCGCAGCAGCTCCGTCATCGCCCGGTAGCCGCCGTCGGAGCGGAAATCGGCGTGGCGGACCAACTCCTCCTGGTACGGCTGTCCGGCATCGGCCAACGCCCGCTGGTAGCCGCCGAGCCGTCGGCAGGCGGTCCAGACGCCACGTCGGCCGGTGATGCAGGCGATCCGCCGGTAGCCCGAGTCGAGCAGGTGTGCGGTGGCCAGCCGGGCGCCGTGCTCGTTGTCCACCAGCACGGTGTCGATCCGGCTGCCGTGCAGCTGCCGGTCGACCACCACCACCGGCACCCGGGCGGCGATGAGCTGCCCCAGATCGGCGGCCGGCCCGGACGGGGCGATGATCACCCCGGCGACCTGTTCGGCGAGGACCGCGTTCAGGTAGCGGCTTTCCTTGACCGGATCCTCGTCGGTGTTGCACAGCACGACCGAGTAGCCGGCCTGCTGAGCGAGGTCCTCGACGCCGCGGACCAGGGCGGTGAAGAACGGGTTGCCGATGTCGCTGATCACCACCGCCCACAACGTGGTCCGGCTCCGGCGCAGATTACGGGCCACCGCGTTGGGCCGGTAGTCCAGCTCGTGCATCGCCCGCCGGACCCGGTCGGCCAGCGCGGGATCCACGTTGGTGTGGCCGTTGACGACCCGGGAGACGGTAGCTGGGGAGACCTTCGCTTTCCGCGCAACGTCGTAGATGGTCGCCATTGTTCATCGCCCTCTTTACTTGCTCCCGGCCCGAGGGTGCCGGTGACGGAACCCGGGACAATAATTACAGACCGGGCATGGAGCGCGATGGCCCAGCAGGTCGGACGCGCATGGCGGAGCGCATGCAGTCCGGCGCTGAGCTGCGATGCCGGCACCGTCCACTGTCGGGATACCGACATCAGCGACGGTTCCACAGCGGACGCCGGCCGGCAGGTGGCCGAGCCGGCCCGAGCGTCGGTGGCCGGCCTACGCCGGTGCGTCGGCCTCAGGACCGGCCGAGGCTCGGCTGCGGCGCAGCCAGAGAAGCCCGACGACCGGCAGCACCAGCGGAATGTAGCCGTACCCGCTGCCAAAGCCCGACCAGACCGTCTCGTCCGGGAACGCCGCCGGCACCGCGAAACTCACCGCGCCGATGCCGAGTACGCCGACCAGCTCCACCGTGCAGCAGCCGTATGCGATTCGGCGACCGACCGGGCCGTCGATGATCAGCCCGGCGGCCGCCACCAGGTACACCACCGCGGCGAAGGCGGAGAGCAGGTATGCCACCGGCGCCTCGCCGAACCGGGTGGCGATCTGTACGCCGGCCCGGGACGAGGCGGCGATCGCGAACAGAATGTAGACGCCGATCAGCACCCGGCCCGGCCCGCTGCGGGTCCGCGCCGTCCGCCCGGTCCGCGCCGTCCGCCCGGCCGTCGATGTCGGGTCAGCCACCGCCGACCGCCGTCCAGGTCTGCTGCAGCCGGACCACCAGCACCGGGATCACCAGGGCGAAGACACCGATGGTCAACGAACCCCACCGGGTCGGCTCCATCCGGCCCAGCACCCCCGCCATCGGCGGCAGGCTGAGCGTGGTGATCAGGTAGCCGGCGAAGACCGGTGGTTCACCGGGACGTTCCCCGCCGACCAGCGCCACCACGGCGGCCACGGTCAGTGCGAGCAGGGCGACCTCGACCACCGCCAGCCCGCCGTACTGGATCAGCCCCGGCGGCCGGTCCAACGCTGCGCAGAGCAGTGCCCAGCCGGCGACGGCCAGCGCGCCGACGATGACCACGGTGGCGATCGGCCCGTTCACCGCCGCACCGCCGTCTCAGCTGCCACAGTCACGCCGAACACCCTACTCACCAGCTACGCGACCCGCCGAGGTGCGCCCCCGCAGGTCGCCGAGGACCGGTGACCGGTGCTCCGATCCGCAGTGTCCGGACGGTGGCTCTCGGTATCAGCCGGAGTCTATAGTCAGTCCGGGACGGTCCGATCCACCCTGGGGAGGGTGTGGTGGTTGGCGTCGGCATCTGGGGCCTCCTGATCGCCAGCTGTCTCGTCCTGCTCGCCCTGCTAGCTCTGGCCGCGTTGGCTGCCCGTACGGCAGAGCACCC